>JAABRT010000143.1 GCA_011390805.1 Gemmatimonas sp. | reverse complement strand
AACGACGGGGGCAACGTGAGCTGCGGGGGCTACGGGTTGCACGTGCCTGGTCCAGGGCCTTACGGGTTCCTCTGAGGTGGCTTGGCGCTTGGGGGTGTGGCCGGTGGCTGTCATGCCGCTCAGGCGTGATTTGGCGCTGGCGATGTCTGCCTCGAGTTGTGCTTCGCGCGCTATCTGCTGGGCTTCCAGTCGCGTGACGGCCTGCTCGAGGCGATAAATCAACTCGCTCAATGCATCGAGTACGACCCGTAACGGCAGGTCGTCCGGCGCGGAACTCACGTCGTAGTCGGCCCAGATGCGAGAGCCGTCGGCGGCCGACACCACGCAGCAGCGCAGTCGGGCGTCCGATCCCACGGCGAGGAAGCGCTGGCCCACCGGCGGTCCGATCAGTGAATCGTGGCGGATCACATAGTGCGTCGCGTTGCCGCCCGGTCCGCGCGCCGACGCGTGCAGAACGGGCACGTCGTGGGTGGCGGTGGACTGCAGCAGTCGCGCGGCGTGGCGGACCAGTGCGTTCACGTACAGCGATGCCTTGCGGTCGGTGACCTGACTGAGGCGGTGTGCGTTCCTGGCGCGGCCGCCCAGATTCACGGCCATCGCCACGAGGGCGCGGGCATCGGCAATCGGATCGCGCTCTGCGGCGGCGCTGGGTACGACGGCGGACTGCGGGGCCATGGGATTTGCAGGAGGGCAACGCGTGTGAAGACTCCATTCCTCAGCACGTCTGGTGTCAGTGTCGGACGTTGGCGCGGCGCCTTGAGCGATTTTGCGCGAACATGCCACGGGTGTGACGACTGGGCCACGCGTGTATTGGTGGCCGGCCAACCGCGTGATCGGCCGGTGGCTTTGCACCATACCGGGTACCTCGCCTCACTCGTTTGCGCGGCGGCGTCCGGCTAACTTTGTGCGATGCCCCAGCCTACCCCCACAACCGTGTGGCCCGCCACGCGGAGCGCCTGCCGGTGGCTTCGTTGAGCCGATTGCTGGGCACGCTGGTCCTCATAGTGGCCTTGGCGGTTGGGTGGTGGTGGTGGAGCGGCGGAAAACTCCCGCTCCCTGACTCCGTGGTGTCGTGGCTCCCGTTCGAGCCTCGACAGCCCGACGGCATGAGCACCGCGCCCGCCCGGGCGCTCGCACGCGCTGTGTGGCAACCCATCGATGCGGCGGCGGCACAAACCGCGCAAACCAAATTGCGCCAGCTCGCCAGTCCGTCGGGACCGGGCATGGTGACGCTCGAACCCGGACAACTCGCATCCTTTCTCGTTGAGGCGTTTGCGCGGCAGCTGCCGGAATCGGCCCGTGGTGCAATGGTCACCGTGGTTGACGACATGGTGTACGTAAAGGCCGACATTCCGCTCGAGGATTTCGGGGGCGAATCGGTGCTCGGACCGCTCGCCGGTGCGCTCGACCGGCGCGATACAATCGTGATTGGTGGCACGTTCGACCTCATTGACGAGCGACGCGCCCAGTTCAGAATCCGGGAGGTCATCATGGGTCAGTTCAGTGTGCCCCGACCGCTGGTGCCGAAACTCGTGTCGCTCACACGCCGTGGTGCGATTACAGATTCGCTGATTTCACCTGACGGCTACCCCGTCACCCTTCCGCCGTCCGTTGCGGACGTGCGAATCTCCCGTGGACGTATCACCGTGTACCGCACCGAAACCCAGACAACGGATCGATGAGCACACGCCGCATTCTGGTTGTAGACGACGAACCCGGCATTCGCCAGGCGTTGGGGCAACTGCTTGAGTACGAAGGATACGAAGTGCAAACCGCCGGCGATGGCATGTCGGGCATTGCCGCCTACGAAGCCTTCGCACCACATCTGGTATTTCTTGATGTGAAGATGGCGGGTATCGACGGGCTCGAAGTGCTGACACGTTTGCGCGCGTTCGACCCCAACGCCGTTGTCGTGATGATCAGCGGACACGCCACGATTCAGACAGCGGTGGAAGCCACACAGCTGGGCGCGTACGACATTCTCGAGAAACCGCTCGACACCGATCGTGTGCTGCTGCTGCTGCGCAACGCGCTCACTCAATCGGATCTGTCGCAAGAGAACTCGCGGCTGCGCGAGACGATTGAATCACGCTACGAGATTGTGGGACAGTCGTACGTGATCCGTGCGTTGCTTGAACGCATTGACAAGGTCGCCGCCACGCCCTCGCGCGTGCTGATTACCGGCGAGAATGGCACCGGCAAGGAACTGGTTGCGCGCGCCATGCATCGCGGTTCACCGCTGGCGCGCAAACCGTTTGTGGAAGTGAACTGCGCTGCGATTCCGTCGGAGCTCATTGAAAGCGAACTGTTCGGTCACATGAAGGGCTCGTTTACCGGCGCTGTAGCCGACCGGCCGGGAAAGTTTGAGCAGGCCGACGGTGGCACGCTCTTCCTCGATGAAATCGGCGATATGGCGCTCTCGGCGCAGGCCAAGGTGCTGCGCGTGTTGCAGGACGGCGTGGTCACGCGCATTGGTGGCAACAAGCCGGTGCAAGTGCAGGTGCGTGTGATCGCCGCCACCAACAAGGATCTGGAACGCGAGATCGCAGAAGGGCGCTTCCGTGAAGATTTGTATTACCGTTTGAATGTCGTGCCCATCGAAGTGCCGCCGCTGCGTGAGCGGCGCGAGGATATTGAACCGTTGGTGGTGTATTTCCTGCAACAGTTTGCGCAGCGCGACGGATTGCCGAGGCGTGGCATCAGCAACGAAGCGCTCACGCGGTTGTCGGAACTTGAGTGGGCGGGCAATGTGCGCGAGCTGCGCAACACGGTTGAGCGTCTCGTGATTCTCGCGTCCGGGCCCAATATTGCGGTCAGCGACGTGGATCGCCTGGTAGGCAAGCGTGTGGTGGAGTCCGGTGGGCTGGGTTCACTCACCGAATGTCGTACTTTTGAAGAGTTCAAGGACGCCGCCGAGCGTGCGTTCCTGTTGGCCAAGCTGCGCGCCTTTGACTGGAATGTGTCAGAGACGGCGCGCGCGCTTGAAATGCCGCGCTCCAACCTGTACAAAAAAATCGAGCGCTATGCGTTGGCGCGTGAATCAACGCCAACGTGACATACGCTGTCATGACACCGCTCACACCGCCATGATTCTTCCATGACACAGCGCGACTGGGACAAAGAGCTGGCCAAGATCGACAAACAACTCGCGTCGATATCCGACGATGAGCTGTTGCCGACAGCGGCTCCCGCTGCGCCGCCGGGTACGGGTATGCCACGTGGTGTCGCGGCGCCGCCGGTGCGTGGTGCCGCGCCTGCGGCTGTGGCGCCTTCCAACCGCAAAGCCAAATGGTGGGCGTTCAGCAAGCTGACGGTCGCCGTGGTGGCCGGCGTGGGAATCTGGTTCTGGCCGTGGGCTGCACGCTGCGGATTGCCGTTGGCGGGACTCGTGTCAGCCGGATCGCTGGTTGCGCTCGTGGGCATCTGGAGCGCCTTTGGTACATGGCGACAGCGAATGGGGCGGGCGCATCTGTTGTCGCTGCTGGTGATTGTTTCCGGCGTGGTACTCGTGGCGCGCGAAGTGCTGCCGCGGGTAGGCTATGCATACGAGAGCTTTGACCGGCCGGCGCGTTGGACGTGTCAGGCCGAAACACCCGCTGCTTCGCCCGCTCCAGTGACCGGTGCGCCGGCCGGCGCCTGACGGCGTCTGAAAGGCGACTGAAAGGCGACGGCGGGCCGACTTCTTTTCTCATCACCACCGAGTTCATGTCTGACTTCAAAAACTTTATTGGCGGCGCGTGGGTAAGTCCGTCAACCGGCGAATATTTCGAAAACCGCAACCCGGCCGATACGCGCGATTTGATTGGCCGTTTTCCGGCCTCAGGCGTGGACGATGTACAGCGCGCGGTGGCCAGTGCGCAGCGCGGTTTTGACGAATGGAAGCGCACGCCGGCGCCGGCGCGCGGCGATGTGCTGCGACGCGTGGGTGACATCATGACCACGCGCAAGGAAGAGCTCGCAGATCTGATGACGCGTGAGATGGGCAAGCCGCTGGCCGAAACACGTGGCGATGTGCAGGAGGGGATCGACACGGCGTACTACGCGGCCACCGAAGGACGGCGTTTGTTTGGTCACACCGTGCCCAGTGAGCTGCGCAACAAGTGGGCGATGAGTTTCCGGAGACCCATTGGTGTGACCGGCCTGGTCACGCCGTTCAACTTCCCGCTGGCTATTCCCACCTGGAAAATGTTTCCGGCGCTGGTGTGCGGAAACTCGATCGTGTTCAAGCCGGCCGAAGATGTCCCGCACACGGCGCACGCGTTCGTGGAAATCCTGCTCGAAGCCGGATTGCCGCCCGAAGTGATTCAGCTTGTGCATGGCATGGGCGAAGTGGTGGGCAAAGCGATTGTTGAACATCCTGCCGTGCCTGTGATTTCATTCACCGGCAGCACCGAGACGGGTCGCTTCGTGGGTGAAACGTGCGGTCGCATGCACAAGCGTCTCTCGCTTGAAATGGGCGGCAAGAACGCGCAGATCGTGCTCAACGACGGCGACCTGGAGCTGGCCGTGGAAGGCGTGCTGTGGGGTGCGTTCGGCACCACCGGGCAACGTTGTACCGCGACCAGTCGTCTCATTCTGCAGGACGGTATTCATGACGCACTGGTGGAGCGGCTGGTGGAGCGCGCCCGTGCGCTCAAGCTGGGCGACGGTCGTGTGAGTGGCACCGATGTCGGACCACTGATTCACGAG
>JAABRT010000142.1 GCA_011390805.1 Gemmatimonas sp. | reverse complement strand
ACACGCGTGCAGGGGCCCTGACCGTTTTTACCGCAGAGTCACGGAGGCGCAGAGAACTGCAACCTTCTTGTGAACTGCAATTCCAAAATCGTTTGTGGTTTCTCTGTGGCTCTGTGGCTCTGTGTTTCGGGTTGTTTAACTGCTTTTTACCGCAGAGTCACGGAGCCGCAGAGAACTGCAACTTCTTGGTAAAGTGCAACTGCAACACCAACAGCAACAGCAACTGCAACGGCAAATCTCTTGTGGTTTCTCCGTGCTTCTGTGCCTCTGCGGTTGAGGCTGTTTTGCGGGAGTTACCACAGCGTCACAGAGCCGCAGAGAAAAGAATTAGAGTGGGATGTTGTCGATGAGACGGACGCCGCCGATGTGTGCGGCGATGAGGGCGCGAAGGGGGGCGTTTGAAGATGCTGGTGCCTGCAGTGTATTGGCGTCTGTGATCAGTGCGTACTCTGTGGTGAGTGCCGGTTCTTGCGCGAGCGTGTTGTGAAGCTTTCGCTCAAGTGCGTCATGATCCCGCTCACCAGCGGTGTATTCAGCCTGCGCTGCAGCAAGCGCCTGTGAGATCACGACGGCCGCTCTGCGCGCGCTGTGGTCGAGCCGTTCATTGCGGCTCGACATGGCCAGTCCATCGGGTTCGCGTACAGTGGGCACACCAACGATCTCGACGTCGAGCATCAGATCGCGCGCGAGCCGGCGCACCACAAGCAGTTGCTGCCAGTCTTTTTCCCCGAAGTAGGCGCGCTGTGGCCGCACCATTTGCAGCAGCAGTGTCACCACCGTTGCCACGCCCCGGAAGTGGCCGGGGCGGAACTCGCCCTCGAGCACGTTGGTGAGACCTTCCACCGTAACCCACGTGCTGAAGCCGGGCGGGTACATCTCTGCGGTGTTGGGGACGAAGACTACGTCTACGCCGGCGTCGGTAAGCAGTGCGACATCCCGCTGCTCATCACGTGGATAGCGTTCAAGGTCCTGCGCATTGTTGAACTGCGATGGATTTACAAAAATGCTCACAACGGTGATGTCATTGGCCGAGCGCGATTGCTCAACCAGATGCAGATGTCCGCTGTGCAGTGCGCCCATGGTGGGGACAAAGCCAATGCTCCCGGGCGCGCCATCGCCTGTTAGCGCAAGGCGCAAGGCTTCTGTTGTCCGAACTACCTGCATGAGCTGGCTTGTTGTGATCGGGCAATCGACAAATCCATGTACACGGGCAGCCGGTTAGAGCAGTGTCGATGACGAGCGCGGCGGGCGCGGCATGGGAAAACCGGCAAGCGCGTCGCCGCCGTTTACCGACTGTTTGTCGGTGGGAAATGATCTTGCCTTCACGTCATTGGCGTAGCGCGCAAAGGCTTCCCGAATCGGCGCGGCCAGATCGGCGTACTGCGCCGAATGACGTGGGCGGAAGTTTTCATCGAGCCCCAGCACGTCGTGCATCACCTGTACCTGGCCACTGCAGTGCGGACCGGATCCGATGCCGATGGTGGGGATTCTCACATGCTGCGTGATGGCCGCGGCCACTTCCACCGGCATTTTTTCGAGCAACAGCGCCCACGCACCGGCGGCTTCGAGTGCCAGTGCGTCATCGAGCAGCTGTTCGGCGGCTTCGGCGGTGCGCCCCTGTGCCGGATAGCCGCCCAGCAGTGAACTTTGCTGCGGTCGCAGGCCAATGTGTCCCATGATGGGAATGCCGGCGTCGGTGCAGCGTGTGACAAACGAACTCCAGCGTGCACCGCCTTCAAACTTCACCGATTGCGCGCCGGCTTCCTGCATCGCACGACCGGCGTTGCGCACGGCCTCGTCTTCGCCGCAATGGTACGACATGAACGGCAGGTCGCACACCACATGCGCATTCTGCGTGGCTCGCACCACGGCGCGCGTGTGATGCAGCATGTCGTCCATTGTGACCGGCACGGTGCTCGCATGGCCGAGCAGCGTCATGCCGACGCTGTCGCCAACGAGCAGAAAATCGATGCCAGCAGCTTCGGCCAGACGGGCGAAGGTGGAATCGTAGGCGGTGAGCATCACCAGCGGCTCGCCGGAGGTAACGCGTGATTGTAACTGCGGAATGGTTGGACGGGGCATCAGGTAAGATCGACCGTTGCAAGCAGTCGCGCGAGTGCATCACGCGATTCCGGCGGCAGCTGTGGTGATACGGCCAGCCACACCAGCGACGCGGCATGCTGATAAGCGGCCCGTTGTTCACCGTTTTGCAGCGCGGCCAGATGTCGCTCCACAATCGGTACGTTGCCGCGCGCGATGGGCCCTGAAATGCCACTGCGCAACGGAGCCGTTGGCTCAAGCGCTGCGAGATTGCGCACCACGCTGCTCAGCAAACCGAGCAGCGCGGCCCGACGTACCGCCGCATCACCCGGCACATCACGCAACATCTGTTCGGCGTGAGTGACCAGCGCCGCCGAACTGTTGCCCACCAGCGTGGCGGCCGCGTGCCAGCGCGCGCGGTGAGCGGCGGGTACCACCAGCGGTGTCATGTGCAGCGCATCGGCCAATGCGCAAAGTTGTGCATTCACCGTACTGTTGCCGGTGCCCGTCGCCTCGCCGGCGTCTATTGCCACCACGGCGCCCTCAAACTGCACGGGCATCGCCGCGTTGCGCACCACCGAGACCATGGGATGAAAACTGCCCACCACCGCGCCGCGATCGGCCGCCGGTTGCAGCACCGTCAGGTCAAGTGCGCCACTTGTGTGCACCACGGTGAGCCCCGGGGTAAACGCATCGTCGTTGGCCATCTGCGGCAACTCGCTGTCGCCTACCGTGAGCAGGATCAGGTCAGCGTGCGCCGCCATGGCCGCCGGGCTCACTGCGGCAACGCCGCCCAGTTTGCGCGCCAGTGACTCAGCCGCGTTGTGCCGTCGGCTGCTTACGGCCACCAGACGGACGGTGGGGGCAGATGACAGGTCATGCATCGCAGACGTAGACGCTGCAGCCGAGGCGGACGCCAAAGTAGCTGCCGCTGCCGTTGCCGACGTGGTCGCACCTCGCGCGCCCGTCGCCGCCTGAGCGTGCAACGCGCGCGCCAGTGCGCTCCCCATGGCGCCCAGACCGATGATCCCCACATGCAAAACAGGCATGCGGCGAAGCATCAACGTGTGCGCACCGGCCGAGCAAGGGCGCGGCCGCAGTTTTGAGTTGCCCGTGACGCAGCGCAGATTGCACGGGTGAGACAACACACCTCGTACTCAGTCGCCCTCGCGCTGGCTCTGGTCACCACCACAGCCTGCCTCGAATCCAACCGCGCCATTGATTGGCGCGACGAAGACGCCGAGCTGGTGCCTTTGCCCGCCGGCTCGGGTGAGCCGCAGCGGCTGGCGGTGCTCACGGAAGCGCTCACGGCCATGCCAGAGGCCGTTGTGCCGCTGGGGCAGAGCTTCCCCTTGCCGGACATTGAAACGCCGCCAGCGCCCAACCTCGCGCTTGGAGAAGGCGCCGCGCCAACCGACTCGCTGCGCTGCGATGGCTCGCTGCAGCTGCGCAACACCACGCGCGGCGAAATGGCCGTGTGGTGGTCAAACCGCGGCAACGGACGCGTGCACCTCATTGGCGCCTGGCGCGATGTGGGGCAGTCCACGTGGCGTGGACCGATTGCCATCGACACGCTCGATGTAGGCAGCACCGACGCGCGTGATGTGCCGGAAGGCGTGTCGGTAGGTTGCTCGCGTCCTGCGCCGGGGCTGGCCGTTGATGGCGTGAACGGATTTGTGCACGTGGGCTACGCGCTCGTGGGGCCTGAAGGTCCGGGGGTGTTCTACGCGCACCAGATGGACCCGCGCGCCGCCTTCGAACCGCCGATTCCCATTGTGTACGGCGAGAAGCTGGGCGCGGTGCGAGTGGGCAGTGACGGCGATCTGGTGGCGGTGGTGTACGAAGACCCGAACAGCGGCAAACGGCAGCGTATTGCTGTGGCCGTTTCACGGACGGCGGGGCATGTGTTTGAAGGACGGCTGAACGTGAATGCGGGGCTCAATCCGGCCGCTGATCCGTACGTGGTGGCCCAAGGCTCGGCGCTGGTGATCGGTTGGCACGAAGCGCCGCCGGCTGGTGGGGATACAACGTTTCTGCGGCGACGGGCGGTGGTGCGGTAGCGCGGGCGGGGGCGGGTGGTGCCGTTGACGGTTTGAATCGACGGTGGTGCTCTGTGCCTGTGTACGGATACGGCGAAGCTTTAAGGCCGGAACGCCTCAGGGCACTGTGTAGCCTTAAATCCGAATCAGCACTGCAACTGCGTTTAACGTTCACTGTGAACTGTTAACGTGCAAAATCTGGCGGACGAGGGGTTAGTCCGATTCGTCCTTCCGGCCACGAAGTGCCCTGAGGCCTTCCGGCCTTAAAGCCTCGCCCGCCTCGTACGCCGATCAGAGCCCGATCGCCAGCCAAGCCCCCCACCGTAAACGACATCATGGCCATCCAACCCCTACTGCTCGGCGCCCACTGCATCGACAACGGCGGCATCCACATGTCCGCCAAGCGCGCCGGCCGCGCCGGTATGCGCGCGCTGCAGATCTTCAGCGCCATTCCCAAGTTCTACAACGACAAGGTCTCCGTCAAAAAAGACCGGCTCGAACGCTTTGTCGCCGAACTTGCCGCCGCCAACATCGAACCGCGTCATGTGATTGTGCACGCCGGCTATGTGCTCAACTGCGCCACCCCCGACGAGACCAAGTGGGAACGCGCGGCCGTTGCACTCGCCAAGGAACTTGAACGCAGCACCGCACTCGGCGTGGGCGGTGTGTGCTTTCATCCCGGTGCCGCTACCGAGGGTGATCGTGATGCGGCCTGCGCACGGGTAACC
>JAABRT010000141.1 GCA_011390805.1 Gemmatimonas sp. | reverse complement strand
TCAACAGCTGCCGGCGAGCCGTGCCCACAATACCGCTCAACGATGTCACGTCTCTCGCCTGAATGAGAATGCGCGATTCATCAGGCAACGCGGCATCGAGCAGTATCAACAGCTCTGTTTCTGGCGTGGGCCGTGAAGGTTTCGGCGGCGGGGTGGAATCCACGGGCGGCGGAACACGTCCGCCACGCAACGCCGCCAGTCGTCGTGCATCACGCTCGGCGCGGTCGGCGCGCGCCAGACTGTCGAGGCGGCGTGCGCGCGCCACGCTGTCGGCACGAGCCACTGCGGCGCTGTCCTTGGGCACCGTATCCCGGGCCGCCGCCTCGGCTGCGGCCGAGTCCGCACGACGCTGCCGGTCGGCTGAGTCGAGGGCGATCTGTTGGGCGGCAGTGCGCACTGCAGTGGTGCGCAGCACCATGGGCGTGGAATCGGGCAAGGAGCTGAACGTGAACTGCTCGGGCGAAAACGTCTGGTCGTTGGCCAGCGGTTTGTCGAAGGTGAGCCGGAGACGGCGTCCCGAATCCTGCACGGCGATTTCCGAGATCTGAACCGGCAGCGTATCGTGAATAAACGAGTACAACTCAACCGCGGCGCTATCGATAAGTGGCACACGGATCGTGTCCCACAGCTCGGTGCGTTCCAGACGGCGGTTGTTGTTGCGATCCATGAAGCCGCGCACAATGTACTGGCCCTGCGGGACATGCCGCAGAACAAATCGTCCCACCGAATCAGCCACCGTGATATACGATGTTGTGGTATCGGTAACGGGAATGGCTTCTACAATCGGTGCGTTGGCCCCGCGTCCGGCCGGCCAGTCAAAGACTACGCCGGTAACCGATGTCTGCGGAATCGGCCCACGCGTGGAAAAGACCACGGTGATGCTGCTGTCGATGCTGTTGTTGCGCAGATCCTGAATACCGCGCTTGATCGTGATGGTGTACACCGCGCTGTCGCGGAACCCATCCTTGGGTTTGATCTCAAGTCGTGATCGTTTCCACGCAACTTCAACCTCGCCGCTGCGCGGACTGATAAACACCAGATCGGCGAGATTCGACGATCCCTTGGGGGTCTCGTTGATCACTTCATCGAACTGTACCACCACCGCTTTGGGGCGTACCGACGTGTCACCCACCTCGGGGGTAATGTCGAGCACGAGCGGCGGCAAATCGTCGGGCGGTCCACCGGGCGGCGCCGCCGGATTGGCGCACGCGCCCGCCAGGGCAGTGGCACCGCCCACGCCCAGCAGCAACGCAATAATGCGCGTGCGCAGCGGGATGCCGCGCACTGTGCCGTGTGGCGGGAAGATGCGGTCGGTCACGGCGCGCAGCGGTTTCACGCGCCCAACCGTGCGATGCGCTCGAGCAGTTGAGCGTGTCGGCTGCGCCACTCCTCGGCCTTGCCACGTTCGGACTCAACGAGTGCGGCCGGCGCTTTGGCGGTGAACTTCTCGTTCGCCAAACGTCCGTCGAGCGCGACCAGCTGCGTGTGCAGCTGCGTGGCTTCTGTCTCCAGTCGTTTGCGTTCCTTGTCCAGATCCACCATGCCGGCCAGCGGTACCACCAGCTCGAATCCGTCCTGCAGCAGCGCCTGTGCTGCCGCACCCGTTGGTGCAACGCCCGATACCGTCATGGTTGAACGAGACATGACACCCGCGATAACAGCCAGCGCGCCAAACGCGTCAACACGTGATGCAGGCACAATCAACGTGGCCTCTACCATCTGACCGGGGGGCACATTGTACTCCGACCGGATCTGACGCAGCGCACCGACGGCAGCACGCACCACCTCAAAGTCCTCGCCACCGGCAAGTCGTTGCGACTGCTCACGCACCGCGGGCCACGCAGCGTTGGCGCAGTACGCCGACTCACGCGGCAGCGGAATGCGCTGCCACAGCTCTTCGGTGATGAATGGAATGATCGGATGCAGCAGACGCAGCGCCGCGTCAAAGGAATGAGCGAGCACGGTGCGTGCCGTCTCACGGTCTTCACCGGGATTGGCCAACCGCGGCTTCACTGATTCCAGATACCAGTCGGCCAGTTCATTCCACACAAAGCGACGCGCCGCCTCCGCATACTCGGCCAGTCGCAAACCGCGCAACCGATCATTGGGACTCCACGCGGCGAGGTCAGGACGGGCAGGTCCGAGCGCCGCATTGCAATCAATCACTGCCTGATCAATGCGATCAAGAATCCACCGGTCGGCAGCGGTGAGACGCGACACGTCTGTCTCGCTGAGTGGTGTGACCGGATCGGCACCAACACGCGACAGCAAAAAGCGTCCGATGTTCCACAGCTTGGTGTTGAAGTTGCGCCCCGGTGCAAACGACTTGTCGAGATCGTCGGGGTCGAGCATCACGTCAACACCCACACCCAGTCCGGCAATCACCGTCCAGCGCAAGGCGTCGGCGCCGTAGTCGCGCACTACATCCAACGGATCAATGCCGTTGCCCAGCGACTTGGACATTTTGCGATGCTGCATATCGCGCACGGTGCCGTGCAGATACACCGTATGAAACGGCGATTTCTGCATGAACCATTCGCCGGCCATCACCATGCGCGCCACCCAGAAGAACAGAATCTCGGGCGCGGTAACCAGCACATCACTCGGATAAAACGCCTTGAGATCGCGCGATTCAGCGTTGGGCCAGCCCAGCGTGCTCATGGGCCACAGCCACGACGAGAACCAGGTGTCGAGCACGTCTTCATCCTGGCGCACCGCGCCGCCACACTTGGGGCAGCTGCTCACGTCATCGCGACTGACAATCGGTTCCACGCCGCAGGCGTCGCAGTACCACACCGGAATTCGGTGTCCCCACCAGAGCTGGCGCGAGATGTTCCAGTCGCGAATGCCTTCCAACCAGTTCACGTACACCGCTTCCCACCGCTCGGGAAGAATGCGCAACTCCCCCGAGCGCAGTGCACCCAGCGCCTTGGCGGCGAGCGGCTGCATGCGTACAAACCACTGATCGGAGAGACGTGGCTCAACAACCGTGTCGCAGCGATAGCAATGACGCACGCTGTGTTCGTGTTTGTCGATTTTCTGCACCACACCTGCCGCTTGCAGCAATGCCACCACCGCCTCGCGCGCTGCAAAGCGATCAAGACCGCGCAACGCTTCAGGCACGCGTCCGTCGGCATCTACTACTTCGCCCATGTTGCCTTCGGCGTCGATCACCACCGGCATGGCCAGCTTGTGCCGCTTGCCCACTTCAAAGTCGTTGGCGTCGTGCGCGGGGGTGATCTTCACCGCACCTGACCCGAACTCCGGATCGGTGTACGGGTCGGCAATCACCGGAATGCGCACATTGGCAATCGGCAGCAGCAGCTCTTTGCCCACGAGATCGCGGTAGCGTGCGTCTTCGGGGTGCACCGCCACTGCCACGTCGCCCATCATGGTTTCTGGACGCGTGGTGGCCACGGTAATGCCGCGCGATGGATCGTCGGCCAACGGATAGCGCAGGTGATACAGCTTGCCCGTGGTGTCGTGAAACTCCGCCTCTTCATCGGACAGCGATGTGCCGCAACGCGGGCACCAGTGAATGACGCGGTGTCCCTTGTACACCAGCCCGTCTTCGTGCAATCGCACAAACGCTTCACGCACCGCGCGCGAGAGTTCGGGCGAGAGCGTGTAGGCGGTGCGACTCCAGTCGGCCGAGGCACCAATGGCCTTGAGCTGCTGCAGAATGGTGCCGCCCGTTTCTTCAACGAACTGCGCGGTGCGCGCAACAAAGGCGTCGCGGCCAAGATCAAAGCGCGTTTTCCCCTCGCGGGCGATGATCTTTTCCACCACGTTTTGCGTGGCGATGCCGGCGTGGTCGGTGCCTGGCATCCAGAGCACTTCGTCGCCAGCCATGCGGCGCCAGCGAATGAGCACATCCTGCACCGAGTTGTTCAGTCCGTGGCCCATGTGCAGCACGGCGGTGACATTGGGCGGCGGAATGAGCACCACGAAAGAGGGTCGCTCGGGGGTGCGGTCCGCCTTGGCGGTGAACACGCCATCGGCGGTCCAGCGGTCGTACCAGGTGCGTTCAGTAGCCGACGGGTCAAACGTCGGCGGAAGTTCGTCGAGGGAGGTGTATCCGGTCATTGGCGTAAGCTATACGGCCGGTCCAAGTGCGTGGGCACACGGACCGGCCGGAGTACGGGCGCAGCCTGTCAGTCGGCGCGCGGCGGAGAATCGGGAACTTTGAGATCGCTGAACGACGACGGCCTCGGATCGGTGGCTCGGCGGGAGCGTGCCGGCTGACGGACACTGAGCTGGTCCACCACGTGATGCACATCAGGCACGCCGCCGGCAATGGTCACGGCGTGCGCCACTTCGCTATCGGCATGCACCCACCCGGTGAGCTCAATAACGCCCTCGGCAATCGCACCAATGTCGATGGCGCGCTCGCGCAGCACCGGGTCGTTGTGGAAGGCCTCCAGCACGCGGGCTTCCAGGGTCAGCACGTCTGGTGCCAGCGTTGAATCTCCACCACGGCTGGTCGTGCTGCCGCGCACACGGTCGGACGCGTGCACATGCGCCATCGATTCCGGCGAGAGTTCTTCGTCGGTCTCGTAAGTGTCGTCGAGATTGTCGTCGTCGAGCGAGGGGTCGAAATCGTCTTCGTCTTCCCAGCCACCGTCGGAATCATGCAAACCATAGGGTTCGACGATCTGATCGGTACCGTCGCCGGAGCCGTCACCGCCTCCTATGGAACGACGGGCTTTGGACAGCACGCGATCGAGTCCACCGACCCGGTCGACCAGGACCGCCCCCGCAACGATACCGGCGGCAGCGCCGATCGCGAGGAAGAGCAGGCTGTTGGCGGATTGAGACTTACGCATGAGAAAGCGGGAGAAAGGTGAGATGCGGCGTTGTGGCGCGGCACATTCACGAAGGATAACTTGACCGCGTGTGTGCGGCGACCCGGGTTACCGGCGCCAACCACCCGTGCAGTACCCCACAAACCACTGATTCGTCCCCGCGCGCATCTTCGAGCGCGTGGAGCGTTCCTCTTG
>JAABRT010000140.1 GCA_011390805.1 Gemmatimonas sp. | reverse complement strand
CGCGGAGTTGTGGCCGGCGTCGCGCAGGTCATAGCCCTCCAGGATGTTCAACATCTGAATCATCGCTACACCGCCTGAACTCGGCGGTGGCATGGAGATGATGTCGTAACCGCGATAGGTACCAGTGACTGCATCCCGTTCCTTTGCTTCATAGCTGGCCAGATCAGCAGCGGTGATCAGGCCGCCGTTGCGCTGCATCTCAGCCACGATCAGACGCGCCGTCTCGCCCGTGTAAAACCCGTCGCGCCCCTGATCGCGGATGCGCGTGAGCGTCTGTGCAAGGTCGGTGAGCTTGAGTGTGTCACCTTCGGCGTACGGTTCACCGTTCTTGTAGTAGGCGGCCAGCGATGCGGGAAAGCGCGAGAGTTTGTTGCGCGCGCCGCGCAGAGAACCAGCGAGACCCGGCGGAACCGCAAATCCGTCTGATGCGAGGCGTACTGCCGGTTCCACCAGCGACTTCCAGTCGCGCGATCCGTATTTCTCATGCGCCATCGCAAAGCCCGCTACTGTACCCGGTACACCCACCGCGACATGCGTGTTGTGATGCACACGCGCTGAATACTCGCCCGTGGAATCAAGGAACATGTTCGGGTTGGAGGCCGCCGGTCCGCGCTCGCGAAAGTCGAGCGTTGTGGTGCGACCATCGGCAAAACGCACCACCATAAACCCACCGCCGCCGATATTGCCGGCGGTGGGGTATGTGACGGCCAGGGCCAAGCCCGTTGCAATGGCCGCATCAATCGCATTGCCACCCGCTTCGAGCACATCGAGACCGGCCTGACTGGCAATGTCACTCGCCGACACCACCATGCCGCCCGTGCTCTGCGAGGGGCCAAGTGATTGCGGCGACGCATCAGGGGTACCCGATCGCTGACAGGATGCGAGAAGCAGCAGCGATGCACACCCGATGTGGGCGCGGACAGAAAGCCAGCGGGAGGCCGTTGCCGTCACGCGTGTTTTCACCGGTACAGTATTTCGCTCAATCGCACGCATCACGGTGTTACCGCCGCACGTGGCTCAAGCTTCGCCGCCCACAGACCGCTGTTGAAATCTGTGAACAGAATCTGTCCCTTCCACGGCATCACGTTCATTACAAACGGTGCGTTGGCCGTGAGTGCCGATGGATCGTACGGCTTGAACACCGCGATCTCGCGGTTCTGATCGGCCAGATTGCCCAGCAGTTCACCGCTCACGTCTACAATGCGCACACCGCCATCATAGTACGCCTGATACAACACGTCGTCTTCCACAATGATGTCGTGCGCACCGTAGTCTTCGAGGTGATAGCGGCCGACTTTGCGCGGATTCATGGGATCGGTGAAGTCCACAATGTGCACGTAGCCACCCGATGTCTGCGCAATGCCGCCCGACGAACCCAACGTGGGACGATAGTTGGTGCCTTCCCAAACGCGACCGGCGCGGTTCATCTCTTCATCGCCAAGGAAGAGGTAGGTCTTCCCGGTGGCCTTCTGGAAGTACGGGAAGATCTCGTGACCGGAGTTGATGGGAAATGTGGTGATGAGCTTTGGATTCTCAATCGTACCACCGTACTTGCCGTTGCCCACGTCCACCACAACGGCACCAACCCCACCCTGCGCACTGTAGGCAATACCGTCATTCACCCACAGGTCGTGAATGCGCGCGTTGGGGTGCTGATACTCGCTGACGTACTTCGGATTGTAGATGTCCTTCACATCAATGATCACGTACTTCTGGCCACCGGAAATGGCGAACAGGTGATCGTTGGTGGCAAACATGTTGTGCACGCCGCCCGTGAGTTCCTGACTGAATGACGACGCAATCTTGGGATGTGCAGGATCGGCCAGATCGAGAATCACCACACCATTCACACGGTTTGACGCGCCTTCGCGTGCCAGCACACCGTAGCGTCCATCGGGCGAGATGGTCACGTCATTGATCGTACGCGCATCAATCTTGATGGAATCGGTTTTTACGATGTTGTTCATGTCCGTGATATCGAACACGATGCCATACCCGTTGCCGCCCCATGTGCCCACAAGGCAATAGTCGCGTCCGTCTTTTCCTGTCCACGGCCAGAGATCTGACGTAGCGGTGGTGTTGATCACACCGCGGCTGGTGACCGTGAAGCGACGTCGCACATCACGTGGCGCGACATCTACGACAGCGCGCGATACAACGTTACCGCTGGTGGCAATCAGCGTGAACTGACCCGGCGCATTGGCTGCAAACAACCCGTTGTCGATGATACCGGGGCCGCCCGGAGCAACGGTCGTGTCATCGGGCGTATAGGTGTAGCTCCACTCCAGCTGCGCGTCATCCACCGCACGGCCGTTGCCGTCGAGCGCACGCGCTTTGAGATGCACGACATCGCCGGTGCGCACCGACGTGGACGGGATATCCATTGCAATCGTCTTCACCGGATTGGCCGTCACGGTGTACTGCTTGGTGGCCGTGGTGCCCTCGGCTTCCGCCGAAATGCTCACGCTGCCCGCCTTGTGCGCCGTCACGTTGCCAAAGCGATCCACGCTTGCGATTTCGTCTGCCGAGCTGCGCCACGTGGCCTTGAGACCTGGACGTTCGCTGTTGTCGGCGTGAAATCCTTTGGCCGTATGCGCAAGCATCACACCTTCAACCAGCTTGCCCGGCGCGGCCGCGATTTCCATTCGCGTAAGCGTGGGCCAGCTCACGATCACAGGAATCTCAAGTGTGATTGGCGCTGTACCGGGCGGATTGCTCGCGGTGGCCACGGCCGTGTACGAGCCGGCGCGAAACGCACGCACCTCACTGTCGGTAAACATCACCGCGCCGCGCTGTCCGCCCACTCGCACCACGGCATCAGGCACCACTTTGCCCGATGCGTCGTATGCCGTGACTTTGAACGGCTGCGCCTGACCCGCCTGAATGGTCACGCGGGCCGGTTCGGCCACGAGTTTTGTCACCACGGCGGGCGCCTGAGCCGCCGCCGGCAGTGACAACGTCGCCGAGAGCAGCAGCAGTGCCACCGCCAGCGGTGAGCGCACTCCGGACATGGACGAGTGGTGTTTGCGCCGCATATTCAGCGATAGATTCATTGGTATGGTCATGTGAGACGGCCCCGCAGCCTTTGGCATCAGGTGAGCGCGGTGCACAGGCAGGAGCATGCATCGCGGACTTCCATTCCTTGAACCCGGCCAGACCGGGTCGGAGTAAACGCATCATGCAGTTCAGCCTGACCGTTTGCAAGAAGAACGCGAGCAAGCCGTGGAGCGCTGCAACAGACAAGGCGGTCGTGTTGGCCACGATGCTCGCACTGGCCGTGCTCCCCCCCGACCGGCCCACGCTGCACGCTCAGGCGGGCGCGGCACGCTCCGGGGCTGCGCAGGCAGGGCAAACACCTGTCTCCGCAGGCCAAACCCAACCCACTGCGAACTACTGGGTATACGTTGGCGCCGAGTCGGCCGACCAGATGTATCGCGTACGTTTTGGTCCCGACGGTACGGAAGTCGAGAAGACCATTCCCGTGGGCGAGCTGGCCGCCGAAATGGAAGGTCCGCACGGCCTGGCCATCTCGGCCGACGGCAAATACCTGCACCTCACTACCGGACACGGCTTCCCCGACGGCAAATACTGGCGCTACGATCTGGGCCCCGACACACTGCTCGGCCCGGGGCTGCTGCTGGGCAACTTCCCCGCTTCCCTTGATGTCACGCCCGACGGGCTCTACGCGATCGCGGCCAACTTCAACCTGCATGGCGACATGGTGCCGAGCACGATGTCGGTGATATACACGCCCACGCAGACGGAAATCACGCGCGTGGTGACGTGTGTGATGCCGCACGGCAGTCGCTTCACACACGACGGACTGTTTCAGTATTCGTCGTGCATGATGGACGACCAGTTGGTAGAGATTGACGCGCGCACCTTCGAAGTCTCGCGACGTTTTTCGCTGGCCAAAGGCAAGGAAGGTCCGGTAGACGTTGGCGCTGCGATGGCGGGCATGGGCGCGATGTCGCACGATGCGCATAATGCGCACACGGGTCACGGGGCAGCGGGTGCAGGCGGTGCCACAGCAGGTAGCTCCGCGGGGCGCCCTGTCACCGCGCCGATTGATCCCGCGCAAGTAGGTGCGCTCGGCATGAAGCACGACATGGCCCCGAATACATGCTCGCCCACGTGGTCGCAGCCGTCAGTTGACGGAAAGTTTGTCTACGTCGCCTGCAACAAAGCCGACGAGATCATTGAAGTAGAGCGCAAGTCATGGAGCATCACGCGCCGCTTTGCCACGGGACGCGGCGTGTACAATCTTGCGGTTACGCCCGATGGCAAACTGCTCGTGGCTACACTCAAGCAGGGCGCTGGCATTGAGCTGTTTGATCTGGCTGCAGGACGCAGCGTCGCACAGCTCAAGACATCGACGACCGTCGCACATGGCGTCGCCATCAGCAGCGACTCGCGCTACGCGTTTGTGAGCAGTGAAGGCGTTGGTTCTGCGCCGGGCAAGGTGGATGTGGTGGACCTGAACGCTCGTCGCATTGCGGGCACCGCCGACGTCGGTCCGCAGGCCAGCGGCATTGCGTTCTGGAAGTCGGAGCCCATTACGCCGTGACCGGTGCGCCCATGGCAGGGCGCGCATTTCCCTGCACCAACTGTGGCGCGTCGCTGCAGTTCGCACCCGGCGTGGGACGGTTGGCCTGCAGCACGTGCGGCACGGTCAATCAGCTTCCCGAAGTCAGCGACGCCGAACTGGCGATAGCGCACGAAGAGCTCGATTTCCGCGAAGCACTCGCCCGTCAGGCAGGCAACGAGCCGGCCATCACGCAACAGATCGTTGATTGTCCGCAGTGCGGTGCGCAAACAGTGTTTGACCCGCACGTTGTGGCTTCGCAGTGCGCGTTCTGTGCGTCGCCCATGGTGTCGGTGCACGCGCACGCCGAGCGACAGATCAAGCCGCGTGGTGTGGTTCCGTTTGCGCTTGAACCAAAGACGGCGCAGGAGCTGTTCCGTAGGTGGATTGCAGGCCGCTGGTTTGCTCCCAACGCACTCAAGCAGACGGTCAAGCAGGCGCAGGGCGTGCGCGGGGTGTACGTGCCGTGCTGGACGTTCGATGCCGACACCACGAGTGACTACACCGGCCAGCGCGGCATTAATCGTA
>JAABRT010000139.1 GCA_011390805.1 Gemmatimonas sp. | reverse complement strand
TACTACGACTTTGGCGTTGACACACCGTTCACGCCCGATGATCTGACGGCGTTTGAAGCCGAAATGCGCAAGGTGATCGCCGAGAAGTATCCGTTTGTGCGCGAAGAAGTGTCGTTGGCGCAGGCGCGTGAACGCTTTGCCGGCGACCCGCTCAAGATGGAACGCCTGGCCGATTTCGAGGGCAGCGACGAAGTGATCTCGGTGTACACCGACGGTCCGTTTGTTGACCTCTGCCGCGGTCCGCACGTGCCCGACACCGGGTATCTCAAGCACTTCAAGCTGCTTTCGATTGCAGGCGCCTACTGGCGCGGTGATGTAAAGCGTCAGATGCTGCAGCGCATCTACGCTACGGCGTTCTGGAAAAAGGACGAACTCGAGGCGCACCTTCATCAAATCGAGGAAGCCAAAAAGCGCGATCACCGCGTGCTCGGCAAATCACTCGATCTGTTCTTCTTCCATCCGGTCTCACCCGGTGCGGCGTTCTGGACAGAGCGCGGTACGTCGCTGGTCAACGACCTGCAGGCGTACATGCGTGAGTTGCAGCGCGAGCAGTATCAGGAAATCCGTACGCCGCTGCTCTACAACAAGTCGCTGTGGGAAACGTCGGGACACTGGGGCAAGTATCGCGAGAACATGTTCCTGGTGCTCAACAGCGAAACCGGTGAACACGACAGTTCGCTCAAGCCGATGAACTGTCCGTCGCATCATATTTTTTACGCGGCCAAAAAACATTCGTACCGTGAGCTGCCCATCCGTCTCACCACGTACGATGTGCTGCACCGCAATGAAGTCACGGGCGCGCTCTCGGGGCTCACGCGGGTGCGTCAGTTCCAGCAGGACGATTGTCACATCTACCTGATGGAATCGCAGATCGCCGAAGAAGTAAACCGGTTGGTGCGTTTCATTCTCGACTATTACGCCACGTTCGGCCTCACGGCCACGCTCAAGTTTGCCACGCGCCCTGAACAGCGCATCGGCACCGATGAGATGTGGGACCGCGCCGAAGGGGCGTTGCGTGCTGCGCTTGAGTCCACGGGCTTGCCGTACGAACTCAAGGAAGGCGACGGCGCGTTTTACGGTCCCAAGATTGACTTCGATGTGCGCGATTCCATTGGACGCGCCTGGCAGCTGGGTACGATTCAGCTCGATTACGCAGCGCCTGAACGATTCGAGCTGTCGTATGTAGGCGAAGACAACAACGCGCACCGTCCGGTGGTGATTCACCGTGCGGTGAACGGCTCGTTTGAACGGTTCCTGGCCATTCTTATTGAACACTTTGCCGGTGCGTTCCCGGTGTGGTTGGCGCCTGAGCAGATTCGCGTGATTCCGGTTGCGGAAGATTATCGCGAGGTGGCCGAAGCGCTCGTCGCACGTTTCCGGGCCAACGGTCTGCGTGCCAGCGTTGACGCGCGCAACGAAACGCTCAACTACCGCATCCGCGATGGCGAGGTGCACAAAGTCCCGTACATGTGTGTGATCGGAAAGCGGGAAGCCGACGAAAGCACGGTTGCCCTTCGCGTTCGCGGCACAGGGAAGAAGCAGGAAATCCTTTCCGTTGACGCGTTTGAATCGCGTGTGCTTGAGGAAGTGCGAACACGGGCACTCACGCCCATGTCCACCGTTGAAACTGCGGCTGCCGAGGCCGGCGCGTGACACCAGAAACCTTGCTCGACCTGTTTGTGCTGTCGCCGGTAGGTATGGTGGCAATCGACGACGACGGGCAGGTGGAAGTAGCCAACTCATCGGCCAAGCGACTGCTGCATCCGTTTTCGCGCAATGGCGAGTTGAGTCCGTTTTTTGATGTGCTCGCACCGTGGGTGGGTGATCTGGGGCCGCGTGCGCGGGCCTTCGAAGAACCGCGCGGCGTTGTGGTGGACGGATTGCCGATGGCGATCGCGGCTACACAGAGCGACGGATATTCGGTGCTGCTATCGCTGGTGAAGCGCGCCCCCGGACAGTTCGTGGCGCTGGTTACGGAAGCCACAGAAGTGGCCAAGCTTGAGTACGGCACGCGGCAGCTCACTGAGCGATTGCGCGCGATTGATATGAGTGTGCGCGACTACGCGCTCTACCTCGTGAACGGCGACGGCATTGTGATCAGCTGGAGCACGTCGGCTGAGCGCGTGCATCAGTGTGGTGCAGCCGACATTGTGGGGCAATCAATGGCGGTGCTGGCACCAGCGGATTCAGGTGGTGAAGCGCATGTGCAGGATCTGCTCAAAGGGGCGCTGCAAAACGGTTGGAGCGAAGAAGAGGGGTACCGGCTGCGCCGCGATGGCACGCCATTTTTTGCCACGTCGGTAGTGGCGCTCATTGAAAACGGCTCGGAGTCGCCGATTTACCAGGTCATTACGCGTGACCTGTCGGAGCGCCGACGTCTCGAGGAGCAGCTGCGCGGTGGTACCGTCTCTGCAACGGATGACCTCACCGGTGTCGCCACACGTCGCGGCTTCTTTGATGTCGCGCAGGCGGAAATCGCGCGCGCCAGGCGCTATGGTCATCCGCTTACCGTGCTGCTGGTTGATCCTGATCGCTTCCGTGATCTCAACGAAGCGCACGGTACGGTGTTTGGCGACGAGTGCCTGCGAGCCATTGCGTGGGTGTGCCGACAGGAGTCACGCAACACCGATGTGATCGGACGCGTGGGCGGCGAGGAGTTTGCCGTGCTTCTGCCAAGCACTGAACTGGACGGCGGATTGGTACTTGCCGAACGTATTCGGGAACGCATGGCACGGCATCTGTTTCCGGGCGATTACACCGGCGTGCGTTGCACGGTAAGTGTAGGAGTGGCCGAGTTGCGCGAGAGTGCAACGACGGTAGATGCGCTGTTAACGCTCGCGGAAACTGCCGTGGGACGGGCCAAGCAGGCGGGGCGCAATCTGGTGGTTGGACTCGACGACGAGGACTGACGCATGCTGCACCGTACAAAACTGTTGGCGCTCGCGGCACTGCTTGTTCTGCCGGCTTGGGCGGCCGCGCAGGCACCCACCGGCCTGCTGTCGCTCAGCGTCAGACACAATACACTCAAGAATACGGCGCGACCTGACGCTGCACTCAAGGCGCAGGTTGATTCGCTTGATGCGCTGATCGCCGCGGCCACTCGGCTGGGTCGCACCGCGGAAGTCCGTCGGTTGTACGCGCAGGCGAGCACGCTGCTCACCAGGCGCGAATGGACTCCCGAATCGGAGTACGCCGCATCGCTTGTGCTGCGCACAAACCGGCAGATGGTTGATCCATCGCGAGCGTGGTCGGTGCGCCTTGAGCAGATCTTTGCGCCGTCCATTGCCTTGCTGCGTCCGCTGTCTGCGCACGCCACCGTGCGCCAGCGTCGGCCCGGAAGCGCTGCCAATGCGCTCACTGTGGTGCGCGATCTTGGCGAGTTCAGTGGTGTGCCGCGCGACTTGCGTGATACGCCGTTTGTGATTGATGCATCGTTTGATGGCATCGATGATGGCAACTACGTGGTAGTGGTTGAGGTGCGCGATAGCGCGCGTGTGCTTGGGACGGCGGCGCTGCAGGTGGTGGTGCGAAACGGTCTCGATGCTGGGGTTGCACGCCTCGAAAACGCAGCTGCGAAAGTGTCGGAGCCGGTGCGCTCTGACTTGCTGTTTCCCGTTGACCGGCTCCGGCAGATCAACAACAGTCGCATTGCGCTGAACACGTTCAACGCCTCGCGCGCCTTTGCCGCCGCCGAATCGTTGCTGGTGGCTGTGAATGCGGGTGATGATCCGTGGAGCAATCGCACCGGCGACTTCAAACGTCATTATCTGCTCGAAGCGGCCGGCGAGATCATGCCGTACCGCATGTACGTGCCGAGCGGATATACGGGCGACAAGCCCATGCCGCTCATCATTGCGCTGCATGGCCTGGGCGCCACAGAAGACTCGTTCTTCGAAGCGTACGGACGTGAGCTGCCGCGACTGGCCGAAGAGCACGGCTACATCATTGCTGCTCCGCTGGGTTATCGCGTCGACGGTGCATACGGCGTGTCGCTTGGCGGAAGTCGCGATCCGTCGGCACTGCGTGCACAGTCGCTCAGCGAACAGGATGTATTGATGGTGCTTGAGCAGGTGAAGGCGCAGTACGCCGTTGATGCCGACCGCACCTTCCTCATGGGACATTCCATGGGCGCCATCGGCACGTGGGCCTTGGGCGCCAAGTATCCGGATTTGTGGGCCGGACTGGGTGCGTTTTCAGGATTTGGTGTGGCCAGTACCGCGGCCTCGATGAGTCACATTCCACAGTTTGTGGTGCACGGCGATGCAGATCCGACGGTGGCGGTTGGTGGATCGCGCGTAATGGTGGCGGCGCTGAAAGCGGCCGGTGCCAAGGTGGAATATCTGGAGATTGCCGGCGGCAACCACTCCAACATGGTGGCGCCCAACCTGCCGCGCATGTTCGAGTTTTTTAACGAGGTGCCGGGGCGCGGGGCGACGGCGGAGAAAGAGCCGGAGTATCTCTACCTGTGGTCCGGGTCTACCGATAGCACGCAGTCCGATTTCCTGGCGGTGCTTGATGTAACCGAAGATTCCGTGCAATACGGCTCGCTCGTGACAACGCTTCCGGTGCCCGGGCGCGCCAACGGACCGCACCACACCGAGCATGAGATGCCGGCCGACGCACAACTGTTTGCCAACGGTTTCAGGTCGGGGCGGAGCGTGATCTTTGATCTGCGCAATCCGATGGTGCCGCGCATCGTAAACACCTTTGGTGATGTGGCCGGTCTCTCACACCCGCATTCGTTCGTACGACTTCCGTCGGGCAACGTGCTGGGCACCTTTCAGATGCAGCACACGGCCAGCGGCATGCGCGCGGGCGGCATCGTGGAAATGACACCGCGTGGAGAAACGGTGCGCAGCCGTTCCGCGAACGCGGCCGCTGCTGATACCGGGCTGCGCGTGTATAGCGCCGCCGTCGTGCCGTCACTTGACCGGATTGTCACCACCACCAGTGATATGGTTGAGGCGTTTCCTGCGTCGCGCATGCTGCAGTTATGGAAATCGTCCGACCTGTCGTTGCTGCACACATTCTCGTTGCCCGACGGACCGTTGGGCGACGAATCGCTGTACACGGCCGAACCGCGCGTGCTGAGCGACGGAAGAACGGTCATGGTGTCGACGTTCAACTGCGCGCTGTATCTGCTGGACGGGCTGGAGAGCGATTCCCCGTCGGGGC
>JAABRT010000138.1 GCA_011390805.1 Gemmatimonas sp. | reverse complement strand
GTCACCGAGCAGATCGACCGCCTGCGTGAACAGAAGGCCACGTGGACGCCGGTTACCGAGAAGGCGCTGCCGGGCGATATGGTCACGGTTATGCTTTCCACCGCTGACGCCGACGGCACGCTGCCCGAAGGGCGCGAGTACCGCATCACGCTGGGTGGCGGACAGGCCATTCCCGGCATCGAAGAGCTGATCATGGAAGTGGCACCGGGGGAGACAGGTGAGCGCCCCGTGAAGTGGCCCGAAGATTTCCCTGACGAGTCGCAGCGCGGCGTCGCCAAGCTCACGCGCGTTTCGGTAGTTGATGTCAAGCGCAAGCTGTTGCCTGAGCTCGACGATTCATTCGCACGTGAAGTGGGTGACTTTGATTCGGTTGACGCGCTGCTGGCCGGCGTTCGCACCGATATGGCCGCGCATTTCACGCGCGAGGCCGATGCCGAAGTCCGTGCATCGCT
The DNA here is from genome assembly GCA_011390805.1 of Gemmatimonas sp. Classification (GTDB taxonomy): domain Bacteria; phylum Gemmatimonadota; class Gemmatimonadetes; order Gemmatimonadales; family Gemmatimonadaceae; genus JAABRT01. The sequence goes on along the minus strand of JAABRT010000138.1, from coordinate 4,862 downwards.
CATTGAGCAGATCATCACCGCCAATCCGTTCGAGGTGCCTGATGCCTGGGTGCGTCAGCTCATCGAAGGCTACGGCCGCATGTATCAGATTCCCGAAGAAGAACTCGGCCGTTTTGCGGAAGAGTTCCGTCCCATGGCCGCACGTCAGGTGCAGCGCGATCTGATCATCGACACGCTGGCCGAACGGGAGTCGCTGAAGGCGTCGGAAGCCGATATTGACGCCAAGATTGAGGAGCTCGCCAAGGCCCGGAACGTGGATCCAGGCCAGGTGTACGCGCAGCTCCAGAAGGGCGGTCGGCTCGCGGAAATCGAGCGCGAGCTCACCGAAGAACGTGTGTTCACCTGGTTGCTTGAACGCAATCCAGTGACTGCGGGCTAACCCCGCACCGCCTCCATCGAGTTTTCACATGCCCACGATTTACACGCCGTACATCATTGAACGTTCGTCCCGCGGTGAGCGGTCGTACGACATCTTCTCGCGGTTGCTCATGGACCGCATTGTCTTTCTCGGCACGCCCGTGAACGACGATGTGGCCAATGTGATCATCGCGCAGTTGCTGTTCCTGTACGCCGACAACCCGGACAAGCCGATCAACCTGTACATCAACTCACCGGGCGGCAGCGTTTCGGCCGGCATGGCCATTTATGACACGATGCAGTTCATCAAGTCGCCCGTGCACACCACGTGCATGGGTATGGCCGCCAGCATGGGCGCGTTCCTGCTGTGTGCCGGTGAGCCCGGCAAGCGCGCGGCGCTGCCGCACGCCCGCGTCATGATCCACCAGCCGTCGCAGAATGGCGGCGGCGGTTCGGCATCGGATATCGAGATTCAGGCACGCGAGATTCTGTATCTGCGTGCGAAGATGAACGAGCTGATGGCCAAGCACACCGGTCGTCCGGTGGAGCAGATTGAGCGCGATACCGATCGTGACCGGTTCCTCTCGGCTGAAGAGGCGAAGGTTTATGGACTGATCGACAACGTGATTGCGACTGACGCCGAGTTGATCGCGGCTGCGGCGGCCGAGAAGGCTGCGCGGTAATCGGTTCTGTTTGTAGGAGAAAACGGCGGGCACCCTCGGTGCCCGCCGTTTTTATTTGATTCGTCTTTACGGCCACTTCGTGCCCTGAGGCCTTATGGCCTTAAAGCCTCGCTCAGTTTCGTACAATGGAAACGAGCGACGGCGGCAGCCCGCGACGTCGTGGGCTGGCATTGGGGCTCTGTTGCCGCGTACGAAGCTGTTAGAGGCCATAAGGCGATAAGGCCTCACGGCACGGATTTGCCGGAAGGACGAATCGGGAACTGCAACGGCTGTTTCGATCGCGTTTCCATCGCCTCGCCGCACTTGACCGCGACTGCGCTGGGACCGAGTGTGAAATGGCGGCGCTCGCACGTGCACCGTCGGCCTCCAACACACGGAGTAGTTCATGCCCACCGATCACAGCCGACGCGCGCCGCTGGATGGCGCCGACGCCGGGTCTCCTTATGCGGCGCGCGATGCGTGCGGCGTTGGCTTCATTGCCCGCCAGAGTGGAGAGCGTACGCACGAAGTCGTAGAACTCGCGCTCGCAGCAGCCGCGCGACTCGCGCATCGCGGGGCACAAGGCGCGGATCTGTCGGCCGACGGGGCTGGCCTGCTCACGCAGATCCCACGTCGCCTGTTCATCCTGGCTGGCTCCCGTCAGGGATTGCATCTGCCGGTTGATGCGTCGATTGCGGTGGGCATGTGTTTCCTCCCCACCAATGCAGACACGCGCCGAGTCGCTGAGCAAACCGTTGAAGAGGTGTTGGCGCATGACGGACTGCCCTTTCTCGGCTGGCGAGATGTACCCGTCAACCCCGACATTCTCGGCCCCTCGGCGCGTGCGGCAATGCCGAGCATCCGACAGGTGCTGGTAGGCAGACCAGCCGGCGCCACCGATGACATGTGGGAACGGGCGCTGTATCTGGCGCGCCGGGAAATGGAGCACCGTGCGGACGCCATCGGGCTGACACCGTTTTATGTCTGCTCGCTGTCGTGTCGCACGATTGTGTACAAGGGACTCGTGACCGGCGCGCAGCTGGCCGACTTTTTCCCCGACCTGCGCGAACCGTCGTTTGAGACAGCGATTGCGGTGTTTCACGAGCGCTATGCCACGAACACCATGCCGCGCTGGGAGCTCGCGCAGCCGTTTCGTCAGCTCGCGCACAACGGCGAAATCAACACGTTGTGGGGCAACCGCAACGGCATGTCGATGCGCGATGGACTGTTGGCGGTTCCGGCATTCGGCGAGTTTGCCGACCGCGTGCGTCGTCCCATTCGTCGCAACGGCAGTGATTCAGCAAGTCTGGATAATGCGCTTGAGTTGCTCGTGCGCGGCGGGCGCTCACCAGTGCACGCTGCAATGATGCTCGTGCCCCAGGCGTGGGAGAAGTATCCCGATATTGATCCTACCATCCGTGCGTTCTACGAGTATCACCAGTGTGTGATTGAGCCGTGGGATGGTCCGGCGGCGCTGGCGTACAGCGATGGCGTGCAGGTTGCGGTGTCGCTCGATCGCAATGGACTGCGTCCCTGTCGCTACAAAATCCGCGCCGACGGCATGGTGGTGGCGGGCTCCGAAGTTGGTATCGGTGCATTTGATGCACGCGACATTGTGGAGACAGGCAAGGTAGGCCCCGGTGGTGTGCTGCTGGTTGACACCGCCGGCCAGCGCATAGTGCGCAACATCGCGGCCAAGCGTGAAGTGGCCGAACAACGGCCGTACGCGCGATGGATCGCGCATCACATGGCGACGTTGCCCACGAGTGACGGATCGGAACCGTTGGTGCAATCGAGCAATCAGTTGCACGCGACCCAGCTGATGTTCGGCTACGGACACGAAGATTTACGACTCGTGCTTGAGCCCATGGCCACCACCGGCACCGAAGTTGTGTACAGCATGGGCGACGATACACCGCTCGCCGTGTTGTCACATGTGTCGCAGCCACTGTTTTCATATTTCCGTCAGCGCTTCGCGCAGGTCACCAACCCGCCCATCGATTCGTTGCGTGAGTCAATGGTGATGTCACTGCGCATGCATCTGGGGCTGCGCGGATCGCCGTTGCTCGAGAAAGCGGACTTTGCGCGCAAACTGCGCATTGAGCACCCGGTGTTGTTGCCCGAAGAGATGTCGGCGCTGCGTGCCTTTCCAGGGTTCAAGGCGGTCACGCTCGACGCAACCTGGCCGGCGCGTTCGCGCCCCGACGAACTCGACGCAACGCTTGATGTACTGTGTCGTCGGGCTGAAGCCGCCATCGGCAAAGGCGTGCGCCTGCTGATAATCAGCGACCGCAAGGTGAGTGCAGATCGTGCGCCGATTCCATCACTGCTTGCACTCGGCGCGGTGCGACAGCATCTGGTGCGCATCGGGTTGCGATCGCAGGTTGGCATTGTTGTGGAAACCGGCGATGCGATTGAGCAACACCACATGGCCACACTGTTCGGCTACGGCGCCGAAGCGGTGCATCCATGGCTGGCGTTTGAGACGGTGGCCACGCTGTTTGCCGAAGCCGCCTCGCACGGTCGCGAAGACGACACCTCCGAGCGACCGGGCCCCGCACTCGCGCAATCACGATTGCGTGCGAGTCTTGAAAAAGGCCTGCTCAAGGTGTTGGCCAAGATGGGCATTTCCACACTGTCATCGTATTGCGGTGCGCAGATGTTTGAAGTGCTGGGATTGGGCGGTGATGTGATTGACCGATGCTTCTCCGGCACTGCGTCACCGGTTGGCGGAATCGGTTTGCGCGAGATCGCCGAAGATGTGCTTGCACGTCATCGGCTCGCCTTTGGTGAAGACTCCAGCGCAGACGCTGCGTTGCCCGACTTTGGTCGTGTGAGGTTTCGCAAGGAAGGCGAGGTGCACGCGTGGGCGCCCGCGGCTGTGCGAGCGTTGCAGCAGTCAGTAGGCAGCTCGCGCAAGGCGATTGCGGCAGGCGCCGGAGCTGACACCGAAGCGTGGGCGGGATTTCGTGCACACGGCCGCGACAATGCGCCGGTATCGCTGCGCGATTTGATCAACGTGCGCAGTGGCCAGTCGATCCCGGTAGACGAGGTGGAACCGCTCGAAGCAATTCTTTCGCGCTTTGTCTCGTCGGCCATGTCGCTGGGCGCACTGTCGCCGGAGGCGCATTCGGCGGTCACTGTGGCCATGAACCGCATGGGCGCGCGAAGCAATGCAGGAGAGGGTGGTGAAGATCCTGAGTGGTACACACCGCTTGATCAGGACAAACGTGCGGACAGACTTGATAGCCGCATCAAGCAGGTTGCCAGTGGACGTTTTGGTGTGACCACCGGTTATCTCGCGCGCGCTGATGAAATCGAAATCAAGATTGTGCAGGGTGCCAAACCCGGTGAAGGCGGACAGTTGCCGGCGCACAAGGTTACGGCACTGATCGCGCGCTTCCGGCACTCCACACCCGGCGTCTCGCTCATCTCACCTCCGCCGCATCACGACATCTACTCGATTGAAGATCTGGCGCAGCTTGTGCACGATCTCAAAACGGTAAATCCGCGCGCACGCATTGGTGTGAAGCTTGTCGCATCGGCGGGCGTGGGAACCGTGGCGGCGGGAGTGGCCAAAGCATACGCGGACTACGTGCTGATTGCGGGACATGCGGGTGGTACCGGCGCGTCGCCACTCTCGAGCATCAAGCACGCCGGCTCGCCGTGGGAACTGGGGCTGGCCGAAGCACAGCACGTGCTGGTGCAAAACGGATTGCGTCACCGGCTGGAGCTGCGCGTTGACGGAGGCTTTCGTTCGGCGCGTGATGTCATTGTGGCGGCGATGCTTGGGGCGGAATCATACGGATTTGGCACGGCGCCGCTGGTGGCACTTGGTTGTGA
>JAABRT010000013.1 GCA_011390805.1 Gemmatimonas sp. | reverse complement strand
CGATCGCGGATCTGTACCCGTGCGCCGTCAGCAATGCGCTGTTGACCGTCTACTACCACCCGCTCACCGCCACTGAGACCACTCGCGATAATGACCTCGTCTTCAATCTGTCGTCCCAGCGTGACCGGGATACGCGTTGCCTTGTCTTCACCATCAATGGTGAACACGAACATGCCGCCACCCGACGTCACCACTGCAGTTGATGGAATCGTCACCACGTTCTCATCGACCGCCAGCTCCAGTGACACCTGCACAAACTGCCCGGGCCACAGCGCGCCGTCGGTATTGGGCACACGCGCCTTGAGCGTCACGGCGCCGGTGCTGCGATCAATCGCGTTATCCACGAATGCCAGCACGCCTTCAATCACCTGAGCGGTATCGCCAGCCGCTGAACGGATGCGCACCGGGAGCGGCTTTCCGATGCCGGAACGGGCACGAAGCTCTGCAAAATCCGTTTCCGGAACGGCAAAGCGCACCAGCACCGGGCGCACTTCGTTAATCGTGACCAGCGCATCTGTTGACTGCGCCCGTACCAGATTGCCTTCGCGAAACGACAGCTGTCCGGTGCGACCTGAGATTGGTGCACGAATCGTGGCGTTGCTCAAGTCAAACTGCGCGCGGTCAACTGCGGCACGATCGGCGGCAACGGTGGCGGCCAGCGCACGCACATCGCCCAGGATCTGATCGAACTGCTCGCGCGTGGCGTAACCTTTGCTCACCAATCCTTCGTAGCGAATTGAATCAGCACGGGCGCGCGTCAGCTGCGCTTCGTCGCGCGCGAGCACCCCCTGCACGCGGGAGAGCTCGGCCGTGAACGGGCGTTTGTCAATTTCAAATAACGTCTGCCCTTCACGCACATCGTCGCCTTCGGCGAATCGCACAGCGGTGATCTGTCCGGTGACCTGCGCCTGCACCGACACGAACCGGTTGGGTTCAACCTCACCGTTGGCAGCCACCACATACGGCACCGCGCCACGCGACGCTGTTTGTACCACGACCACCGGCGTAGGCCGCGTTGGTGGTGGTGGCTCTTCACAAGCGGTTAACAGCAGCGGCACTGTGAGCAGCGCACCGGCGATGCGTATAAACGCGGAGTGGCGCTGCGCGAGCGGCCGAACGGATTGTGCGAACATGGTGATACGGATTGAGAGGCCACCGTTAGCCGGGTGGCAAAAAAAACGGGCACGGGCGCGACACCCGAAACTGAACACATATCTGTAAACGCGAACAGGGCACCAAAAGTTGGTGCCCTGCCGGGATAGTGCCGCGCCCTGCCGTGACTATCACATCGCCACACCCGCAGAACGGGTGCGCCCCAGAGCCCCCGGTGCTGCCGGTGCTGCCGGAACGCGTGGCACCGACAGTGTGCGTGGTGGCCGCGGTGTGCTGGGCGCGACCGGCGCCCGCCAGAAGGTCTCCAGCCCCGGTACGGTTTCAAACCGGAACATCGTCCCGCCAAAATCCGATGCCTTGCCCGCCGTCACGGTCACGTCACGGTACCGCCCGTTGCTGAATACGCGGAGCGCAACCTGCTCTCCCGGCTTCACCTTGGCCAGCTCCCGGGAGAAGCGCGCCACACGCGCCTCAGCCGCACTGGCGATACCGGCATCTTCCCTCGGCACGCGCACATCCACGCCGTTAATGGCCGCCACGCGCTCTCCCTCAATGATGCCGGCCTTCTCCACCGGACCGTCGGTAGTCACGCTGGTAATGAACACCCCCAGTGTGTCGCGCGCGTTGTCGGCGCTGCTCACGCGCATCCCCAGCCCGGCACGGTTCTCCATGGACTCACGCGAGCGTACCAAGGCCGATCCAACACGTCCGGTGGCCATGGCCATCGCCGACGTCGTAGCCAGCGAAACAGTGCGCACCTTACCGCTTTCGAGCACCGAGAGCGTGACCGTGTCGCCGGCCTCAAGCTTGCCGAGTTCACGCTGCAAGCGCTTGTAGCCCGCATCGGCAGTCAGCGGATCACGCGCGTCTGCCTCACTGATGCGCAGCGACACACCGTTGATTGACTGGATGCGACTGCCGGCCTGCAGGCCAGCCAGTGCCGCCGGACCGTCGGCTGTGACGTCGATGATTTCGAGGCCCAGCGTATCGGCCACGTTGCCCGTGGAAAGCGCAACACCAATCACCGCACGGTTGCTCGACGCTGCTGCCAGCGTCATTGCGCGTGGCGCTTCAAGAATGCGAATGCGTGGCGCGGGGTTTTGCGCCGATGCGACGCCGGCAAGCAGACCGCTGGCAATCAAACAGAACGCGAGAGAATGATGTGAACGATGCATTGGTGTCTCACTCCGAAATGGGTTCGCAAGTGAGACACCAGGCAACAGGGCAGGGTTTCCTGCGTGATGCCGCCCGCTCCGGCACGCACCGCACACACGCTGCGCAACCAGCGCGCAGCGTGCAGAGTGCCAACGCGCTGTCAGACGATGATGTTCAGCAATCGCCCCGGCACATGAATCACGCGCTTCGGCTCGCCCGTCACAAACTTGGCAATAGTCGCGTCGGCCAGCGCCGCCTGCATCACCACATCCTGTGTGGCGTCCGGTGCAACCTGCACACGCCCACGCGTTTTGCCGTTCACCTGCACCGCCACTTCGATTGAAGTTTCGGCCGCCATCGCCGCGTCCCATTCCGGCCAGCCGCTGTCAAACACACTCGCCGTATGCCCGAGCTCCACCCAGCATTCCTCTGCCAGATGCGGAGCGAACGGTGCCACAAGCTGCACGAGCGGCTGCACCTCTGATACGTGGGCCACACGTTCCGCGCGACGCAGCACATTCATGTATTCCATCATTGCGGCAATCGCGGTGTTGTACGCCAACACCGGAATATCCTCGCCCACTTTGCGGATCACCTGATGCAACTTGCGCATGACTTCAGGATCAGCCTCGCCATCACGACGTGCGTCGCGAACCGAACCCCACAAGCGGTCAAGGAATCGACGCACACCGCTGATGCCCTGTGAACGGAAGTCACCACCTTCCTGATACGGCCCCAGGAACATGAGATACATGCGGAATGAGTCGGCCCCCCACTCGTTCACGTACTCGTCGGGATTAATGACGTTGCCCTTGGTCTTGGACATCTTCGCACCGTCGCGAATGATGAGCCCGTGCGCCCGGAAGCGCGTAAACGGCTCTTCAAAACCGAGATGACCACCGTCGTGCAGCGCCATGGTGACAAAGCGCGAATACAGCAGATGCAACACAGCGTGTTCATTACCGCCAATGTATGAGTTGACGGGCAGCCAGCGTTTGGTAACTGCCGCATCAAACGCCACATCGTCGCGACGCGCACTGGGATAACGCAGGAAATACCACGCACTGTCGAGGAACGTGTCACTGACATCAGTTTCACGACGCGCGTTTCCACCGCACGACGGACACGCCACGTTGTACCACTCGGCGTGACGCGCCAGCGGCGATACACCCGAATCATCGGGCTTGAAATCCTGAATGAACGGCAGCTCCACCGGCAGCTGTTCTTCGGGCACCGGTACTGTGCCGCAGCTGTCGCAATACACAATCGGAATGGGTGGGCCCCAATAGCGCTGACGCGACACGCACCAGTCGTGCAGCCGGTAGTTGACCACCGGCTTGGCGTGTCCCTTCTCCTCCAGCCATGCCGTGACCGCGGCCTTGGCCTCGGCTACCGCCATGCCATCAAACTGCGCGGAGTTTACCAACCGGTCGGCGCTGGTGCTCGCGGTATACGCTTCGGCGAGTTCGGTATCGGCGTCGTGTCCTTCGCCCGCCACGACACGACGAATCACCTGCTCGATCTCGAGCTTGCAATGCTGCTGGAAGGTGCGCGACAGCTCTTTCGCAAACTCGAAGTCACGTTCGTCATGACCCGGCACCGCCATGATTGCACCTGTGCCGTATTCCATGAGCACATAGTCGGCAATCCACACCGGCACGTTGTTGCCGGTAGCGGGATTTTTGGCAAACGCGCCGGTAAACACGCCGGTCTTTTGCAGCACCGATTTGCGCGATACCAGATCCTGTCGGTTGGTGCGCTCCTGATACTCGCGCACCGCGTCACGATACGCACTTGTGGTGATGCGTTCCACCAGCGGATGCTCTGGAGCGAGCACCAGATATGTGGCACCAAACACCGTATCGGGACGGGTGGTGAACACACGCACCTGGTCGGCGCTGTCGTTGATGTCGAACGTGAGCTCGGCCCCTTCCGACCGGCCAATCCAGTTGCGCTGCGCGCTCTTGGTGACCTCACTCCAGTCGAGGGTATCGAGATTTTTGAGCAACCGTTCGGCGTAGTCGCCGATGCGGAAAAACCACTGCTCGAGAAAGCGCTGCTCTACAACAGTGCCGCACCGTTCGCAGGCGCCGCCTTCTACCTGCTCGTTGGCCAGTACCGTTTTGCAGCTCGGGCACCAGTTCACGGCGGCCGCCTTCTTGTAAGCCAGCCCCTGCTTGTGCAGCTGCAGAAACACCCACTGCGTCCAGCGATAATAATCGCGCTGGCTGGTGTCCACTTTCTGCTGCCAGTCCACCATCAGGCCGGCGCGTTCCAGCTGGCGCTGGAAGTTGGCCACGTTTTTGGGCGTCAGCTCCATCGGATGCGCGCCGATCTTGAGCGCATAGTTTTCCGAATGAATACCGAAAGCGTCGTAGCCGAGCGGCTGAAACACCTGATGCCCGATAAGGCGGTGATAGCGCGCCGAGATGTCGCTGCCGGTAAACGCGAAGAGATTCCCCACGTGCAGCCCTTCGGCTGACGGGTAGGGGAACATCATGAGCGAATAGAACGGGCGATCGGCGTTGGCGAGATCAACCTGATTGGTGCCGCGTTCGGCCCAGGTGCGCTGCCACCGGGCTTCTACCGCGGTGGGGTCGTAGACAATGGGTTCAGTCGTATCCATCCCCCCAAGATAGACGAGTGGGCAAGCACTGTGCTGGCCCCGTTTCCTGATTGCGTCCGCCGGAACCAATCGTCATACCACTGGCACGGCGCTGCGCCAACGGCTATCGACCATCCGTCGTCGGCTGTCACGCAACGCCCCCGATGGTTCACTGATCGCACGCCGCGATCTGATCCTGTGTTCTGCGCCCCTATCTGCTCATGCTCAGTCCTGCTGATATCGCGTCACGCCTGGAATCGGCGAGTTTTGTGTCAGGCTTCTCCGAAGCCTACTTGTGGCGTCTTGCGCGCGCTGTAAAGCCGCGGCGACTGGAAGTGGAAGAAACGCTGTTTGAAGAGGGCAGCGCACGCCAGCTGTTCGCCATTCTGCTGAGCGGTGCGGTGGCGGTAGAAAAGGCGCACGAAGGACGCATAACACGACTGGCGACGCTGGGAGCGGGCGAAGCAGTGGGCGAGGGCATTTTCCTCGATGATGAAGAGCACGGCACCACCGCGAGAGCGATCATGCCGTCGGAAATGCTGGTGATGACGCGCAATGATCTCGACACACTCATCCGCGATCATCCACAGCTGTACGCCGCGCTGGTGAATCGCGCCGCACGCACCATCTCCGCGCGTTTGCGCGCCGCCGACGCCACGCTGGTAGGTCGCGGCCGCGCACTGGGCTTTGGCGGGCATCGCACACGCACGGAAAAGGATCTGCTGGGCGAGCGCGAAGTCCCGTTCGAAGCGCTGTACGGTATTCAGACGCTGCGCGCTTTGGAGAACTTCCCGATTACGGGGATTCCGATTCGCGAAATGCCGGAGCTCATTGATGGATTGGCCGCCGTAAAAGAGGCCGCGGCGCACGCCAACTTCGATCTCGGGCTGCTCCCCAAAACCCTCTACGACCCGATTGTCAAAGCGGCGCGTGAGATTCAGGCCGGACGCCATCATGAACAGTTTCTGGTCGATGTGATTCAGGGTGGTGCCGGTACGTCCACCAACATGAATGCCAACGAAGTCATCGCCAATCGCGCCCTGGAGTTGAGTGATCGCGCGCGCGGTGAATACGCGTTCATTTCGCCCAACAGTCACGTCAATCTCAGTCAGTCCACCAACGACGTGTATCCCACGGCTGTAAAACTGGGATTGCACCGGTCGATGGCCGAGTTCGAGCGTGAGCTGGGGCTGTTGGCCGATGCGTTTCTGGCCAAGGGTGTGGAGTTTGCGCCGTTTGTGAAAATGGGTCGCACACAGATGCAGGACGCGGTCCCCATGACGCTGGGGCAGGAGTTCTCCGCGTACGGCAACACGCTCAAGGAGGACGTGGATCGTCTTTCCGAAGCGCGCGCGCTCATTCGTGAAATCAATCTCGGCGCCACGGCCATCGGCACCGGAATCACCGCGAGCCCGGCATACACCACGGCGGTGTGCGCGCATCTGTCCCGCATTACGGGCATTGATCTCATCACCGCCCCGGATCTGGTGGAGGCCACCAGCGATACCGGTGCCTTTGTGCAGCTCTCGGGTGTGCTCAAGCGCACCGCAACCAAACTGTCCAAGATCTGCAACGACCTGCGACTGCTGTCGTCGGGTCCGCGCGCGGGATTCAACGAAATCAACCTGCCCGCCGTGCAGCCGGGATCATCGATCATGCCGGGCAAAGTGAATCCGGTGATTCCTGAAGTGGTGAACCAGGTGTGCTTTGATGTGATCGGCGCCGACGTCACGGTGACGATGGCCGCCGAAGCGGGGCAGCTGCAGCTGAATGCCTTTGAGCCGATCATTGCCTACCGGCTCATGCGCTCGTTGCTCTCGCTGCGCAACGCCTGCACAACGCTGCGCGAACGGTGCGTGGTTGGCATCACAGCCAATCCCGACCGTATGCGCTACTTCGTGGAACACAGCGTGGGCATTGTGACCGCACTGGTTCCGGTGCTGGGCTACGAAGTGGCCACTGAAATCGCCAAGACGGCGTACGAAAACGACCGGGGAGTTTTTGAAATCGTGCTGGAGCGTGAACTGCTCACGCGTGAACAGCTCGAAGACATTCTCAACCCCACATCCATGACTATTCACCGCACTTCCAGTTAATCATGTCCGGTTTGTCTGCTGTTCAATCCGTGTTGGTCCGCTTCACGGGAGCGCGTACGTTCGGCGCGCTGCTGGCCACGTTTCTGGTGTGTGCCTGCAGCGGTGGCGACGGTACCGGCGGCGGGGGGGGGACGGCTGTTCAGGCTCCGGCGTCGCTCACGCTGTCAACGCCCAGTGCCACCATCAACGCAATTGACGGTACAGCGACCATTACCGCCACAGTCCGTGACGCTGCCGGCGCGTCAATCAGCGGGGCACCGGTAGTCTGGACGAGTGAGAACCAGGGCGTTGCGCAGGTCACCGGCAGCGGCGCCACCGCCACGATCACGGCACTTTCGCGCGGTACTACCGTGGTGAACGCACAGAGCGGCGGCGTGAAGAGCAGTGTGACGGTGTTTGTGCGTACCGCATTCAACGCTACGGTCAATCCGGCGACTGCCACGATTCGGGTTGGACAGTCTGCGCCGTTGTCGGTATTGGTAAGCACCGATGAAGGCGCCTCTCCGGCCGTGACGTGGCGCAGCAGTGCGCCCGGTGTTGCCTCGGTCAACGCGCAGGGCATCGTGTCGGGAATTACAACCGGCATTGCGGCCATCACCGCACGCGCCGTCAGCAATCCCACGGTCACGGCAACGGCCACGATTTCCGTTGCACCGCCACGCGGTGTGATTGTCTCACCAGCGCAAATGAGCGTTGGCAAGGGCGAGTCGCGTGCACTCACCGCCCAGCTGTCCCTCGACGCCGGTGAGCCCACCAACGTGATCTGGCGTACCAATCATCCGCTGCTCGCATCGGTGGACGCGAGCGGTGTGGTGCGCGGCATCGAAGACGGCACCGCCGTTATTGTAGCCATGGCCGCTGCAGACACCACACTGCGTTTTGAAGCGCGTGTAAGCGTGCTGCCCGTGGTGCGCAGCATCACCGTCGCGCCATCGAGTGCACAGCTGAACATCGGTCAAAGCCAGCCATTTAACGCCACCGTTGTAGTTGATCAGGGAGCATCCAACGCCCTCACCTGGTCATCAAGCAACCCGGCCGTTGTGAGTGTCACATCACAGGGCGTCGCGACGGCGTTGAGCATTGGGATTGCCGATATCCGCGCACGTTCCGCCGGCGACTCCACACGTCAGTCGGTGGCCCGTGTGGTCGTCGCACCGCGTCCGGTCGCCATGCAACTCAACACAACCGAAGTCGGACTCACCGTGGGAGGCACGGCGAATCTCTCGGCAACAGTGAGCGGTGACCCGGATATTTCCACGGTGGTAAACTGGACCTCCCGCGACCCCGGTATCGCATCTGTCAGCAGTCAGGGCGCGGTGACGGCGGTGGGCCGAGGCAGCACGTATATCGTGGCCACCCCGGAGGCTGATGTATCGCGAAGCGATTCGGTGCGCGTGGCGGTGTTGCCGCAGCTGGCCGCGAGCTGGTCGTCGTCGCGGCTGGGGGGTCCGCTGATTGAAGATGTGGTGTCGATGTGGGCGCCCACGTCGACATTGGCGTACGCGGTGAACTCGCTGGGCGATGTATTCCGCTGGAACGGTACCGACTGGAGTCTGGCGGTGCGCGGCGCGGAGTTCGGTACCGCATTCACCGCGCTGCACGCCGGATCGATCAATGCCGTAACAGCGGTGGGGACCAACGGCGTGATCGTGCGCTTCAACGGCACCAGTTGGACCGCGCAGCCATCAGGCACCACGCGAACGCTCAACGATGTCTGGATGTCGAGTGAAAGTGAGGGATGGGCGGTGGGCGAAAACGGCATCTCTCTGCGCTACAGCAACAACGGTTGGACCGAGCATGTCACCAGCACTACTTCGTCGCTGCGCGGCGTGTGGGGCAACGCAACGGTGGCGTATGCGGTGGGTGACGCCGGCATCATCCGTCGATGGGACGGCAGTGCATGGAAGGCGGTGGAGAGCAACACAACCGAAGTGCTGCGAGATGTTATCGGTACCGGCATCACGGGTACGGTCGTACTGGCCGCCGGTGATTTCGGCACTGTGGTGCGCTGGAACGGTATGGCATTTGAAGCCGAAGCCAGCGGAACGAGCGCGTCATTGCTGGCGCTGGCAGCCAGTCCGTCGGGGACAATCATTGCGACCGGCGAAGAGGTGGTGATGCAGCGCGTGAACGATGTCTGGTCGGATCAGTCACCGCCGTATCGCACCCGCTTTCGTTCGGCGGCAGTTGACGCAGAGGGCGGCATCTGGTCGGGCGGCGAACGCGGGCTGGTGATGCGCCGCGCGAATCAGATCAACTCCTGGTCAACACTGAGCCTCACTCCCGATTTGCTCGATGCCTGGAGCACCAGCGCCACACACGCGATTGCCGTTGGTGAGCTCGGTTTCATTTTCCGGTACAACGGCACCACCTGGACGCGACAGGTTGCACCGACACTCGAACGGTTGAACACTGTGTGGGCGGCGTCATCAACCGACGCGTTTGCCGCCGGCGACAACGGTGTGATTCTGCGCTACAACGGTTCGGCATGGGAAAGCCAGAACTCACCCACCGGTGAGCACATTTATGCCATGTGGGGTGCGAGCAGCGATGCTGTGTGGGCGGTGACCGACGGTGGTGAGGTGCTGTACTGGAACGGCAGCTTCTGGAACGTGGTGCATTCCCAGCCGGAGCCATTGTTCGGTGTGTACGGTACGAGCGCGCAGAATGTGCAGGTCGTGGGTCTCTCAGGAACCGCCTGGCAGTGGAACGGCAGCACGTGGACCGCACGTCACGCGAACGCGTCGGATATTCTGGTGGCGCTCTGGTCGTCCGATGCATCAAACGCCTTGGCCGTGGGACTGCGCGATTTCAGCTCCGGCGTGGCACTGCGCTACGACGGCGCCTGGAGCGAAACCAACCCCGGCACATCACGTGCACTGAGCGCGGTCTGGGGACCGATCGGCTTTGATGTATACGCCGTGGGAGACCTCGGGACCATCGTACGATTCGATGGCACCGCGTGGGCACCGATGGCGTCGGGCACAACGGATTTTCTCTGGGCTGTGACCGGTGCGCCCGACGCGAGCGGGGCCGCATTTGCGGTAGGACTGAACGGAGTAGTGGCGCAGGGTCAAACACAGAGCGCGGCACGCATGTGGGGTTCGCGCGCTGGCCTGAGCTCCAATCCTGTGCGACGCGGTACGCTGGAACCGGCACGCGGTGTGAAGCAGGCAAAGCGCTCACCACTCCCCAAGGGCGCCGCACGCAAACTCGTGGGGCGGCGGCGCTGAGAACCGCTTTCACCGCAGAGGCACAGAGCCGCAGAGAACGGCAACAGATTTTTTATTGGGGCTGTTGCAGTTCCACCCTCAACATCACGGCCGCACGGCACCAACAGAAGGCAACAAGCGGATGGTGCTCTGTGTCTCTGTGCCTCTGTGGTTAACGCCGTAACTGCTTTCACCGCAGAGGCACGGAGCCGCAGAGAACAGCAACAGATTTTTGGGTGGGGGTGTTGCAGTTCCACCCTCAACATCACGTCCGCACGGCACCAACAGAAGGCAACGAGCGGAAGGTTCTCTGTGTCTCTGTGCCTCTGTGGTGAACACCGTATCCGCTTGTACCACAGAGGCACGGAGCCGCGGAGAACCGCAACAGATTTTTTTGGTGGGGCTGTTGCAGTTCCACCCTGAATATCAATGCCGCAGCGCACCAAAAGGCGGCAACGCGCAAGTGGTTCTCTGTGTCTCTGTGCCTCTGTGGTAAACCCCGTCTACCTCGCAACTATGGAGCCGCAGAGGCACTGAGAGCTGTTCCCTGTGTCTCTGTGACTCCGCGGTAAACGCAGTTCCCCGGCGACACCAGAAGCCAGCCGCGAATAACGTCAGCGACTGAAGGCTGCCAGTGTCGGACCGATTGCGTCAATCGTCTCGCGCGCGTTCCAGCGGTCAACGCCGTTGTATAGCAACGCGAACGCCAGCAACTCCCCGTTCTCTGCGGTGACATAGCCGGAGAGGGAGATCACTTCGTTGGTGGTGCCGGTTTTGGCGTGCAGGTTGCCCTGTGCGGCGGTGTTGCGCATGCGGGTGCGCAGTGTTTCCGACTCGCCGGCCACCGGCATGGAGGCGTGAAACACACTCCCCCACGACGCGTTGTGCGCATAATCCATGAGCTGCACCAGCGAGCGTGGTGTGACGCGGTTGAGCACAGACAGTCCGCTGCCATCGGTGGCCACCAGTCCATTGGGCGCTACACCCAGTTTTGACTCGGCGAATGCCCGCAGCTGCGCGTAGGCATGATCAGCACTTCCCGGCTCGTTGCGCAGCGGACCGCGTGCCGCGCCGCGGAAGATCTGTTCGGCGTAATGATTGATGCTTTCGCGATTCATCACGGAGACGAGTCGTGAAAGTGGTGGCGACGGCATGGAGGTGACAGTGACAGCGCCCTCCGGTGTGCGTCCCACCTTCACCTCACCACCCACTTCAATACCTTGTGCACGCAGCGCTTCACGGAATGCGCCGGCGGTGAAGCGTACGGGGTCGGCAACGACAAGCTGCACGCGATGCGGCGATGCGGAGGCACCGATCGTGCCCGTCACGACAACCTGCGATTCACCAACCATGCGCACACGGACCTGTGTTCGACGGCCTGCAACCCGGCGCACACTTGAGACCACCTGCAATCCGCTGGACGCGGGTTCGAGACGCACCGATACGTCGCCCGACTTCTCGGGATAGACACCGACAATGACAATGTTCTCGTTGAGCGACAGCGCGCTGAAGGGCGCAGCGTATGCGGCTCCCGACCAGCGCGTGAGCCATCCTTCCGGAATGAGGCGACCCTCCATTCCGCTGGCGTCGGCAATGATATCGCCGTCCACGCGCTTGACTCCGGCACCGGCCACAAAGCGCGCGAGCATATCCATCGGGGCATCCGGGCCACCACGTACAAATCGCGGTGACAGTGCAGGATCACCATCACCACGCAAAATCAGATTGCCATGCACCACGCCGTCCGGCCCGAGCGATCCGTCGCGCAACACATCGGTGGAGAAGGTGTGATCGGGCCCGAGTCGCTCCAGCGCCAGCGCCGCAGTAAACGCCTTCATCGTAGACGCCGGTACCATCGGCTGGTCTGGCTCGTACGAGTAGAGCGTGTCGCCGCGCGAGAGCGAAACAACGATTGCCCCCCACTCACCATTGCGCGTTTTGCCGTTGAGCATGGCACCCAGATCGGCGGCCAGCGCCGGGGCCCCGACGGGCGAGGTGGGACGCATGACAGCGTTGGCGCTCACCGGTCGTGCAGTGGGTTTGCGCGGCGGTGCTGTGCGACGAGGCGGCTGCGTGGTGCGCGCCTGCACCAGGGCAACCGTTGCGTGTCGCGCGTACGCACTTTCGGCGGCGTGCAGCGCGACGGGCATCAGCAGCAGGGCGGCGGCCAGCGTCAGGGCGGGCCGTTGAGTACGCGTCAGGTGCGTGCGTATCGTCTCACGCGAGCGGAGCGAGCCTGTAATCATGAAATAACCAGCAGAAGTAGGCAGAGGGTGCTGCTACCCGATAAGTCTCGTCACGTGCCGATTGGCAGGATAGTCGTAGGTTGGTGCGTGTTGTCACGTTCTCGAGGCCGCCAACGCGCAGCAGCAGAGTAATGACATGCACGGCACTCAGCCACAGCCACCGAACCGATCGAACAACCGCTGAACCACAGCTCACAGTTTGACAATCATTCCCCGTTTCTGCATGAACGAGAGGATGAGGTACCATACACCAACGAAAGCCAGCGCGTACAGAAGTGATGCGTTGCGCGGGGCGAGCCAGGAGGCGAAGCCCTCGCGAAAGATCACCTGCTGCAGCGTGACGCGACCCTGCTCCGTTTGCCAGGCGATCATGCCACCGAGCATGCGCGCCATCAGTCCGGAGCCGAGAAACGCCACCAGCGGATTGAGTCCGTACACCTCGAAAAAGCGTGTCCACCCACGAATCTGCATGGAGTCGATCACCCACAAACAGGTGGCCAGCGTAACTGCTGCCATCCCGCCGGTGAGCAACACGTAAGAGCTCGTCCAGAGGCCTTTGTTAATCGGAAAGACCCATCCCCAGCAGGCGCCCAGTACCATGAGCAGGCTGCCCACCGCGAACAGCCCCGCCAGCCGCTCACTGAGCGTGCGTTCCCGGGCGCCAATCCACGCGCCGGCCAGTGCACCGAGCAGCACGGTACCCACCGCGGGCACTGTGCTCAGCAATCCCTCAGGATCCCAGCTGCGGGTACCCGAATACAGGTGCGCTTCACCCAGCAACGTGCGATCGAGCCACGCGCTGAGCACCAGTGAGGGCTGATCGAGCAGGGCAGCGCCGAGCTGGCCGGTTCCCGGCACAGGCAGCAGTGTCATCGCGGCCCAGTAGCCGAACAGCAGCACGGCCGTGACGATGATTTGAGCGCGCCAGCCGGTGCGGATGATGATCAGCGCGCCGGCGGTATAGGCCAGGCCAATGCGCTGCAGCACGCCGAGGTAGCGCAGGTTGGCCAGCCGGTGCATCACACGGTCGGCAAAGCTGGCGTCGGGCAGATCGGCGATGGGCAGATACGTGAAGCCGGGAAACCACGAGAGAAACAGTCCACACAAAAAAATCAACGCCCCGCGTCGCAGGATCTGTCGAACGAGCTGTGCGTTGTCATGCCCCTGCGCACGCCGCGAGGTGAGCGAGAGATGCGTGGTAATACCAACGATGAACAGGAAGAACGGAAAAATGAGATCGGTGGGTGTCCACCCGTGCCACGCTGCGTGCGCGAGCGGCGGATAGATCGCCCCCCACGACCCGGGGTTGTTGACCAGCAGCATGCCGGCAACCGTGAGGCCGCGAAACACATCGAGCGCGAGAAGGCGCTCGCGGGTGCTCATAGATCGCTGCTACCCGATCCCTCGGTAATGACCCAGGTCGCTACCGAATCGACCTGACACTGCACCGTGTAGCGCTTCTCGGGGCTCTCGAGCCCTTCGTGAGGCTCGCCAACGTAGCGTCCTGCAACACGCAGCGTGTGCGTGCCGTCTCCGTTATCCCGATTCTCACGCATGAGCACCAGCATGGTGGCCCAGTCGCCGTCGTTCGCAAGCTTTTCGCGGATCTGCTGCTGCGATTTTTGATCGGAGAGCCAGTAGAACGTGGGCCCCTTGCCCTGCACGGCGTCAAAGGCCGACTCCGACAGCGCGGAGTCGGTGGACACGGCGGTCAGAAAGCGCCATGGCTTGGGCTCAGCAGTTCCGATGAAGTCCAGCACCGCCAGCTGATCAGCCGTGGGACTGATCGAGTTGCACGCGGTTGCGACATCGAGCTCGGCTTCACCATCGCCGGCAGACTTGGCTGTGTCACCGCCTCCGCCGCACGCGGTGAAAAAGAGCAGCAGTGAAGCGGGCGCGGCGCAACGCAGGGAACGGTTGGTAGTCATGCGGTGGTATTATGAAGGCGGGAGTGAGTTAATGCTGTGCACGCAATCACAGAGTCGCGCACGGTGCTGCATTGTGCAATGTCGACGCTGCGCCGAAGCTGTACTGAAGCTGCGGGCAACTTGCGTGTTTACACATTGCTTACGCCACCGATCGCTCCGACGTTGTCAGATCCGTCCGCCCTGGCCTCTGGCGTAACAGGGGTCCCGCCTGAAGATTCAGTAATCCATCCTTGTGCGCCTCAGTCGCACGACTCGCCAAAGCCGACCATAGTGTCGCCCGCTCACAAATGAGGAGGCCAGCAGTTTATGTCGCCAGACAGTAACTCGATTGTTCGCGAAGGAGTGTCGGCGGGTCTGATCGGCGCCACCGCAATCGCCGTGTGGTTTGCACTGGTTGATGTGTTGGCGACGAGTCTGCTCACCACGCCCATCATGCTGGGACGTTCGCTGGCGACACTTTTTCTGAATGGCAGTGAGGCCAGCGCCCCTGCATCGTTTCTGCTGTACACGGTATTCCACTACGCCATGTTCGTTGGCATCGGGCTGCTGTTTGCGTGGGTGATCAATATCGCCGAACGCACCCCGTCGGCGCTGATCGGCTTCATCGGCCTGTTCATCATTTTCGAAGTAGGCTGGGTGGGCTGGACGTCGGTGCTGTCGCAGGGTTTCGGCGACCTGACGTGGCTGCAGGTGTTCAGCGCCAACATTGTAGGCGCCGCGGCCATGGGGTACTACATGTATCGCCAGCATCCGGCACTTCCGGGGAAGGTGCGGCGGACACTGGTGGCGGCGGAGTAGAAAAACAACGTTGTCGGTGGGGTGTTCACTGTGAACGGTTTGAGTTTACAACCGTTTGACGGCGTTGTCGGTGGGGGTGAACCGTTTACGGTACGCGGTTGGGGGATTTGAAAAGCGCGGCAATCGCCTGGGCGATTGTCGCGCTGGTTTGTTTGGAGGGGCAGTTGGTTGAAGGTCCCACCATGGAGCTGCCGGGGTTTTTGCGTATGTATCGTTGAGTTTCTCCTAATTCCTGCAGTCGGGCGACGCGCAACAGGCAAGAAGGCTCTGGATCGCGCGCTCAACGAGGTTTTCTTGACCGCCTGAACGAGGGCCTTCGGCTGGCAATATTCGGCCCTTCACGACCTCGTCCAACACCGCGCGCGGGATGGGATGGGCACAGCGGCCATGGCATCAAGCGGGACCGGTAACCTCGGTTTCCGTGGCATAGCGACTCCGGTGAGGTGTCAAGATATGCCTCACACACAAAAATCCTGACAGGCCCTCAAACGGCAGTACCAAACCGCCAACCGTTCACAGTGAACACCCACCGAAAACGCAGTCAAACGGCTGTACAAACCGCCAACCGTTCACAGTGAACACCCCACCGACAACGCAGTCAAACGGTTGTAAACTCAAACCGTCAACGGTTCACCGTCCACCGACAACCCCCACCTCCCTCCCCCGCACCATCGCCCCATCCCCCGAATCCTCCTCATCCCGATTTACCCACCGGAAAAACACCACCGTCATGACCGCATAAAAGAACACCCCGCCCGGAATCCACATGATCAGCCCTCCGTACTGCTGATCCTGCATGGGCGAGATGCCCCACAGTCGCGGTGCGGTGGCGTACGCCGGATACAACAGCACGTCGGCCATCACGATGTAAATCGATACCACCGACATCGGAATAACCATCAGGAAGCAGAACAGCATCTGCCCGGGAAACGCGAGTCGCGGCAGCTCGGCCACACGACTTGTGAGCGGCCACCACATCAGCGTGGCCGTGGAGATGAACATCAGGTGCTGCACAATGTGCACACTGTGAAACTCGAGCGCGGCGTTGTACATCGGCGGCAAGTGCCACACCGCGAGCACGACATTAAACCACAGAAAGCAGCTCGCCGTACTCGTGAGCGAACGCGCGATGCGTGCGATAAACGGTTTGCGCAACAGCGGACGGTACATCCAACCCGGCACGCCAAAGAGCATCAGTGGCGGCACGATGAGCGTGAGGATGAGATGCTGCACCATATGCCCGCTGAACAGGTAGTAATCGCTCAAGTCGTGCAGCGGACCGTTCAGCGTGAAAAAGATCAGCGCCAGCGCGTGAAAAAAAGCGGCGCGCTGCACGATGCTTGGTCCGTCTGCATCGGCGTCGGGCGCGGGCGTTCCGGTGAGCGAATCTCCGTGCGCCGTTGGCGGCAACGGGATGGCCGGCGTGAGGTCAGCCGGCGAAGGCCCTTGGCGCGCCCGCCACAAATACAGCGCGCCAACGGCCGCGATGCCCAGCACCGTGCTCGGGTGGAGCGTAAAGCTCTCTCCCAGATCTACCGCAGGGTGCAACAGGAACATGCCGGTACCTCTTGGCGAATCAGCTCAGCAAGCCGAGTCGGATCGACAACTTGCTGAACAGAAACATGAGTCCCACCAATGTCAGCGCCGCTACAATAAGCGGACCAACAAAGAGCGACCGGAACAGCTTGTGATCGTAGCCCAGATGCATGTAGTACTTGACCACCAGCACAAACTTGATCGTGGACAGGAACAACATGCTCGGCACGTACACCCACGACGTTTCCCACGCCGGGATGTAGAACGCCGAGACTTCAACGCCGGTAATCACAAACAGGATCACCGCGATCTTCCAGTACGTTGACCAGCCCGGATGCTCGTGTCCGTCATCGTGCGCCGCCACTGCGGGCGCGCCCTGTGCAGTTTCCATTGCCATGAGCGCCTCTTACTTGATGAGATACACGAGCGTGAAAATCACAATCCAGATCACGTCAACAAAGTGCCAGTACAGCGCCGCAATATCCACGTTCATCGCGTCACTCGGCTGCAACCCGCGCTTGTAGTCGATCGCGAGCAGTGAGAACAACCAGCACACGCCAACCGCCACGTGTGCACCGTGGAAACCGGTCAGCGTGAAGAAGCTTGAGCCGAACAGATTGGTGCGGATGGTGAGCCCTTCGCGAATAAACGCGGTGAACTCAAACGCCTGAAAGCCCAGAAACATCGTGCCCATGAGGCACGTCACCCAGAGCCACAGTTTGCTCGAACCCAGAATCTTCTCGCCCATGGTGTTCTTGGGCAGATTCTTGTTCTGCACCGCGGCCAACGCCAGCACCATCGCAAACGATGACATCAGCAGTACAAACGTGGACGCCGATGTAACCGGGATATCGAGGATGGCCGGAAAGACTTTTCCGGTTGACGGCTCGGTCCACGTCTCGTGAGGAAACGGTCCTTTGATGGACCGTCCCTTGTAAATGAGATACGTGGAGATGAGTGACGCAAAGAGCATGCACTCTGACCCAATGAAGGTCCAGATTGCGACCTTGCGATTGTCGAGTCCGAGCGTCGTGTAGTGGCCACCACCGTGGCCGTGTCCATCTGCCGCGTGATCTGCGGCGGGGAGTGTCGTCGCAGTCATTCTAGTGTGCGTCCTCGAGCGGCGTCATCAGCCAGTTGTAGAGCGCGCTGATCCACCACAGCGCGCCGGTAATCATGATGCCGATCGCCAGAACAATGTTGGAGTCGGTAAAGAGCATGCCGCTGAACATGAAGATCACACCCGCTGCGGTAATGAGCGGCATGATTGACGGGTTCGGCATCGGAATGCCCAGCTGCTTGGCGCTGCGCTGCACAAATCCTGCTTCTTCGGCCACCGTTGTTTCCTTGGCGATCACAGTGCCCTTGAGATCCCACAGCGGATAGCGCGACGTGATCTTGGGCAGCTCGTCAAAGTTGTGCTCGGGCGGCGGCGACGGAATCGCCCACTCGATAGTCGGAGCGCCCCACGGATTGCTTGACGCGCGTTCACCCGACTTCCACGACTTCCACAGGTTGATCAGACCAAACAGCGTGCCGAGCATGAGCACCAGCGTGCCGATGGTCGAGAGCATGTTGAACAGATCAAGACCCTGCCCTGCGTCATACTGATACGTGCGGCGCGGCATGCCGAGCAAGCCGCTGAAGTGCATCGGGAAGAACGTGAGGTTCATGCCGATGAGCGACAACCAGAAGTGCCAGTTGCCGAGCTTCTCGCTCATGAAGCGACCGGAAATTTTCGGGAAGTAGTAGTACAGGCCGGCGAACAAGCCGAACATCGATCCACCAAAGAGCACGTAGTGAAAGTGCGCCACGATGAAATAGGTGTCGGTCTGCTGCAGGTCGGCTGGCGGCGAGGAGTGCATCACGCCGGAGATACCGCCAATGGTGAACATGCCAACGAGCGCCACGCCGAACTTCATGGCCACCGTGAAGCGCAGCTGACCGTCCCACATCGTGGCCAGCCAGTTGAAGATCTTCACGCCCGTGGGGATCGCGATGAGCATCGTGGTGAGTGAAAACACCGCGTCAGCAATCGGACCCATGCCCACGGAGAACATGTGGTGAGCCCACACGCCAAAGCCCAGGAAGCCAATGAGAATGCCCGAGTACACCATGACCGGGTAACCGAACAACGGCTTCCGGGAGAAGGTGGGCAGCACTTCAGATACAAGACCGAAGGCCGGCAGAATCAGAATGTAGACTTCGGGGTGACCGAACACCCAGAACAGATGCTGCCACAGCAACGGGTCAGCACCGGCACCGATGGCGTAGAAGTTCGTGCCAAAGAACCGGTCGAACTGCAGGAAGACGAGCGCGACCGTGATAACCGGAAACGCCAGTGCGACCAGGAACTGCACCACAAACGACATCCACGTGAAAATCGGCATGCGCATGAGGTGCATACCGGGCGCACGCATGTTGATGATCGTAGTGATGAAGTTGAACGCCGCCGCGAGTGACGAGATACCAAGGATCTGGAGACCAAGTACCCAGAAATCCATGTTGATCTGCGGCGAATACTGCTTGGTGCTCAGCGGCGCGTAACCAAACCAGCCACCGTCCGGTGCCACGGCAAAGAAAATCGGCACGGTGATGAAGATGCCGCCCAACAGGTAAATCCAGTAGCTGAACGCGTTCAGTCGCGGGAAGGCAACGTCACGGGCACCGATCTGCAGCGGAATGAGAAAGTTGAAGAACGCTGCCGACAGCGGCATGATGGCCAGAAACACCATCGTTGTGCCGTGCATCGTGAACAGCTGATTGTACATGTCGGCAGACAGCACCTGACCGTTCGGCACAGCGAGCTGCGCACGAATGAGGAAAGCTTCGAGTCCACCGATCACGAAAAAGATCAGTGAGGTAACGAGATACAGTACCCCAATACGCTTGTGATCGACCGTGGTGAGCCAGCTCCAGAGTCCGGTGTTCGAGGACTCTGCCGCGGTTTGCGTATACGGTGGGGCGGCGGCGATTGTGGCCATCGCTGAGAGTGTCCGGGGTGATTACTTGAGCGCTTGCAGATACGCCACGATGTCGGCGATCTGTGGATCTGTCAGACCGCCACGAGCGGCCGTTACGTCAACTTTGAGCACCAGATCACGTTCGCCAATGCCGATGGCCGGCATGAGACTGCCTGGCTTCATCTTGGTGGCGTTCTTGATCCACAGCGCCAGATGCTTGGCGTCGTTGATGTAGTAGCCCGACGCAATCGTATGACGTGACGCGACGTGCGTGAGGTTGGGACCAAGCACACCCATCGACATCGGATTGCCCTTGATCGCATGACAACCAATGCAGCTTGATCGCGAATAAATCTCGCGGCCACGCTCGGCGTCGCCCTGCGCGAGCAGGGATTCGTCAAACGAAATGTTTTTCGGCAGGCGCGTGGTCGGAATCACGTGCGCCGGCAACTGCTCGCGCGCAAACTCGTACGGCTCGAGCATGGGGGCCGGTGCAACGGCTGCGGCCACCGCATTCAACGAATCCTGGGCGTCACCGCCTTCCATGGCGATTTCCATCGCGCCGGCAGGCGCCTGTGAAACCGTTCCGACCGTCGCCGCCGCTGCTCCCGCAGACGCAGGGAAGACCGCCGGACGCGCCTGATGCTGCGCCCAACGCTCAAACTCTTCGGGCTCAACCGTGTACGCACGGAACTTCATGTTCGCGTGCGACGAGCCGCAGTACTCGGCGCAGAAACCGTTCAGCGCCTGCGTGGCGAGGTCGTCATTGGGCGTGAACCACAGATAGTTGGTACGGTTGGTGATCAGGTCGCGCTTGCCACCGAGCTGCGGAATCCAGAAGGAGTGCAGCACGTCTACCGTGGTCAGCGCAAAGTTCACCGTGCGCCCCTTCGGCAAGTACAGCTCGTTGGCTGTTGTGATGCCGTACTCGGGATAACGGAACTCCCACCACCACTGATGTCCGATCACCTCAACCTGCAGTGCGTCCGGCGCGGCCTTGGCCTGCGTCGCGAAAATCGTGCGCACTGTGGGAATGGCAATGAAAATCAGAATCACCGCCGGAATTCCCGTCCACAGGATTTCCAGCATCGTGTTGCCATGCACCGGTTTCGGATCGGCGCCACCCGGACGCCGTTTGAACTTGATGATGACGAAGATGAGTGCGGCTTCTACGCCAATGAATACAAGCGTGCCCCAGAACAACAATTTGTCCCACAAACTGTCAATGGACGTATTGAAGTCTGTGGTGTGATTGAAGGTGGAGTTGGGATAAGCACCGCAAGCGCTGGCACCAACGGCCATCGCAGCGAGCAGGGCGACGGTGAACCACCGCCGATGACGGAACATGAAATTCATGCCAGTTCCGAGAGTAAGTGAGTCGTTTCTGTGAATTGCATCGAACGTTGTGTGTCGAAGCTAAACCGCCGTTTCAGCCAATGGCAAGCAAGGCGCACTTTGTTTGCCTCACAACATCTGAATCGTCTTTCAGGGAGTGATTTCTGGTACCTCCAACACCGCGCTAGTTCGGACTGATCATTCCGATTTTATGCGGCACTTTTGCACGTGTTTGCACGCACCTGACCATGAAATTGCCGTCACCGTCGCCACAGTGGTCCCTTGCCGCGCTGCTTTGCCTCAGCACCGCCTGCAACTCCGGCTCTTCGCTCAGCGGCGAGGTCGCCATTGGCGTAGGAGCACTTCCGGGCAGACCGGGCTATGAAAACGTCGTGCGCGGCGTGGAGCTGGCCGTCGAAACGCTCAACCAGAGCGCGACAGGTTCACAGATCCGCTTCCGCGTGGCGCTGCCGAGTGATTCGGCCACCAGCGCCGTGGCCGTAGCGGCCGCGCACCGTGCGGACCCGTCGGTCGTAGCCGTGGTTGGCCATCCGGAAAGCGGCAATACACAGCTCGCCATTCCTGTGTACGCCGACATCAGTAACGCGGGACGGGATGCGGTGACGGTGATTTCCCCCACCGCGTCCAGCCCGGCGCTCTCCGGCATCAGCGAGTGGTTCTTTCGTGTGGCACCCAGTGATGAGGCGGGCGCCAGCGATGTCGCGCGATACGCCCGCGACTCATTGGGGCTGCAAACCGCCGCCATTATCTACCGCAACGATTCCTACGGTCGTGACTGGGCATCCTCGTTTGCCTCCACCTGGCGCTCGCTGGGCGGGTGGCTGCTCATTCGCGACCCTTATCTCAGCGGTCAGACCGACTGGGATGTCTACGCCACGCACGTTGCCGGCCGTGACCCCGATGTGGTGCTCTTTCCGGGCGACGCCGGCGATGCGGCGCTCTTCCTTCGCGCGTTACGCAAGGCGGGCGCCCGGGCACAGTTCATCGGGGGCGACGGCACGGAAGCGATTTCACAGGAAGCCGAGTTCCGGGGCGCACGCTACGTCACGTTTTTCCGTGCCGAAAAAGCCACCAGCGCGACCGCACGCGATTTTCTGGCCGCCTGGCAGCAAGCCTACAACCAACCGCCCGACATGTTTGGCGCGCTTTCGTACGACGCCGCGCTGGCCATTGGAGCAGCAGTCCGGGCCGCATCGCCACTGTCGCGCGCCACTGTCCGCAGCGCGATGGAAACGCTCAACATTGAGGGCGTGGCCGGACGCATTGCGTTTGATGCGAAAACACAGGATGTGATCGGACGCAGTGTGGTAGTGACCACGGTGGAGCCGTAAGCATGCCACGACTGCCATCGTTCCGCCTCTCCACCATTCGCGCCCGGCTGGCCGCGGGATTTGGTGCGTCAATCGGACTGTTGCTCATTGCCGGTGTCCTGGCATGGATGGGACTAGCGCGCACCAACGCACAATCCGAACAGACAGTCGCCTCGCTGTCGGCCAAAACAGAACTCGCCGAACGTGTGATCACGGGAATCCTGCGCGAAGTGGTTGGAGGACTGCGCTACTTGCAGGTGCGCACCACCGAAGAAGGCGATCGATTCCTGGCACTCTCCGGCGAGGCCGACCGCACTCTGCGTGCGGCCAGCGCAGACACCATTCTGGGTGACCGCGAGCGCATGGTGCTCGAACGCGTGGCGCAGTTGCAAGCGGCGCTGGAAGTGCGCATTGCCACAACTCACGCCATGCAATCGATTGGCCGCACGGAAGATGCCGCGCGCGTGCTCGACGAAACATCGCAGGATATCTCGCGCATTGAAGCACAACTCCACGAGCTGCGCGACGCGGTACGACTCGGCACGGCACAGGCGGTAGACGAGATGGAAAGCACGCAGCGTCAGAGCGAGTTGTCGCTGGCGGTGGTCATCATTCTGGCGTTTGCGGTGGCCGCATTTTTCGGGCTTTCAACTTCACGCGCGGTATCACAGCCGCTTGGCGCGCTGCAAAAGGAAATGGCGGCCATTGGTGCAGGTGATCTGCGTGTACCCGATGAACCACTCAACCGTGAACAGATCGCGGCCGAATACGCCGAGTTGCTCGCTGCCATGTCACAGGCCCGTGAGCGGCTGCGGTCGTTGCTGCAGCAGGTACAGACGGAAGCCGATCAGGTTACCCTGGCAGCCAGCGAACTGACAGCGTCTGCATCGGCGGCTGCGGCCTCGTCACAGCATGTGACAACGGCAGTCATGGACATCTCGCACGGCGCTGCCCTTCAGCTTGACGCACTCAATGCCGCGAGTGAAGCGGTGCGTGCGTTGGCTGAAGTCGGTGCCACTATCGGTGAAGCGGCGGAAGACACCGGGAGCGCCGGTCACGATATTCGCGCCACCGCCAACGCGACCCGCGAGCAAATGCAAAGAGCGCTTGATGTACTGGCCGCCGCCCGCGAAACAGTGCTCGAGTCGCAGCAGGAAATGACCGCACTACGCGATGCGACAGGCGTTGTAGACGATTTTGTGAGCGTGATCTCCGAGATTGCCACGCAAACCAACCTGCTGGCTCTCAATGCGGCAATTGAAGCAGCACGCGCCGGCAGCGCCGGTCGCGGTTTTGCAGTCGTTGCGCAGGAAGTGCGCACACTCGCTGAACAAAGCGCCAGTGCAGCGCACGAAGTCACGGACAACGTCAAGCGCATTCGCACGCGATTGGCCAGCGCATCGCAATCAGTAGAAGCCGGTGCCAAGCGCATGCGCGATGTGGGTGGTGTCGCGACAGACGTGAGCACTGCACTCGCCCGCATTGAACAGGTCGTTGAACGTGTGGAGCTGTCAACCTGTCGGGTCACGTCGGCCGTCACCGCCAACGGGAAATCACTGGGTGCAGTGCAACACTCACTCGTCAGCGCGCGCGATACCTCAGAAGGACACGCGGCGGCCGCACAGGAAGTCGCCGCCAGCACAGAAGAAACCAGTGCGTCGGCAGAAGAGGTGTCGGCCACGGCAGAGATGCTGCAAACCGCCAGTGTGCGACTGCGTTCGCTCGTTGGCGGATTCAGGACCTGAGTCCCGACGCGCTTGGTCAGCGCCGCGTTTTGAGCACTGCGCTTTGTTGGCAGAACGTGATGTCAGCAGAGCGCTGTCAGCGCAGTGTCATCATGAGTCGCAACGTGCGGCCCGGCTGCGGCAGCCCGCACTGATCGTACACCGCGGTATTGCCAACATTGTCAAATGCCAGCAGTGCGCGCAGCGAACGGAACGGGCCACTGGTTGCCACAGCAAAACTGCGTTGTACTGCGATATCGGCAACGGTGCGCGCCGGCAGTTGATCTTCGTTGCCAGTATCAGCGTTCAGGCAATACTGCCTACCGGTATACCGCGCCGTCGCAAAACCCCGCATCTGTACCGGCAGCGGCACACCAACTTCCACCCTACCGCGCTGCTCGGGATTGTTTTCGGCGCGGCGTCTGGGGTTAATGGCACTCTGGTCGGAGATTCTGATGCGCTGCACCGTGGCATCACCATTGAGCGACCACGCGCGTTCCGGATTTGCACCAATGGTAAATCCACCAAGCAGCTCCATGCCGACGCTATTGATGCGGTCCCGGTTCACCCGCTGAAAGCGCGCCGGATCAGCCAGCGTAATGCGCACCACTGCGTCGTTGAGCGCATGTGAAAATCCGATCAGCTGAAAGCTGGACTGCGCAGAGCGTGGCAAAAACCCGTTGAGCGTAAACCCAGCTTCAACGCCGCGTAAGGTTTCCGGCCTGAGATCGGGGTTGGGGAGAAAACGGTCAAGCGCTCCGGAGTACAGTTCGCGCAGCGAGGGAAAGCGTGAGCGCTGGCTGACACTGGCATGCAAACGCGTGCGCTCACTCAGCTCGTGCGACAGGCCCACACGCCAGCCGGGGTTGCTGAACGATTCTTGCGCTGCTGTGCGACCGCCGGAAAGCGGCGTGCGCGCTTGATCAAACACCACACCGCCCGCAATGCGCGTGCGAATACCGAACGGTCTTTCGACTTCTACCGCGGTGCTTGAGAGCTGCTGTCGGTAGTCGGTTGGCGCTAGCGGCAACAGCGTTTCCTTGTAGCGGATGTCGGCACCCGTATAGCTGGCGCGTAGCGTGCCCGACCCCAGCGAGTGTGTGAACAAGGCGCGTGTGGTAATCGCGCGTTCGTCGCCAAGCTCTTCACCAACGACCGAACCAAAGGTGCGGTCGTCAAATGTTTCGATTCGCACACGGCCGGTGTTTATGCCCACACCCACCTCGAGCGACGCCGAACCCCATGGTGAAGACAGCACACCGCTGTTGGCCGACAGCATCGCAATGCCTCGCCGCGCCACGGGATATCGCCAGAGTCTGGGATTCACGATGTGCTCTTCCGGAGGCACTCCGCGCTCTGCGTCATACCCGGACAACATGACACCCAACGCGCGGCCCGTCGCGTTATTCCAGCGAATCGACACAAAGCCATCCGCTTGACGAAGGTCGGTGCCGGTTCGCAGTCCGTCCTGCTGTGTGGGATCAATCACACCGCCGGGCAGCGCCACGCCGGCACGATGCCGGTACGCCCCGCCTGCACGCAGGGAGAGTACGCCTCCGCGCACATCGCTCACACTGCGCCCGACACCCAGCGAGCCAACGGCAGCGCCGTACTGATCCACACCGGCGCCGGCACTGAGCTGGTCACCCGTTGGCTGACTCAACGCATCATGCGAAATCTCGATGCTGCCGCCCAGCGTGTTCGGACCGTTGAGCAGCGACGCCAGTCCCCGCACGATCACAATCTGCTCACTGCCTGTGAGCGGAATGAGCGAGGGGTCGGTGCGGTGATCCCACCCCAGAGACAGCGGCACGCCGTTCAGAAGTACGGCTGCCTGACGGGAATCGGAGCCGCGCACCGAAATCTCCATCTCGCCTCGTGAGTTCTGACGCACCAGCACAAACGGTGACTCACGCAGCGCCTCATCGAGCAGTGGAGCAGCCGAAGAACGCAGCTCGTCGGCACGTACCACCACGGCCGACGCCCCACCCGTCACGCCAACGGAGCGCGCGGCACTCACACTCACTGCGCCGATGATCGCGCCCAGCGAATCGGTACGCGCCGAGTCACGCTGCGACTGTGCGTGAACCGTTGAGGCAAGCACCGAGAGTGTGAAGAACGCTGCGCACAAACCAGCTCGCATGGGCACAAAAAATCGATGGAGACGACAATGCCGCGCACGACGGGGCGTGGCGGTGCATGGCAATGGAGAATAACCGGTAGACGTACAGCGCCCTGCTTTCGTTGTTTCGCGCGCCGCGGAATCGCGTGTCCTGTTGAAGTGCCCTCTCCCCACCCGCATACTTCGCCACAGATGAGACCGCGCATTTTTCTTCGGCAGCTCGCGCAGCGACTGCGCTCCTCGGTACCGGCCGTGAACTTGCCCGCTCTCGTTCGCACCACCTCACGAGCGGGGATGCGTCGTACTGTGCTTTCTGCGGGAGCGTGTGCTGCAGTGGCAAGCCTGCTCACCGGTTGTGCACGCGATGAATCCGCCCCCGGGAAACCGTTGCTGATTTTCGCGGCGGCCAACATGCGGGATGCGCTGAACGAGATTGCTCGGCAGCACCGCGATGCAGGTGGAGACAGCGCGGTGCTGGTATTTGGTTCAACGGGAGACCTGGCCACGCAAATCGCCAATGGTGCGCCTGCCGATCTGTTTTTTGCCGCAAATACCGAGGCGATTGATCAACTGGCGGCAAAGGGACACGTGGACAGCGCGACGCGTACGGTGTACGCCATTGGTCGCCTCGCGGTTGTGGCGCGTTGTACACGGGCAGACACTGCGGTTGTTGCAGCTGGCGCAGCTGGCGCAGCGAGTGCGGCTACTGCAGATGCGGCGGGCAACACAGCCGATAGCGCGCATCAGACGCGGCGCTGCCCGCGACTTGACCTCGTGGATTTGCTGAACGACAGCTTGCGCACCGTTGCCATCGCCGATCCATCGCACGCGCCGTATGGTCGTGCGGCGCAACAGGCACTCGAGCGCAGCGGAATGTGGGACGCAATACGTGAGAGGTTGGTATTCGGAGCCAACATTTCGCAGGCCGAGCTGTTTGTGACCAGTGGTAACGCCGACGCCGGGATCGTGGCGCTGTCCGTACTGCAGCGTGCGGGCCAATCTGGGTACACGCTTGTCGATACCGCGCTTCACGACGCATTGCGGCAAGCTCTGGCTGTCACTTCGCGCACTCAGGCGGCAGCTCAGGCGCAGGCATTTATCGGGCATGTGCTGTCGGATAGCGGCCGCGCGGTGTTGCAGCGGTATGGTTTTCAATCACCGCCAACCGCTGCCCCGCTCGCCAATGGTCACTGAGACGCGCCGGGCCGTGGTGCAGGTACGGCATCGCTGATGGCTTCGAATCTGTTTCCGTTGCAGCTGTCGTTGCTGGTAGCCACGACCGCCACATCACTGGCGTTGTTGCTGGGTGTGCCCGTTGCCTGGTGGCTGGCGCGCACCCGCATGACCGGGCGATCGGCAGTGGAGGTACTGGTCTTGTTGCCCATGGTCCTGCCTCCGACCGTCATCGGCTACTACCTGCTGGTATCGGTTGGACGCGAGAGCGCCATGGGCCGCGTGATTGAATCACTCTTTGGCTCCCCGCTGGTGTTCACGCCTTATGCCGCAGTGCTCGCGACCTTCGTGGCGGCGGCGCCATTTCTGGTGCGCGCGGCCCAGGGCGGGTTTGAACAAATCGACCCCACCTTTGAAGATGCGGCGCGCACACTCGGCCGCTCTGAGCTGGCGATTTTTTTTACCGTCACTGTGCCATTGGCGTGGCGCGGCATTCTGGCCGGCACCACGCTCTGTTTTGCCCGAGCAATGGGCGAGTTTGGCGCTACCCTCATGTTGGCTGGCAACATTCCCGGTCGCACACAAACTGCGAGCCTGGCCGTGTATGACGCGGTCCAGGCAGGCAACGTGGAGCGCGCGATGATGATGTCGCTTGTGCTTACGTTGGTCACCGGCGGGGCGCTGCTGCTGCTCACTCGGGTAGGTGCTTCACGAACCCGTCTTTGGGGACGGACGGATCCATGACTGTACTGCCCACAGCACCACGCAGCGCGCTGACGGTGTGCGTTGACCGCGCATTGCCCGGTTACTCGCTTAATATCGAGTTTGAATCGGTCGGCGGCGTGACCGCACTGCTTGGTCCGTCGGGGGCAGGAAAAACACTCACGCTGCGCGCCATTGCCGGATTGCTGCGCCCTGACAGCGGTCGCATCACGCTCAATGGCCGTGTGCTCTTTGATTCCCTCACACACACCAACGTTCCCGCTCGCGATCGACAGGTAGGGTACGTGTTCCAGCACTACGCGCTTTTCCCGCACCTCAGTGTGGCCGAAAACATTGCGTACGGATTGCACACCAGGTCACGCCCGGAGCGAAGCAACCGCGTACAGCAGATGCTGGAGCTGGTAGGGCTGCATGAGTTGGCCAGGCGCACGCCCCATGAACTCAGCGGCGGCCAGCAGCAGCGCGTGGCGTTGGCGCGTTCGTTGGCGCCCGAGCCGTCGCTGCTGCTGCTCGACGAACCACTGGCCGCGCTCGACGCCCCGCTGCGCGCCCGGCTGGGTGCCGAGCTGCGTGCGCTGCACGAACGCACCGGCATTCCCATGGTGCTCGTCACGCACGATCCCGACGAAGCGGCGCGTCTCGCCGATACGGTGCTGTATGTGAAAGGCGGACGTGTGACGGACGCGGCTGTGTGACCGGTGCACGGCGCCGCCCATTACGCATTCGTCGACATCAGCGCACACCCGTAATCGCCGGGCCGACATTGTTGGCCACATCGCACCACGCGTATGCGAGAAACGTTGCGTGCATGTGCCGGCGACGGACGGCCCGCGGCCGTCGCGACTGTGCCTCGACGCGATGCGCCAGCCCGAGCGCTTGCTGCGCCCACTGCTCATAGTCTGCGAAGCAGCGGGCGACTGCCGAGAGCGTGCGACGCACGGTGTACCATTGCTGGGTGCTGTCTGGATACACCCGGTTGGGCAGCTGGTCACGGGTGCCCGCCATGGCCTCGAGCGGCTGAGCGCAGAGGCCAAAACAACACTCGTGTCGCACCATGAGCAGCGACCCGTGTGCTTCGTGCTCATGGTGTGTTGCCGCGATGCCGAACCCCCAGGCAATGAGTCGGGTGAGCCCGTGCAGATCGCGAGCAGCGTCGCTGCCGGGCATCAAGACGTACGCGCTCGATCGCTGCGTTCCATCATCCGGACCACGGGCCCGCTCAAATCCGTACGCCCGCAGGGCATTGCCTTGGGCGTGGTGGATATCCTGCCCCCAATACCACAGCTGCCAATCGAGCAGCGCCGCCAGCGCTCGGCGTTCCCCCAATGGCATTGCGGCGTCACTGTCGGCGCGGGGGTTTGCCACGGGAGGGCGCTGATGCGCGCCCGATTCCCCGTTGAACGAAGAAGCGGGCCACGCGTGAACGGAGCGTTGTACGGAGGGAGCGGCAGGTGCGGACACGGGCGGTACCGGATTGAATAGCGGGTGGTCCACATGGTTATGCGAACCCACTATCAATAAGCGTACTCGCCGGTGGCGGTGGTTGCAACCCGTTTGTTATTTCACACCGACAGCGGCTCCACCGACAGCGGCTCCACCACCACGCCCCGTTCCGCCAGCATCTGCAAATAGCGTTCAGCGGGCATGCACTCATCGGGCGTGTGCACCCCTGGGCGAATCACGCCCATGGCCTGCAGCTGGGAGGTAATCGACAGCGTGAAGCCGGTGGTCTGCATCATGGCCGTGAGGCCATTGGCGTCGTCGTAGCGGGCAATCAACTGCCAGGCACGTTGGGCGTCCTGCCCATCTTTCTTACCCGATACTACCACGCGCAGCGCCACCAGATCTTTCCCACCGCGCTTGCGCAGCTTCTCTCCGGCCACCTTCACAAACACGTCGCGCGGCACGACCTGCTGCCCTTTTACATCCACCGGGTCAAGCGACAACAGCCCGAGATCACGGATGGCTTCCATGATTTTGGCGTGCCCCGGATAGCGCAGCGTCTTGTACTCCATGTTCCGGATTTTTCCTTCGTAGCGGAACACCATCGTGGACAAACCGCCAGCCGTATGGAACGCCTCGAGTTCACCCACCGGCTCGGGAAAACGCACCGACTCCAACTCGGAAAGTGCGGTAACCGTGGTGCGACGTCCGTTGCGCACAACCAGTGATTCGGTGGTGTAGTAGTCCACCACGCCCTCAAGCGAGTACACGATCTGATAGTTGAGCGGCGGCAGGGGATCCTGCGGCAAGCCGCCCACATACAGTTTCACGCTCTCCGTTTCATCGAGCTGCGAAATGCCCAGTTGGGCAATCACGTTCACCATGCCCGGCGCGAGCCCGGTGTCGGGTACGATACTGACGCCTTTGGCTTCGGCATCGGCCTCGAGTCCTTTCTGCTGCAGCACGATTTCCGTATTGCCGCCAAGGTCGGTGAAATGCACACCGCACTCGACTGCCAGCTGGGCCAGCGGATAGTTGAAGTAGTAAGGAATGGCGCTGCACACCGCGGTGCATTCACGCATGACCTCCCGCACGGCGTCATGATTGCGCACATCCAGCTCGGCGGTAGACAACCGGCCGCCGATGTGCGGTTGCAGGAAGGCGGGCAGCGTGCCGATGCGGACATCGGCCAACACAACGTGCTCGACTTCGGGATTACGCAGCAGATCAAACGCACACGCCGAACCTTGCAGGCCGGCACCAAGAACAAGCATCCGCATGGAGTGGTCTCCGAACGGTGAGTGATAAGGGGAATGTAGCTGGCGAAAGCTAACCCCCGACCCTGCATGTCGGCTCAAACGGTCACTTTTTTGAGCGTAATCGTGACGGCCGACACTCCGCGCGGCGCGACAATCCATCATCTAAAAGGGGCAGCCAGTCCGCTGCATGAACATCACACTCTTTTGAAGGAGCAACGTCAAATATGACACAGCTCACAACACACACTGTCGCCCATCGCTTGAAAACAGTCGCCCTGCTGGCCGGCGCATTCGCCCTGGCCGGATGTGAGAGCAACAGTTCAGTGGCACCCGACAGCAATACGTCACTTCGGATCGCCAGCCCTGCGCAACCAGGGTTGAGTACGGAGACTGCTGAAGGTCTCTCCATTGCCGGCAGCAACGGCACCTTGGTGCTGACAAACATTCAACTCATCGTAGACGAGTTCGAACTCGAAAATGATGATGATGACTGCGATGACGATGATGATCGCGATGATGACCGGAACAACAGAGACTGCGCCGAGTTTGAGCTTGAACTCTTCCTCGCCAACGTACCGCTTGGCAGTGGTGCGGCAATGATTGCCAACGACCGCATTCCCGCGGGCACCTACACCACGCTGGATTTCGAAGTCGAGAATCTCGACGACGACGAAGGCGGCGAAGATGGCCGACGCATTGCAGAGTTGCTGGCCGAGCTGCGGTCTACCTACGCCGACTGGCCTTCGGAAGCTTCCATGATGATTGAAGGCACCTTCACGCCGACAGATGGAGAAGCGCAGCCGTTCCGGGCGTACTTTGATGCGGAGGTAGAGATTGAAAAGAAGTTCGCCACACCGCTTGTAATTGACGACAACTCAGCCGGCATCACACTCGAGTTGCGTCCCGACCTCTGGTTCCGCAACGCCAATGGCACCGTGCGCAATCTCGCCCTGTCGGACTACGCGTCCACGCAGACGCTCATTGAGTTTGAAGTTGAGCTTGACCGGGGCATCAAGGTTGAGTTTGACGACTGATCGGTACGGGGTTTGATACCGATGTCAAACACGAAAAACCGTGGGCCGTTAACCCGGCTCACGGTTTTTTCCTTTTGCCGAAAGATCGGCAACCACTTTCCAGAGCAGCAGCACCAGCAGCGTACCATGCAGCGCGAGATCGAAAATATCGATCGGACGCCGTAGTGTTCCGGCGGTCAGCATCTGCAGCTTTTCAATGAGGTGCGGCTGCTGACCAAGCGGCTGCAGCGCCATGAGCAGGGCCGCAGGGACAAGAAACAGGTAGGGGATTCGACGCATGGTGAATGCGTATCGGGTGGGCTGGCGCGCCGCTACTGCGCCGCTACTTCGCAGCGGTGTTGGGCGGCAGCTGGGACAAGCCGGCAACAACGCGCTGCATGCGCGTGCGCGCGTCGTCGGCAACCTGTTTGAGTGCAGCAGACATCTGCGGCGCGGCGGAAAGCATCATTTGCGGATCGGCAATACGCACCCTCGATGAATCATTGCCTGTGGCTTCGACCGTGACATTGCACGGCAGCAGCAGGCCGATCGCCGGATCATCCTGAATGGCGGCAAAGGCAAGCGTCGGGTTACAGGCGCCAAGAATGGTGTATCGCCTGAACTCTTCACCCAGCTTTTCCTTGAAGGCCGCCTGCATATCGATTTCCGTAAGCACGCCGAATCCGGCCGCCTTGAGGGCATCGCGGGTTGCGCTCATCGCGTCATCGAATGCCAGCGGTAACTCCACTTCAAATCCCAATGCCTGTTGCATGGTCGTTCCCTCGTTGATGGTTACCGCGCGCGCTGCACTACCCGTCGCTCGAGAAAATCCAACGACCGCTCATACGCGGCCATCCAGCTTGCGTGACGCAGAAAGCCGTGCACTTCGTCGGGCAGCACGAGCTGTTCAACTGGTACCCGCTGAGCGCGCAAACGCTCAATCAGTGTCAGTGTCTCAATAAACCGCACATTGCGGTCGTCGTCGCCGTGAATGAGCAACACCGGGTCTTCCCACCGCTCAACGCTGGACATTGGTGACGACATGAACGCGAGCTGAGCAGCAAACTCATCTTCAAGACTGTTGTAGTCGGTGAGGAACGTCTTGATGCCAACGTTCCAGTCGTGCACGCCATGAATATCAACGCCGGCGGCAAAGAGCTCGGGATTGCGCGTGAGTCCGTGCGCGGTGAGATAGCCGCCGTACGAACCACCCCACAGCGCAACACGCGAACTGTCTACGTCAGCGCGCGCGTGCAGCCATCGCGCCGCTGCCTCAAGATCGCGATACTCGCTGGCCCCCGAGGCACCATAGTTGAGCGCCTCGCGGAAATCGCGTCCGTATCCGATACCGCTGCGATAGTTGAGCTGCAGCACCACCCACCCGCGAAGCGCCAGCGCCTGATTGAGCGCGTACGCGTAATGGTAGTACGAACCGTAGTTCCACCCGAGCAGCATCTGCCGACGCGAGCCACCGTGCAGAAAAATGATCGCCGGACGTTTGCCCGTGAACGTCGCGGGCGGCGTGAACAGCTGGGCGTACGACTCCACACCGTCTGTTGCGGTAATGCTCACCGCGGTTGGCACGACAAGTTTTCCGCTCGGATAGTTGTCGGGCATTGTTTCCGGCGTCAGTGGCCGGCTCTGGCCATTCAACAGGATTGCTGCGTGCGCCGGAATACGTGCATCGCTTCGCAAATGTGCAACTGCACCGTCGGCCAGTGGCGTTGGCAACCACTCAATGCCGTCTCCCGTGGTTAACGCAACAGGAGTGCCCGCACCGTTCGCGGCAACACGCCACAAATGCCGGCGATCACGATCACCGGCGTTGGAGTTGTATACAACCGTGCGACGGTCTGGTGCGAGACGCACGTACTCCACCTCATGCGGGCCAACATCCAGTTGTGTCCATGTACCGCCCGCTGCGGGCATGCTGTACAGATGCACAAACCCATCGCGCTCCCACGGAAACACAATGCGGTTATCGACGGTCCACAACAGTTGTGTTTCCGAGACAACGGGCCAATACGCCGAACCCGATCCTTCGCTGGCGCGAAACAGCTCCTGCACCATGCCCGTGGAGACATCGGCTACCTGAATCGACCATGGTTGCGCCTCGCGGATGGGCAGAAAAATCATCCGACGCGTTTGATACGGCCGACGCAGGAACGCCACTTTCGTACCGTCGGGTGACCAGACAGGCGACGCATCGCTGTCGGTGCTGGGGCCCATCCAGCGCAGCGAACCGGCATCAATGTCATAGACGCCAACAAACGCGTGCGTACCGCGCCCTGATACAAAGGCCAGCTTTGATCCATCCGGCGACCAGATCACATCCGACGCTGAACCACGCATCTTGAACAACGGCGTGTCAGCGTGCGGCGCGCCGTTGTTGGTGGTGACAACCCGCATCACCTGTCCGCGCCGAATAAAGATCATCGCGTCGCCAACCGGTGCCGGAGTCGCACGGCTGCCGTCGGTTACCCGTGTTGCTTCCGCTCCTGATGTGAGATCAATCCGCCACAAAGCCTGCTCCGCTCCCTGCGGATTGCTGGTCGGATTGGGATGCTCCCCGGCGCGATTGGTACCGCTGCCACGCGTAAACCAAAGCGTACGTGCATCAGCAGTAAACGCGAGCTCCGAGAGCTCCTGACCATCGTCGGTGGCGAAGTGTGCGACCCGGCGTGGCGTGTACTGCGGTGCCTGGGCCGTCCAGATACTGCGCGCACCTTCGGCGTTCTGCACCCAGGCCACCGACGTGCCGTTGGGTGAACTCACCATCGCAGTGGGAAACGGCGCCGATGTAAGCTCGCGAATGGAGGGCGGGGCTGCTTGTTGCGCGTACGTGGGGGTGCCAGCGGTGATGCTGATCACAAACAACGCAACGAATGGCGTGGCGACGCGAGAGGCTGAGCACATGGGCAGCAAGGTAGCGGGACGGTTGCTTGCGGGAGCGGGCGCCAAGGTTGGCTGGATTTTGTAGTATGCGACCGTTTGATCCGCTGCGCACCACGCGCCCAACAGTAAACAGTTGGCTTGACATCGCAATCAATAAAAGTTAGTAATCACTCACTTACTTCTGGAGACCATTTGCGCAGCACCGCCAACTACCTGCCCGCGGAAGAACGCCGAGAGGCCACGGTCGAAGCCGTGATCGAACTCGCCGCTCACGCCAATCCTGGCGACATCACCACCACGGCGATCGCGGTGAAGATGGGCCTTACACAGGGTGCCCTCTTCCGCCATTTCCCCACCAAAGACTCAATCCTCGAAGCAGTGGTGGATTGGGTCGTTGAGCGGCTCATGTCGAGGGTGCAGGAGGCAGCCGTCGCAGCGTCTTCCCCGATGGCGGCACTTGAGCTGGTGTTTTTGGCTCACATCGACTTTGTGGTCGCACACCCTGGCGTGCCGCGCATCATTTTCGGTCAGCTGCAACACGCAGAGCAGACCGCGGCCAAGCGTGCGGTGCAAGCCATGCTGCGCCGATACGGACAGCGCATTGCCGAGTTGCTGGCTCAGGGTCAGCAGTCAGGCGAAGTGGACAAGCAGCTTGAGGTCGACGCGGCCGCCACGCTGTTCATCGGCACGATTCAGGGACTCGTCATGCAGTCCCTTATTCACGGCGATGTGCAGAGGATCCGCGCTGACGCCCCACGCGTATTCCGCATTTACAGTCGCGGCATCGAGTGTGCCCAGTGAAAATATTTGGTCTGAAGGGACGTGCGTTGGTGCTCGTAGGCATGGTTGTCGCACTGCTGGCGGTCTTCGTGTTCGTGGCAGTGCGCTCCGGACCGCTCGCGCCGGTTGCCGTGACGTTGGGCACGGTAGAGGAGCGCGCAATATCCCCCGGTCTCTTCGGGCTTGGCACCGTGGAACCACGCTTCACCTATCGCATCGGTCCGACGACGGCGGGACGAGTGAATCGCCTCCTCGTGGATGTGGGCGATCGTATCACTGCCGGACAGCTGTTGGGCGAGATGGACCCGGTGGATCTCGATGAACGGGTCCGCTCTCAAGAGGCGATTCTGAACCGTAGTCGCGCCGCGCTGGATGAAGCGCGCACCCGCGAACGCTTCGCCGACGCCGAGGCACAGCGGTACGTACAGCTGCTGGCGGCGCGTTCGACGAGCGAGGAAGCAGTCGCTGTCAGAAAGGAGGCAGCCCAGCGCGCGGCCGCCACGTTGGCTGGCGCGGAGGCCGAGGTGGAACGCACTCGAGCCGACAGAAACGCAATTGCCACGCAGCGAAAGAACCTGCGGTTGATCGCGCCAGTGGATGGTATGATCTCTTCGCGCGATGCTGAACCTGGCACCACCGTGGTGGCCGGCCAGATGGTGCTTGAGATTGTAGATCCCAAGAGCCTGTGGTTGAACGCCCGCTTCGATCAAGGGACAGCGGCTGGACTGAAGTCTGGACTTCCGGCCACCGTGGTGTTGCGATCGCACCAGGGCGCAGGCATGGCCGCGCGGGTGGAGCGCGTTGAGCCACGCGCCGATCCCATCACCGAAGAGATTCTCGCCAAAATTTCATTCACCGCAGCGCCCGATCCACTACCGCCAATCGGTGAGCTCGGCGAGGTGAATGTCATGCTCTCCGCCCAACGTCCGGGGCCTGTGGTGCCGAACGCCGCCATTCATCGCACGGCCGAAGGGCTTGGCGTCTGGCAAGTCGTCAATGGCGATCTGCGCTTCACCGCCGTCACGCTCGGGGCCAGCGACACTGAGGGATTCGTGCAAGTCACGTCGGGGCTGAGCACCGGAGACCGTATTGTTGTGTACAGCGCCGGCTTGCTGAGCGCGCGCAGCCGCATCACGGTGGTTGACCGGATACCCGGTAGTACGCCGTGATCAATCTCGCGGGTCGCGATATTCTGCACGACGGCCCCAAGTTTGCCCTGACCGGTCTCGGTCTGGGATTGCTCATTGGCGTCACGCTGAGCATGGCTGGTGTGTACCGGGGCATGATTGCCGATGGGCGTGCGCTGTTGGACAACAGCGGCGCCGAACTGTGGGTGGTACAGCAGGAGACTCTG
This sequence comes from Gemmatimonas sp., assembly GCA_011390805.1. Taxonomy (GTDB): domain Bacteria; phylum Gemmatimonadota; class Gemmatimonadetes; order Gemmatimonadales; family Gemmatimonadaceae; genus JAABRT01. The sequence continues at coordinate 29,343 of JAABRT010000013.1, read as the reverse complement.
GGACCCTATGCGGAACCGTCAAGTCTGTACGATGACGCGTACAGAAGCGTGCTCACGGTGCCCGGCGTTGCACAGGCTGCCAATGTCACGTACCTCACCATGCAAGTGCGCAGCAACGGCAACGATGTGCGGGCAATGGTGGTAGGCGTGGCGCCCGGACCGGCAGGAACCCCCGGCTGGCCGCCGTATCTTGTGGCCGGACGACAGGTCACGCGCAGCCATTACGAGGCAGTCGCCGACATCGCCACCGGCTTTCGCATTGGCGATCGCATTGGCATCCGACGACACGAGTACACCGTGGTTGGACTGACACGACGCATGGTGTCATCCGGCGGCGATCCCATGGTGTTTATTCCACTCAAGGATGCGCAGGATGCGCAGTTCCTGAAAGACAACGATGCGATTCTGCAGGGCCGCAGACGCACCGCAGAAAATCCGGCGTTCAACCGCGCCGGGTCACCCGCTGTACTCGACGCCGTGATCGCGTCGCAAAGTGTCAGCCGCTCGGTAAACGCGGTGCTTGTGACGCTGGAACCAGGTCATAGTCCCGACAACGTTGCCAGCACGATTGAACGCTGGAAACGATTTACGGTGTACACGCGTGCGCAAATGGAAGCGATTCTGGTGGGCAAGCTCATTGCAACCGCAGCCAAACAAATCGGCATGTTCCTGGTCATCCTCGCCATTGTGAGCGCGGCAATCGTTGCCTTCATCATTTACACAATGACGCTCGGCAAGATTCGCGAGATCGCCGTACTCAAGTTGATTGGCACGAAAAACCGCACCATTGCCGGCATGATCATGCAGCAAGCGCTCGCGCTGGGTGTGATCGGCTTTGTTGTTGGCAAAATCGCAGCCACCTTCTGGGCACCGTTCTTTCCCAAGTACGTGTTGCTGATGCCGCGCGACTCCTTGATCGGGTTTTTTGTGGTGATGGTGATTTGTGTGCTCGCAAGCCTCATCGCGATTCGCGCTGCGCTGCGCGTTGATCCCGCCGAAGCGATTGGAGGATGAGATGAGCTCCAGCACGAACGCACAGATGCCAACCGAAGGGATTCTGATTGAGGGATTGACCAAGCGATACGGGAAAGGCGACACCGCAGTTGATGCGCTGAAAGGCGTTGACATGTATGTAGCGCCCGGAGAAGTGGTCGGTCTCATCGGCCCCTCCGGGAGTGGGAAGTCAACACTGCTCAAATGCCTGGGCGCGGTTATCGAACCGACGTCGGGTCGGATGACCCTAGGACACGATGTGATCTACGACAATGCGTGGAAGATCAGTGATCTGCGCGCGCTGCGCCGCGACCGCATTGGTTTTGTGTTCCAGGCGCCGTATCTGATTCCGTTTCTGGATGTCACCGACAATGTCGCGTTGCTGCCCATGCTTGCCGGTGTGTCCAATCGCGAGTCACGCGAGCGCGCGCTGGAACTGCTCGAGGCGCTCGACGTGGCGCACCGTGCAGCGGCGATGCCGTCGCAACTTTCCGGCGGTGAGCAACAACGTGTCTCGATTGCGCGCGCGTTGGTGAGCAGGCCACCCGTCATTCTTGCCGACGAACCCACGGCGCCGCTCGACAGTGAACGCGCGCTTTCGGTTATCCGCATTCTGCATGAGATGGCCCATCGCTTTCAGACAGCCGTGATTGTTGTGACACACGACGAAAAGATCATTCCTACATTCAAGCGCATGTATCACATCCGCGATGGAAGGACACATGAAGAAGTCGGCGAAGGATTGGCGATCGGCGCGGCGACCAATGCGTAGCGCAACCCAGGAAGTTACAGAGAGTGCGATGCGGTCTGCGACGCGGCCTGCAGCGCGAAACGGACGCGTGATGGTGCTCGCAGTGCTTCTCAGCGGATGCGTGTCAGGGCCGGCATATGTACGACCCAGCGCGCCGAGCACAAACTCATACGGAGCAACGGCACAACCAACGCACACCGATTCGTCAGGCGGGGCGTTCGGTGCGGTACAACAGTTTTCCAAAACGACATCGGTTCGCTGGCAATGGTGGCAGGCATTCGGCTCGTTGCCGCTCGACTCGCTTATTACGCAGGCACTGCAGGCCAGTCCGACAATCGCCTCAGCAGAAGCAACGCTTCGTCAGGCGGAGGCGCTCTTTGCCGCACAGTCAGGATCAACACGCGTTCCGGTGGTTGACGGTTCGCTCACCGCACAACGACAGAAGTTCAATCCCGCGGTGTTGGGACAGAACGCCGAGCCGCGCGAGTTCAGCTTGTTTAACGCCACTGTGAGCGTGCGTTACCGGCTGGACCTTGCCGGTGCAAACCGTCGTACACTGGAAGCGCTGGCAGCGCGCGCTGATTTCCGCCGTCAGCAGATGCACGGTGCCCAGCTCTCGCTGGCCGCAGCGGTTGCGGGCACGGCTTTTCAGCAGGCGAAGCTGGCCGCTCAGCTATCCGTCACGGAGACACTGGTGCGGATTGAGCAGGAACAGCTCGGTATTGTGCGAGAGCAGCTGCGCCTTGGCGCGGCGACACCCGATGAGCTGCGCATCCTTGAACGCCAGCATGAAACAACGCGTGCCACGGTGCCGGCTCAGCGTCAGCTCCTGCGACAGAACCAACATCTCCTCGCAATGCTTGCCGGGCGGGTGCCCGGCGATTCGACGATGCCTTCATTCACGCTCAACGATCTGTCGCTGGCCACGGATTTGCCCCTGGTTATTCCGTCGGAGTTGGTGAGGCGTCGTCCTGACATTCTCGCAGCCGAAGCCCTCATGCAGGCGGCAAACGCCGAGTACGGCGTCGCCGTGGCCAGGCGTTACCCGCAAATAAACCTCAGCGCAAATCTGGGGTCGCAAGCGTTAACGGCCGGTTCGCTGTTCGGCGGCGAGTCGGCAATCTGGAGTGTTGTAAGCCAGCTTGCGCAACCGTTGTTTAACCGCGGATTGTCGGCTGAGAAGCGCGCGGCGCTGGCGGCGTTCGATGCGTCAGCCGCCAACTATCAGGGGGTAGTTCTGGGTGCGCTGCGCGAAATGGCTGACGTGCTTGCTGCCCTTGATGCAGACGCGCAATCGCTGGCCGCTCTGGCAAGCGCATACGCCACATCAGAAGAGCTGCTCGCGTCCGAACGTCGCCGTTATTCGCTTGGTGCCGCCAGCTATCTGCAGGTGTTGACACTGGAGTTGCAGGCGGAGCGACAGCGTGTTCCGCTGATCACTGCGCAGACGCAGCGGTTCCTCGATACCGTAGCACTCTTTCAGGCGGCAGGCGGCGCTGAGATTTTGTTGGCACCGTAAGCACCGTTTTCGGCCGACGGGTTGCCCATGCGCACCGGTGCGCGCAGCGCGACCTTGAGCGCCAGCACCAAAGAACCGGTGCCCCAGGAGAGACCACAAAACACAGCCATTGATACGATGCCGCGCGCGGGCTCTTCCAGCAACCGGGTCGCGACAATGGCGCCGGCAACACCGCCAACCAACAGCCAGCGGCGAATCATCCGGCGCGGCGGCGCACCAATCAGCTCACTGGCCACCAGCGGCGCCAGCAACAGGCGCCAACCGGTAGCGTGTGAAGCCAGCGCCTGCACACGCGCCGCAACGTCGGGCACTACGCGCAGGTGAAAGCCGCGATGCCCTTCCAGCCAGATCATGCCAACCGCGCACGCGCCGAGCAGGAGCCCGTGTTGGACAGTTGCCACCGCGGCCAGCGCATCGCCGGCGCGCGGCGCGAGTCTGTACAGCGCCCACAATAACAATGCCAGCGGACCACTGGCCGCCCAGAGCAACAGCCATGGGCGGCGCAACTGCGGCCGCGTCGCCGCGCTGTCGCCCACTGTTGGTGTCTGCGTCGTGGCGGATGATGAGCCGGATTGATGCATGCGCCAAAGCTCACCTCACCGGCACGAACGCGACAGTCGCAGATCCCCGTACGTAGCTATGCGGAGTCGGTCGCCTGAAGCGCTGCGTGCATCGGTTTGTGGAGCGGTTTGTGGAGCGGTTTGTGGCGCGGTTCGTTCACTGGTTCCATCAACGTTTCCATCAACGTTTCCATCAACGGTTTCAGCAGCGGTTACTGCAACACATCATGCCGGTGGCCCGGGTGGATTGGGACGACGGGTAAACTGCCGGTCGTATGCCGACTTGCCACGGCGCGTATTGTACGCTTTCTGGTTGAGGTAGCGCGCGTCGCTCTCATTCGCCTGCTGTTCGGCGAACTTGCGGGCCAGCGACTCCAGATCGGCCAGATCTTCGGCAAATCCCATCTCCGCAGGCGCCGATTGCAGTGTGAGATACATCTCGTTGAGCGTCACACCCGCCTGCTCGGCATTGCCCTGCCGTACCATTTCCGCCGCTTGGTTGCGCGCCTGCGCGGCGCGGCTGAGCAGCACTTCGCGTTCAATAAACGGCGATTGTGCACCGGCGCCCTCAAGAGTCGCGGCCACCGGAAGCTGCAGACTCACATGCGTGATGCTTCCGTCAGCCTCACGCACATCGGCGCGGATGCGCAACGAGGCCAGCACGCGGGTGGTGTTTGCATCGGGAGCAGTCGCGCAAAAGAACTCAATGAGCATGCGCTTGGGCTCACGTGCGTACAAATCGCCAAGCTCGAAGGCGCGGCCCTCGGGCGTATCCGCGTATGGCCAGTCATGATGCAACTGCGCAATGTCTACCGATGCATCAAGCGTTACGGTGACCTGCAGGTTCTGGCCGGCCAGCGTTTGCAAACCCGCCAGCTCATCGCCGAATGCCAAGGCGGCCTGATCGGCGCGCTCAATGTGAAACAGGTTGCCACCGCCGGCATCGGCCATCGCTTTGAGCAGCACGCCATCATAGCCTTCGCCAAAGCCTACACAACTGGTGGAGATCCCGTTCGCACGCGATTGTGCCAACAGTGCAGTAAGCTCCGCGTGATCGGTGATTCCGCAGTTGGCGTGTCCATCGGTGAGCACAAAAACGCGATGCAATGCGCCGTCGGCCCGCCCGCCCTGCACCAGCTGACGACCGCGCAGCCAGCCACCACTCAGATTAGTGGAGCCTCGGGCATCGATGTGCAGAATGCGTTCGCTCACGTCTGATTCAGCGCCCCCGGCATGCGGCGCGACCACCGTTTCCACGTGATCATCAAACGCTACCACCGAGACCACATCCTCCGGCGCGAGGCGGCGCACCAGCTCTGCGGCCGCGCGCGTAGCGGCCTCCAGCGGCTCACCGTTCATGGAGCCTGAGCGGTCGAGTACCAGCGAAAGATGCAGCGGGGTGCGGGCCGCATCCGGGCGCGCCTCGCCTTGCAGTTCGAGCAGGGCGCGCACAAGGTAGCCGTTTCGTTCCGGCAGGTGACGGTAATCGAGCGTGAGCTGATGACGCACAGGGACCTCCGTGAAGGGTGTGCGTTCAGAATACCGGCAGGGTCTGACAACCTTCGGGACTCACCTTGTGTGTGGCGACTTTGCGGAGCGGTATCAGGAGTTGCCTGATGATCCAACGGAGCGATTGAGTGTAGCGTACAGAATGGGTATGCGTAGACACTGGGCATGGCGGCCACTGACCGCCTTCGTCGGTTTGTGGTTTCTGGTTGCCGGGCGCGAGTTGCCCATCGCGCACCAGTGCCACATGCCGTCGGCGCTACCAGTCGCAGCGGGCGGTGGCCATGACCATGATGTCCACGCGGACGTCCATCAGCACGTCTTACAGAATGCTGACACGAAGGCGCCGCAACATGCGCCGGAACTTGCGCCGCATCACGCGCAGCAACAGTCCGCGCCGCAGAACACCGAGCCGCCAACCTCCCCCTCGCGCGCCGATTGCGATTGCGTTGGCACCTGCTGCAGCGTGGCTACGTCCACGCTTGGTCTGGCGCCCGAGCCAGCCCAGGCAACTCCGATACTCGCGTCCGCGGTCACCGCTCCCAGGGGCGCGCTTCCGCGTGCTGTCCAGCCGCTGCACTATCGGCAGCCTTTTGCGATCGGCCCTCCGCTGCGTACCACCGCGTAGCGCGTCGCCGGCAGCCTTTCTGCGCGACGTACCGCGCACTCGCTGACAAACACAACACTTTTGCGCCACACGTGAGACCCCACCGGATCACGTGCTGCCTTCGTGCGCACACTTCCGTGTGCACTGCGCACCATGTCACCGATCGCCAGGTACCCGACCAATGCCGTTTCTCACACGTGCGCGATGCGTACTGTTTTTTCGCACATCCAATCGAACAAGTACTGTCATTTCGTCGCGGGCTCTTCGCGGGACACCGGTCATGCGATCCCTTGCTCTGGGCCTCGCACTTGCGACTGTTGCCTCGACCACCCACGCGCAGCCCCGCGCAACGCAACCAGCCACCGGATTTGTGCACGTTACGGCGAGCGATACGGCCGGCGCCGCACTGAATGGCGTAATCGTGTCTGTCGAGCACAGCCTGCGCAGCGTTCCGGCCACGGTCACGCAAACCGATGTCAGTGGCACGGCACTCGTGGGACCGTTGCCGGCAGGTACGGCGACTCTCCGTGCGCGCCGCCTGGGCTATCGCGACTACACGGCCAGCATCAACATATCGGCCGCCGACACGCTTCGCGTGTCGATCACACTGTTCATCAATGCACAATCACTGGGTGCGATCCGTGTGGTGGCGTTGCGTGGCGACCTCACGCCGGATCAGCGAATCGATCGAGAGCGGATCGCGGCCTCGGTACCTCATGATGCCGCCGATGTACTCCGTGAAATGCCCGGAACAGATGCGATGCGACGCGGAGCGCTCGGCCTCGACCCGGTGATTCGCGGTTTGCGTGATACGCAACTCGGCGTGTACATCGATGCTGCTCGCACGTTCCCCGGTGGTCCAGCCGGCATGGACACACCGATGTCACACGTTGATCCGGCGCATGTGCAATCAATGGAAGTCATCAGCGGTCCGTATGCACTGACGTGGGGCGCCGGCAACCTGAGCGCAATTCGCGTAACCACCAACGCGCTGCCTGAAGCAGGCGCCGCTCCACTGGCTGCCCGACTCATCAGCGGCTATGACGGCAATCTCAATGCGTCAGAGCTGGCGGGTACGTTGCAAGGCTCCGTAGCAAATGGGCGCTTGCGCTACACAACAGGCGGGGCATTGCGGGAGGGCGATGACTACACAGCCGGCGACGGTACCCGCATTGCCAGCGGATTCCAATCGCGCGAGGGACGTGCAAAAGTCGGCGTCACCACCGGCGAGCACAGCATGTTGTCCGTGCTGGGTGCCGTGCAGGCGCAACGCGATATCGACTATCCGGGACGCCCGCTCGACGCCGTGTTTTTTGACAGCCAGCAATGGCAGGCGGAATGGTCGCTTCGGCGTCCCTCCACCGGGCCCCGACCAGGATCACGCGCGTTTGCCCTGCGCGATGTAGACGTGATGGCTTACGTATACGACGTCGATCACCTGATGGACAACAACGACAAGCCGACCGCTCTGGCCAACCCCAACCGCACGCCGCCCTTTCCGCTGCTGATCAACACCTTTTCCGGTGTGACGGTACGCGGCGGACGAGTATCTGCCCGACTGGTCGCGCCCTCGGGGTGGGATGTGCTGGTCGGTAGTGATGTGTACGATGCCGATCACGATGCGTATCGCCAGACCGACCGCCGCGATACCGGCACACCAATCCGCACCGACCTGATCTGGGGTGGCGCTCGCATCATGGATGCCGGCGCCTTTGCGCGCATTGATCGCATGATCGGTTCGGCTCGGCTGGCCGCAACGGTGCGCCTGGACATGGTCAATGCCGACACCGACAGCGCGAGTGCGTTTTTTGTCGAGCAGTACGGGAATGACCTGTCGTCGCAGGAGTGGAATTGGAGCGGTGCAACAACCCTGCGCATTCCCGTAGGTAATCGCTGGTCGGTAACGGCCGGTGTGGGCTCCGTGGTTCGCACAGCCGAAGCCAATGAACGTTTCAGCGATCGTGCCGCCGCCAAACGTGCGCAGACGAATGCTGAGTTTATTGGCGATCCTGGGCTCCGACCCGAGCGCAGCACGCAGGGCGATCTATGGCTGGAGGGCAGATACAACAAGCTGCAGTTACAGGTGAACGCTTTTGCGCGCCAACTCGATGATTACATCACGATTCAAAGCACCGACTTGCCGCGACGTCAGGCCGGCAGTCCACCGCCGGTGTTCCGTTTTGTAAACGGACGTGCCTCCTACGTGGGCGGTGAAGTGATTGCGGTGAGTCCCGTAACTTCGGCGCTCACGTTGTCTGCTTCATTGGCACTGCTTCGCGGCGACGATGAAACGCTCAATGAACCAGCCCTCGGTGTAACGCCCATGCGCAGCACGGTGCGCGCGCGCTACGCCGCACCGACCAGTCGGTGGTTTGTCGAGTCAGCCGCACACATCGCGGGCAGCCAGACACGCGTGGCCACCACTCGCGGTGAGCGAGCGACGTCAGGTTGGACCACGGTAGACCTGCAAGGCGGCGTACGGCTACCCAGCACCGGTGCGCGGGAGCTTTCACTTCGCGTTGGTGCCAGGAACCTGCTCGACCGCGCCTACGTGCAGCATCTCACTGCACTCAACGCCTTTTCCACCGGACGCATTCTTGAGCCGGGCCGCGTACTGTTTGCCCGGGTGACAATGGGTATGTGAGACTGTTGAGCGGGAGCGGCGGGAGCTGCGGGAGCAGGATGAACAGGGCGTCAGCCAGAGCGTCGCCCTGTTCATCCGTGCTCAGCGCATACGGCCGCGCGATACCGCGCGCGAGGCACTCGGCGCCGGAGCACCGAACTCAAAGGCACCGATATCGCACGCGCCAACCCGGGCGCGCCCTCGCTGGTCGGTGGCAGGGCATCCCGGCGCGCCTCCCGCATCAATAGCCGCGCTGCCTTCCAGCAATGCATGCGTGCGTGTGGGGCCACCGTTGTCGGCGAGGGAATCAGACACACCTGCGGGTGTGTTTGCACGGTCGCTCGCCAACGTGAGCCCTGCGCAGCTTGCATCGTTGCTCAGGTTGAAACCATTGCTGGAAATCGTGGAGGCATTGTTGGCCAGACAGTTCACCAGGCTTCCGCCCGACAGATTTCCACTGAGCAAAACGCCAGTCATCGTCACCGCGCCGGAGTTGTTGGTATAGACACCGGCACCGGGATCGGTTGACGTGTTCCCCACAATGGTGACATGACGAAGCGTATTGGTGCCGGTCGCGCCAACGCCGCCGCCAACGGCGGCCGTATTGCCCGAAATCGTCACGTTCGTGATGACCGGCAGTCCGAAAAACCCGCTGAAGATGCCGCCGCCGATGCCATTTACGCTGGTATTGCCGTGAAGCGTGCTGCGCGTAAGCGCCGCGGGCGCATTAATCGAAACGCCTCCACCGCTCGCGGTTGACCTGTTGTCGCGAACGATGAGATGGTCCATCGTGACCGTCCCCGTTCTTCCCGTTGATGGCGCAAAAATTCCGACACCACCGCCCTGTGCTCCGGCGCTGTTGTTGTGAATCTCAGTGCCTTCAAGCAGCAGCGTTCCAGACCCAACACTGATCAGGCCGCCCCCACTTCCACCGGTTGCGCGGTTATTGGCGATCACGCCGCCGTTGATTGTCAGGTTGGTACCAGTCGCGTCAAACAGTCCGCCGCCGCCACCCTGCGTTCCAACGCCGCGTGCCTCATTGTCGGTAAAGGTGACGTCGGTCAACGTAGCGTTGGCTTGTGCGAACAGGATCATGCCGCCACCGGCTCGTGCATTGTTTCCGCTCACATCCATGCGCACAAGCGTTGCTGTCGTGCTGTCAGTAATGGAGAGACCGCCACCATTGACCTCGGCGAAGTTTTCAGCGACCACGCCGTCGGCCATGGAAAGCACGGCCACTCCCTGCGTCAGCACCGCACCTCCGGAGGACCCCTCGGCGCGATTGCTTCGCATCTCGACGCTGTCAAAAGTCACCGTCACCGGACCGCGCGCCCAAAGCCCACCTCCGCTTCCCGCGGTGCGATTGCTGGATACACGCCCCCGTCGCATGGTCAGCGATCCAACACCTTCTGCCATGATGCCGCCGCCACCCGCAAACAACAGTGCCTCGTTCTCGCTTACATCAACATCCACGAGCGTCACGATGCCGTCGAGCTGACGCAGTCCCGCACCAAAGCCGTCGGGCGCGATGTTGCGACGGATGCTGCCGCCGGTCATCTCGAGCGTGCTTCCCTGCGCCACCTCCACACCCGCCGCTGCGGCTGTCGGGCCTTCAGCGCGGTTGTCGATCACGTGTGTATTTACGAGCCGTATCGTGCTCGCCCCCAGTGCCGCCACTCCACCGCCGGCGCCCAACGTTGACACGTTCTCGCGAACGACCATGTTCGTGAGCGTCACATCGGACCGGTCGAGCACGGCCACACCCGCTGCTCCCGGTGTGTAGCCACCGCGCAGCGTGAGGCCGCTCACCGACGCGGTCACAGTGCCTTCAAATCGCAGCACCAGTCGTGGCGACGTCTCAGAACCGTTGGCATCAATCGCAAGCACATCTGCACCGGGACCGATGATTGCAACGGGCGTGGAAATCGCCGGCAGGGGTGACGTAAGCATGATCGTGCCGGTGAGCGAACCAGCCAGCGTACCGTTCATTCCGCTGGCCGGCTCCGGCAACCCCAGCCTGATCGTGTCCAGCGCCGGAGTAGCCTGCGCGAGTGTGAGCGCGGTTCTCAACGTGCAGCTGTTCCAGGTGCAGACGGTGTCCGCCGTGTCCTCGGTGCGGTCCACAAGCCACGTGGACCGCACGGAGACCGTGGCCGAGGCAGTTTTTGTGGTGTCCAGCGCACTTCGGGCCGTGATCGCGCAGTCACCCGGTGCGTTCGGTGCCACGTACAACAGCGTGTCGCCGTTCACGGTCACGTCGCCACACGAAGCACTCCACGTCACGCCGCCCGATCCGGCCACGGCGCCGCTTACCGCCGCCGAAAACTTGGCAGGCTCGCCGCGATACAACGACACCGTCGCCGGCGCGACGGACACCGCGACCGGGCTGACGGTGACAGTCGCCGCCGCACTTTTTGTCGCATCGGCGACACTTGCAGCCGTGATCGTGTACGAGCCTCCGGTAACCGGTGCCGTCCAGCTGGCATTGGCTCCATTCGGTGTGAGGCTACCACCGGACGCAGTCCACGTCACCGCTGCATTGGTAGAGTTCGCAACCGTCGCCGAAAAGGTCTGCGTTCCGCCGGCCGGCACGGACGCCGTATTCGGTGTGACGGAGACAGTAACCGGCGGTGGTGGAGGCGGCGGAGGCGGTGGTGGTGGTGGAGCGACAGGATCACTACCGCCGCAAGCGGCGAGTAGCAAAAGAGCAATCGCGAGCGCCGGGCGCGCCTCGCCGATGCATCGAACCGACATGCAGGCCTCCGTGGTAGGCAGTCGATTTAGAAGCGCAAACGGCGAGCGGAACGGCTCAAATTTTTTGACGGCGGCGGTAGCCGCTCCCCCCCTCACCTTCTCACCGGTCAGTCGTCGAAATCGAACCGGTAGATGTCTTCGACCTTCGAGCCCGGCTCGCGTTCTATGATGGGATGGATGATGCCGTCGTGCAGACGGTACACCCAACCATGCAGATGCGGGCCCTGGCGGTCTTTCCACGCGCGCTGCACGACCGTGGTCTTGGCAAGGTCGTACACCTGCTCAATCACGTTCAACTCCACCATGCGATCAACTCGCTCGGCTTCGGTGGGCAGGGCATCGACCTCGTCTTTGTGCAAGCGGTACACATCCTTGATGTTGCGCAGCCACTTGTTGATAAGACCGTACGATTTGTTGGTCATCGCCGCAGCCACGCCGCCGCAGCCGTAGTGCCCGCACACAATCACGTGATTGACCTTGAGCACGGCCACGGCGTATTCCAACACCGAGAGCATGTTCAAATCGGTATTCACGACCATGTTGGCAATGTTGCGATGCACAAACATTTCGCCGGGAAGCGTACCGGTCACCACGTTCGCCGCCACGCGGCTGTCGCTGCAACCGATCCACAGCACTTCAGGCTTCTGAACGTTTTCGAGCCGCGTAAAGAAGTCTGGATCCTTCTCAAGCTCCTCTTGGGCCCATTCTTTGTTGCGTCGCAGCAGAGTCTGGTAAATCGCCATGTGCAAACGTCCTGATCGGTGTGAAGGAAGGTTGCCACCACCCGGAGGTGACGGCCGAGCAGCAAAACCCTGCTAAGCGCCGGCTACCCTGAGCCGGCTACCGTCGTACACGATCCCGACCGTCAGCCTTGGCCCGGTACAGGGCCGCGTCGGCCTGCGCGAACAGGTCTTCGACCGTTTCAATGCGCGCGGCCGGAAAGCTGGCCACGCCGATACTGGTGGTGATCGAGATCCCCTCATCACGCGGACGCGACGAAAACGTATGCGCCGCAATCGACGCACGAATGCGCTCGGCAAACGCCTCGGCGCCCGCGTCGTCGATATCGGAAAGCATGACCAGAAACTCTTCACCACCGTAGCGCGCGACAACATCCTGCTCGCGCACCTCATCCCGCAGCAGTTGTGCCACGTCCCGCAGCACATCGTCACCGATGAGGTGACCATACGTGTCGTTTACCCGCTTGAAGTGATCAAGATCGATCATCAATAGCGCGAGCGATGCGTCATAGCGCAGCGCACGCTCCATCTCGGCGCTGATCGTATCCGCCAGCGCTCGGCGGTTCAACAGCTGCGTGAGTGGATCGGTTTGTGCCAGCAGCTCCAGGCGCGCGTTGTCGGCCATGGTGTGCTCCACCATTCGCGCACGCTGAATCACCGCAACCGCCGCGGTGATCACCGCTTCGGCAAACTCCAGATCGGCCGGACCCAGTGGTTCCTGGTCCAGCGTGCGGCGCACGAGAAACACACCATAGGCACCGCGATCGACGGTAAACGGCAGTGCAATCACCGACCGGATGTTGACTTCGATGCCTTCCAGCCCCCACACCTGTCGCACGCCATCGTACAGCGGGTGCGTGGCGATGTCTTCCACGAGCACGGGCTGTCCGGTTTCCAAGGCTGCTTCGAGTTCGGGATAGCGATCGAGCGTGACTTCCAGGTTGGTGATTTGCGGATTCTCGACCGCTGCCACCACCGTTGCCGTACGCGTGCCCGCTTTCGCCAGAATAACAGAACAATGTGACACGCCAAGCGCACGCGCGGCGCGACCAACCAGCAGCTGATACAACTCGCTCACCGACAGATCGCCGGTGACCTCATGCAGAATGTCCACCAGCTTGCGTCGGCTCTCCGCATCTTCCTGCGCGCGGTGCAGTTCGTCTTGCGTGCGCTGCAACGCGGCGCGTGTTGCACGGAACACCGCACCATGGCGCAGATGTGCCTGCACACGCGCCAGCAGCTCCTTGGGACGGAACGGCTTGCGCACAAAGTCCACCGCGCCAAGTCCCAGCGCACGCACCGAGGCATCTTCAGGTGGCAACGATGACAGCATCAACACCGGCAAATCGCGCCAGCGTTCATCAGCCTTGATGCGCTCAAGCAGCTGAAAGCCTTCGGTGTCGGGAAGCAGAATGTCGAGCAGCAACAAGTCGGGCATGCGGTCGCCGATCGCATCAAGACACGAACGCCCGTCGATTGCGCGCACTACATCGTACCCGTTTTCCTTGAGCAACCACCCGATGGACTCCAGCACCGCCGGATCGTCATCGGCCACAAGAATGCGCGCCGACCCCGCCATCAGGCGGTCACCGACTCGGCCGCCATGGCATCGTCTGACACCTGAGCCATTAGTCCATCCCATTCGATATTGCCGCCACTGAGCACGGCAACAATCGGACCGTCAGACAGCACCTTGCCTTCCATTACAGCCGCGAGTGTGATCGCGCCGCTGGGCTCAGTCACAAGCTTCAGACGATCGAGCAAAAAACGCATGGTACAGCGAATGGGACCGTCTTCCACGCTCACCACATCGTCTACCAGCACCGAGAGATGATCCCAGTTGCGATCACCCAGTCGCACGCCCAGCAAACCATCGGCAATGGATGATGTCTGATCGAGCGTAACCGGCCCGTGGTTTGCCATGGCGCGGGACAACTTGGGAGCACCGGCGGGCTCCACGCACACTACCCGCACGTTGGGCCGCAGATGTTTAATGGCCACCGCAACACCGCTCGATAAACCGCCGCCACCGACGGGCACCACAACTGTGGCCACATCGGGAAGCGCGTCGATGATTTCCAGACCGACCGTGCCCTGCCCCGCAATGATGGTGTCATCATCAAATGGAGGCACTACCACGGCACCGGTCTCACGCGCGATTTCCTCAGCCCGCGCAATGCGCGCAATCGTAGTGGTGCCCACCAGCTCCACCGTGGCACCAAGTCGCTCGGCACCAACTTTTTTGGCCGGCGACACTGTCGTCGGCATGACAACTGTACACGGCACACCAAAATGACGTGCCGCGTAGGCCACGGCTTGCGCGTGATTGCCACTTGAAGGCGCAATCACGCCGCGGGCACGAACCGACGGGTCCATTCCAGCCATGTAGTTGTACGCGCCGCGCACCTTGAACGCACCTACACGCTGCAAACACTCGGCTTTTACCCACACACCGTGCGGAAACTTTTCGCTGAGCGCATCCACCGGAAGCAACGGCGTCTGCACGGCCACACCGCGCAATCGCTGCGCGGCGGCCTGCAGATCTGACAAACTGACAAGTGAGGCTGGGAGAGACACGGGAGAACGCGCTCCCGTTAGCTGATCAGGTCAAGTTCGCCATCCGGCGCGGGGGCGCCGCCTGGTCCTTCCCCGTTGTCACCCTCGCCGGCATCCGTACCATCTTCCTTGTCATCATCCGGCACCACACGGGCAACCGCTGTGACCAGATCGCCTTCGTCAAGCGCGACCATCTTCACGCCCTGCGTATTACGTCCCACAACGCGCATGTTGGCCATTGACGAGCGGATGGAAATACCACCGCGCGTAATGAGCATGATCTCTTCTTCAGCCGAGACTTCCATGAGCGCCACCACATGTCCGGTGCGATCGGTGCGCTTGAGCGTGAGAATGCCCTTGCCACCGCGCTTCTGAATGCGGTAATCGTCAAGCGAGGTGCATTTGCCGAGTCCAAGCTCCGTGCACACGAGCAGCGTGGCTTCGTTGCGACGGATTACGACCATGCCAACCACCGCATCACCATCGGCCAGTGAGATACCGCGTACGCCGGTGGTATCGCGTCCCATTTCGCGCACATCCTGCTCGTGGAAGCGAATGGACATGCCCTGACGCGTGCCAAGAATGATGTCACTCGTACCTGATGTGACCTGCACATCAATGAGCTCATCACCGTCTTCAATCTTGATGGCCTTGATGCCGTTCACACGCACGTTGGAATACTGCGACAGCGCGGTTTTCTTGACGGTGCCGTTGCGTGTGCCGAAGAGCAGATATTCGTCGTCACTGAACTCACGCACCGGTACGATTGCACGAATGCGCGTATCGGGTGTGACGTTAATGAGGTTGACGATGGGCTTGCCGCGCGTGGTGCGACCGGCCTGCGGCAACTCATGCACCTTGAGCCAGAAGCAACGCCCGTCGTCGGTAAAGATGAGGATGTAATGATGTGTGGAGGTGACATACATCTGTTCCATGAAGTCACCTTCTTTCAAATCCGCACCGATCTTGCCACGACCACCACGTCCCTGCTTGTTGAACAGCGAAACGGCCGTGCGCTTGATGTAACCCTGACGCGAGATGGTGACCATCATCTCTTCTTCGGCAATGAGGTCTTCAACCGAGAACTCGCCGTCGTCACTCACGATTTCGGTGCGACGATCGTCGCCGAAGGTTTCACGCACTTCCATCAACTCACCCTTCATGATGGTCATGCGGCGTTCGCGCGACTCGAGAATGCTGCGCAGCTCGCCAATGAGCGCGCGCACTTCGGCCAGCTCTTCTTCCAGCTTCTCGCGCTCCAAACCGGTGAGCTTGGCCAGACGCAGATTGAGAATGGCTTCGGCCTGACGCTCGCTGAGCGAGAAACGCGTTTGCAGCTGCGTGCTGGCAGTGGGCGTATCTTCTGCGGCGCGAATAAGCGCGATGACTTCATCGATATTGTCGACGGCGATCTTGAGCCCTTCGAGGATATGCTCGCGATCAACCGCCTTATCGAGATCAAACTGGGTACGGCGTACAATGACTTCGTGGCGGTGCTTGAGATAGTGCTCAATCACCGTTTTGAGCGGCATCACGCGCGGAATCAGGCGACCTGTTTCGTCTGGCACGAGTGCCAGCATGATCACGCCAAAGGTGCTCTGCATGGCGGTGTGCTTGTACAACTGATTGAGCACCACACGCGGGATCGCATCACGCTTGAGTTCCACAACCACGCGAATGCCTTCGCGGTCTGACTCGTCGCGCAGTGCCGAGATGCCGGTGAGCTTGCCGTCGCGCACAAGGTCGGCAATATCCTTTACCAGCTTGGCCTTGTTCACCTGATACGGTACTTCGGTGACCACAATCTGCGACTTGCCCGACGATTCGCGCTCTTCAATGACAGCCCGCGCGCGCATGACAATACGACCACGACCGGTGGTCTGATAGTCGGCAATTCCGGCGCGTCCGTAGATGTAACCGCCCGTCGGAAAATCAGGGCCCTTTACAATGCCACGCAGCGCCTCTGCCTCAAGCTCCGGGTTGTCGATGAGCGCAATGCAGGCGTCCACCACTTCGCGCAGGTTGTGCGGCGGAATGTTGGTGGCCATGCCCACGGCAATGCCCGACGAACCATTGATGAGCAGATTGGGCGCGCCGGCCGGCAGTACCGTGGGCTCCTCAAGGCGATCGTCAAAGTTCGACGCGAAGTTGACCGTGTTCTTGTCGATGTCCGTGAGCATGTTCACGGCCAGGCGCGTGAGACGGGCCTCGGTGTATCGATACGCAGCCGCCGAGTCACCGTCGATGGAGCCGAAGTTGCCCTGCGGATCGACCAGCAGGTAGCGCAGCGAGAACTCCTGCGCCATACGCACGAGCGCGTCGTACACCGAGCTGTCACCGTGCGGGTGGTACTTGCCGAGCACATCGCCCACAACCGTCGCGCACTTCTTGAAGGGGCGTCCCGGCACCAGGCCGAGCTCGTTCATGGCGTACAGCACGCGACGATGCACGGGCTTGAGTCCGTCGCGCACGTCGGGCAGTGCGCGAGAGACAATAACGCTCATGGAATAGTTGATGAACGATTCCTTGATTTCCTCGTGAATCATTCGCGGCAGAATGCGCTCGCGAGCGTTGGGAGCGGTCATGGAGGAGCGTGGGAAGGCAGGGAAATAGGCCCGCACTCACGAACCGCGCACGATTTGCGCGATCGTCGGGGCAACCCTTGAAATCTAGTCGGCACGCACCGACAAATCAACTCGGAAGCGATCTCGCAAGTTGTTGCTACACAACAACTTCAGGGACGGCTGCCGGAGTTGTCAGGATCCGTTGGCTCTTCCGTCGCCACACTGACGAACTCCTGCGTCTCCGGAAAGTCTTCGGCCTCGTCGGCGGCAGCCTCCCGCTCAATCGCCGCGCGCTCCGCCTGATAGCGTTCGTACCAGGCGCGGGTGATTTCAGCGGCCAGTTCCCGGTTGCCCAACCCGAAGGCCAGACCGAGCGCCAGCGCCACCGCCCCAAACAGAATCCCGAAGGCGATCGTCACGATGTTCGTGGCTACGCCAATCTCCTGCAGTGCCATGAACACTGCCAGCACGATCACACTGCCGCGGCCTACCCGGGCCAATGCAGCCGCACCGTGCACCGCACCGGCGGCCGCGCGGATCAGCCCCTCCACAAAACCACCCAGCACAATGCCCACGATCACAATCACGATCGCCGCAATGATGCCGGGGATGTAGGAGAGCAGTTCGCTGAATACGCCCGCCAGCGACTCCAGGCCGATGGCGTTGGCGGCAATCAGCAGCACCGAGAACATCACAGCCCAGAACAGGAACGACGCCACAACACGGGCCGGATTGATCGGGGTTCCGGAGCGCGCCACCGCCTCGAGCACACCACCGCGATCCATCATTTCATTGAAATGCACGCGGCGCAGCAGGCGATGGGCTCCCTTCTCGATGAGCTTGGCCACGAGATAGCCCACAAACAGAATCACCAGCGCGCCAAAGAGCGCCGGCACGAACTCGGCGATCAGCGTGAAGCTGTACTCAAGCCGACCCGTGAAACTCTCGGGGAGCGGCTGGGACGATTGAGCCAGGAATGCCGTGGGGCGGACAACAGGAGCCATACGAGCGAATCTACACCGTGAGGCAAGCGTTCAGCGCCCAACCGGTGTTCAGGCTGCGGCTTGCCGCTCGACGTCGCCCATGGCGCACAGAAAGCCGAACGCCTGCTGGTCCGTCATGAGAAACGGATCAAAGTGAGACTGGCCGGAGAAGCGCAGCAGAATCGCACGACGTGGCGCCGTCGGCATGTCGTCAATGCCAACCAGTTTCATTGCCCAATGCGAAAACTTCCGCTCGGAAATCGCGTGCGCCGACAGCAACGTGCAGCGCTCGTGCCGCTTGTCTGCAGCAATGCGATTGTAGAGATGGTTGACGGCGCTGCGTTCGCCTTCCAGCACCTGCAGAAACATCCCGTTGCCGTACACCAACAGCCCGGTCAATGCCTGCTCTTCATTGAACTGCGCCGCACGGTGAAGCAGTGCGGTAAGGTCGGCATACCCGGTGTGCTCAGGGCGTGCGACGCTGGCGTAAATGAGGCGAATGGTATGCATAATCACAGGGTGTCGGCATCACATGCCTGCAACTGAAACGGCGCTGCCGGACGCAAGAAGCATTTGTTCGCTGGCTAATGTCTGCCGAAAACCGGTCGATACCTCCATCACATCGGCAACGCGACGCAGCGTTCCGGACAACCGCTCGCCTGAGACGGACCCATGGACGACCTGCTACGCGATTTCCTCACCGAAAGTTCAGAGAACCTGGCTCGTCTCGACAACGACTTGATTGCGTTGGAGCGGCAACCCGGCGACGCGACACCGCTTAACAGCGTGTTCCGTACCATTCATACCATCAAAGGCACCTGTGGCTTTCTGGGCCTGACGCGACTTGAAACGCTCGCCCACTCCGCCGAAAACCTGCTCGACGCACTGCGCAGCGGAAAGCTTTCCGTCTCAGACGCACTCATTAATGACGTGCTCGCTGCTGTTGATCAGATCAAAAACATTCTCGAAGCACTAGAGAGCACTGAAGCCGAACCCGATGGTGACGATCTGCGCCTCATTGCACAGCTCGATGCATGGATGTCGCACGATCCCACCCATGCCGCAACAACAGAGCCGGAAGACATGCCGGAGCCGCGTTTGCCCAACGCGCCGGCACAAGACACCGACGAACTCTTTCCCACTCCATCATCAGGCGGAGCAACCATGTTTGCGCCCGACGTGGCAGCAACCGGTGAGCCAACGGCAACCCGTGCAGAATCCGATGCGCCGGTTGTCGAAAATCGCGCTCCACTCGCCGACAGTACACTGCGTGTGAGCGTCGGGCTGCTCGATGAGCTCATGAATCTTGTTGGCGAGCTGGCCCTCAGCCGCAATCAGCTGGCACAGCTCGCGGCCGGTGATGAGCAGTCTGTCTTCACACATCCGGTACAGCATCTCAATCGCGTGACCACCGATCTGCTCGACGCGGTGCTGCGCACACGCATGCAGCCGATCGGCAATGCCTGGACCAAGCTGCCTCGCCTGGTGCGCGACTTGAGCAGTGCCGCAGGCAAGCAGATCGAACTGGTGATGGAAGGTGCCGATACCGAACTCGATCGACAGATCCTGCAGGCCATTCAGGATCCGCTCACGCACATGGTGCGCAACTCGGCCGACCACGGCATCGAAGACGCGCCGGCCCGACGCGCCGCCGGTAAACCCGAACAGGGCACGGTGCGCCTGGCCGCCAGGCACGAAGGCGGTCACGTCATCATTGAAATCGCCGACGACGGACGCGGCATTGATGTCTCGCGTGTACGTCGCAAGGCAATCGAGCGCGGTCTGGTGCGCGCCGATCTGGCCGAGACGCTCAGCGATACGCAGGTGCTGCGATTCATTTTTGAGCCGGGCTTTTCAACGGCCGAACAGATTACCAATGTGTCCGGCCGCGGTGTGGGCATGGACGTGGTGCGCAGCAACATTGAAGCGATTGGTGGATCGGTGGAGCTGCAGTCGGAGTTCGGCCGCGGTGCCACGGTACGCATTCGCATTCCGCTCACGCTCGCCATCATTTCGGCGCTCATCGTGGAGTCGGCCGGCGAATCGTTTGCCGTACCGCAGATCGGCATTGTGGAACTGGTCCGCGTTACCGAAGAAAAGCGGCAACTCGTGGAGCGTGTGAACGGCGCACGCTTCTATCGCTTGCGTGATGTGCTGCTGCCGTTGGTTGACCTGCATGGTCTGCTCGAGCTCGAACCACGGGCCGATGTCGAAACGCAGAGCATTGTTGTCTGCCAGGTTGGGCATCAGCGCTTTGGCCTCATGGTCGACGAAGTATTTGACACGGCTGAAATTGTGGTGAAGCCGGTTGGCCGACTGGTCAAACACCTGTCAGCCTACGCGGGATGCACCATTACGGGCGACGGTCGGGTGATCATGATCCTTGATCCGTCGGGCGTGGCCAGCATGGCCGCCATCAACGAGCGTTCCAGTCGCGACGAGAGCGCGCTGGCGGCGGCCAAGACATCACTTGGCGCCAGCGAGGAAGCAACCGAAAGCATTCTGCTGTTTGACGCCGGCTTCCCGGCCATGCAGGCGGTGCCGTTGTCACTCGTTGCGCGACTGGAAGAGTTTGCGCCGTCAGTCTTCGAAGAGGCGGACGGACAGTTCCTCGTGCAGTATCGTGGCGCGTTGATTCCTGTCATACCGGCCAACCCGTCCATTGATATCCGTGCGCTCGACCCCCGCCCGGTCATCATGTTCAACGATGGCGAACGCACCATGGGCGTGGCCGTAAACGCCATCCGCGATATCGTGGAAGAAAAGCTTTCCATTGAGCGTTCAGCCACCCGCGCGGGTGTACTGGGTGTCTGCGTGATCAATGGCAAAGCCACCGAAGTCATTGATACCGATTATTTCCTGCGGCTGGCCTACGCTGACTGGCACCGCAGCCTGGGTCACAGCGGCACGGATTCCGCCGCGCCACACGTGCTGCTGATCGACGATTCACGTTTCTTCCTCGGACTGCTGGCTCCCGCGCTGCGTGCGGCCGGCTTCCACATCACCACGGCAAGCGGCGCCGAAAGTGCACTGGCCCGACTCGATGCGGGCGAGACGTTTGACCTGGTGATCAGCGACATCGAGATGGACGGCATGGACGGCTTCGCGCTGGCCGAAGCGATTCGGCGTAAGCCACTCGGCAAGGAACTGATGCTGGTGGCGCTCACATCACGTGACGGCAGCGACGACTACGCCCGGGGCATTGCAGCGGGCTTCGATGCCTATCTCCCCAAGTACGATCGTGAAACGGTTGTCTCAACCGTACGTCGTCTTACCACCCGTGAGTTGGCGGCCGCATGACTACCACGCTCCGTTCCCGTCGCACAGCGGCGCAATCCGCCATCCACGAATACGTCACCTTTGCACTTGGCGAGCAGTGGATCGGCATACCGGTCGGCTCGGTGCAGGAAGTACTGGTGGCGCAGCACATCGCGCGTGTACCGCTCGCGCCATCGGCGGTGGCCGGCTTCCTCAACCTGCGTGGACAGATCGTCACCTCGATTGATCTGCGCACAACGCTCGGCCTCAAGCCACGCGAGGCCGACGCCACCTTCATGAATGTTGTCGTGCGTCAGGAGGGCGAACTGTTCGCCTTCATGGTGGACGATGTAGGCGATGTCCTCGCGTTTGATGATGAAGTCATTGAGGACACACCGGCGACGCTGGACGCGCGATGGCGCAGCGCCTGCCACGGCATCGTGCGCCGAGAGCACGACTTGCTGCTCATCCTCGATGTGCAGGCGTTTCTCCGGCTCGACCAGCCCACTTCCTGACGCGCATTGCGCGCCGACTCCCCGTACTCCACCAACCGCGTCCCGGATCACTCCCATGCCCGCAAAAGCCCCCGCTCGTCCCCGCACCCGCAGTGTCTCCAGCAGCGCCACGCAGCCCACGGCGCGCCGGCAGTCAACCGCCACGCCACCGGACCACGCGCTCAAACAGCGCATGGCGGAACTCGACAGTCACGTGAACGCGATTCATCGCGCCATGGCCGTGATTGAGTTTGATGTGGATGGTACAGTGCTCACGGCCAACGAGAACTTCCTCGAAGCGGTGGGCTACGAACTCGCTGAAATCCAGGGTAAGCACCACTCCATTTTCTGCGACCGGGCGATGCGTGAAAGCGCCGAGTATCGCGATTTCTGGGCGCGCCTGAAGCGTGGAGAGTTGGAGGCGGGCGAGTTCCGCCGCGTGGACAAACATGGACGCACGCTGTGGCTCCAGGCGTCGTACAATCCGATTCGCGACGAAGAAGGACGCGTGACGAAGGTGGTCAAGTACGCATCGGACATTACGGCACAGGTGACACGCAGCGATGACCACGCCGGTCAGGTAGCGGCCATCGGTGCGTCCAACGCTGTGATCTCTTTTGATCTCAACGGCATCATTCTCGACGCCAACCAGAACTTCCTGCGCACCACGGGATACAGCGCCGACGAAGTGGTGGGCAAGCATCACTCCATGTTCTGCGAGCCGTCATACGCGGCGAGCGACGCCTACCGTGAGTTCTGGGCCAAGCTCAACCGCGGTGAGTTCCAGTCGGGCGAGTTCGAGCGTGTGGGCAAAGGCGGAAAGCCGGTGTGGCTGCAGGCCACGTACAATCCCATCCGTGATCGCGACGGCAATGTGCTGCAGGTTGTGAAGTACGCGCAGGACATCTCGGAGATTGTGCGCATGCGCCGCGAAACGGCGTTGTTCAAGCCGATGGTTGCGTCGGCCCAGATCAACCTGATGCTGTGCAACCTCGATTTCACCATCACATACATCAACCCGGCATCGCTGGCCACACTCAAGCGCATTGAGCAGCATCTTCCGGTAAAGGCCGCCGATGTGGTGGGCTCCAAGATCGACATCTTCCACAAGGACCCGGAGCATCAGCGCCGCATGCTGGCCACCGATCGCCACTTGCCGCACAACGTCAAGATTCGTGTGGGCCCGGAAACGCTCGATCTCACGGCCGTGGCCATTTATGACGAGAGCGGCAAGTACGTAGGCCCAATGGTGAACTGGTCCATCATCACGGAAAATGTGAAGATGGCCGACGAGTTTGAATCAAACGTGATGGCCATTGCCAGCGTGGTGAGCGCGTCGTCAACAGAACTCGAAGCCAGTGCGCAGGGCATGGCCGCGTCGTCGGAAGAAACAACCCGTCAGGCGCAGGCGGTTGCCGCCGCGTCCGAACAGGCCACCCGCAACGTGCAAACGGTGGCCAGCTCGGCTGAAGAGCTCACGGCGAGCATCCGTGAGATTGCCGGTCGGGTGCAGGAAGCGTCGTCGATTTCGCAGAGCGCCGTCCGTCAGGCCGCCGACACCAGCGATACCATGGCGCGTCTCGGTGCATCAAGCCAGGAAATCGGTCAGGTGGTGAAGGTGATCACGAGCATCGCGCAGCAGACGAACCTGCTCGCGCTCAATGCCACGATCGAAGCAGCACGTGCGGGAGAAGCCGGCAAGGGCTTCGCAGTTGTGGCCAACGAAGTCAAGGAGTTGGCACGTCAGACGGCGCGCGCTACGGAAGAAATCGGCAACAAGATTGCCGGTGTGCAGAACGACACGTCGTCGGCGGTCACGGCGATTCGCGATATCACCAACGTGATCAACAAGATCAACGAGATCTCCACCACGATCGCCAGCGCTGTCGAAGAACAGAATGCAGCGACCGGTGAAATCTCGAGAAACGTTGGCGAGGCCGCGCGCGGCACCGCCGAGGTAAGCTCCAGCATCAGCATGGTCACGCAGGTCGCGGTGGAAGGTGCGCATACCGCGGAAAGCATCAAGACCGCTGCCGGATCGCTGTCGGTTGAGTCGGAGCGGTTGAATCACTCGGTGAGTGACTTCCTGGCGCGTTTGCGTCAGCTCTGAGCGAGCATCAAATGAAACGCATTCTTGTGATCGACGATTCGCTCACCATTCGCAAGGCAATCCGGCGAATCCTTGAGGGTATGGGATTCGCCGTCACCGAAGCCGGTGATGGTGCGCAGGGGCTGACGGCGCTGGACAGCGCTCCGGCGCCGGACGCGATCCTGTGCGATGTCGATATGCCGGTGATGGACGGACTCGCGTTTCTGGGCGCCTTGCGCGCCCAGCAGCGCAGCTCCACACCGCCGGTGATCATGTGCACCACGCACACCGCGTTTGAAAAAATCACCACGGCGCTCTCGCTTGGCGCCAGTGAATACATCATGAAACCATTCGACGCCGAGATCATCGGATCGAAGCTTGAAGCCTGTGGCGTGCGGTGAGCAAACCTGAAGACGCGATCCGCGTGCTGATTGTTGACGACAGCGCAGTGATTCGCGGTGCACTTGGCCGTATCATTGATGAACAGCCGGATTTGCATGTGGTCACCACGGCGCCGAATGGTCGCATTGCACTCGATGCACTGCGTCATACAGCCGTTGACGTGGTGATGCTGGATATCGAGATGCCGGAGATGGACGGACTCACCGCATTGCCGCTCATTCTGCGGCAGTATCCGGACACGCGCGTCATCATGGCCAGCAGTCTCACACAGCGCGGCGCCGAAATCACGATGCAGGCCATGGCGCTCGGTGCATCGGACTTTATTGCCAAGCCGGCAGCCAAGAGTGGTACGGCGGCACTGGCTGCACTCACCATTGAAATCGCATCAAAGGTACGCGCAATCGGACGTGCGGCACGCGGTAAACGTGGAGCCTCGTCGGCGACGGCGAAAGCACTCAACGTTGACGTGCTGCCCATCTCGCGTCCACCAATGCGCACCGAGATTCTGGCTGCACGAAGCAGCGACGCGCCGCCCCGGTTGTTGGCGATTGCGTCGAGCACCGGTGGACCGAACGCACTGGCCGATGTGCTGAGTGGCCTGCCCGTCGACTTTCCGCTGCCGATTGTCATTACACAGCACATGCCTCCGGTATTCACAGTGTTGCTTGCGCAACGCCTGGAGCGAGACGCCAAACGTCCGTGCGCCGAAGCGCGCGACGGTGAGGCGTTGCTTCCCGGACACACCTACATCGCCCCCGGTGGTTTTCATATGCTGGTCCATACGCATGAAGGCCGAGCCATTGCGCAGCTCAGCCAATCCGATCCCGAAAACTATTGCCGGCCGTCGGCCGATCCCATGTTTCGAAGCGCCGCCGCCATTTATGGTGCATCTACGCTGGCCGTGGTACTGACCGGCATGGGTGAAGATGGTCGGGAAGGCTGCCGCGAGATTCATCGTCGCGGCGGACGCATCATCGCACAGGATGAAGCGACGAGTGTGGTGTGGGGCATGCCGGGTGCCGTTGTGCACGCCGGACTCGCGCACCAGGTGCTTCCACTCAGCGACATCGCCAACGCGGTGCAGCAACAGTGCGGAGCAAAAGCAGCATGATCAGCGAACCGGATTACACGTTTGTCAGCGAGCTGCTCAAAAAGCGCAGCGGATTGACCCTGGGCCCCGGCAAGGAGTACCTGCTGGAAAGCCGGTTGCCCCCGATTGCCGCAACGTACGGTTACGCCGATCTCGCCGCGCTCTTTACGGCGTTGCGCCGCGCGCCGTCACCGGAGTTGGTGAAGCACGTATGCGATGCGATGACCACCAACGAGACGCTGTTCTTCCGCGACAGCAAACCGTTTCTCGCGCTCGAGAATGATTTGCTGTTGGCCGCTGCCGACCGCGCGCGTGCAGGTGGACGCCCGGTGCGCATCTGGTGCGCGGCCTCGTCCACCGGGCAGGAACCGTATTCGATTGCGATGATCGTGGACAAGGTGGAACCACGATTAAACGGAACGCGGGTAGAAATCCTGGCCACTGATTTTTCGGCGGCGGCGCTCGCACGCGCGAAGGCTGCGGTGTACAACCAGTTTGAGATTCAGCGCGGCTTGCCGGTGCAGCTGCTGGTGAAGCACTTCAAACAGACCGCGCAGGGCTTTGAGCTCAACCAGAACATCCGTGACCGGGTCAAGTATCAGGAAATCAATCTGCTCGATCCATTTCCCGTGTCATGGCAGTTTGACATCATCTTCTGCCGCAACGTGCTGATTTACTTTGATGTCGAGACCAAGCGCTCGGTGCTCGATCGCATGGCGAAAATACTGCAACCCGGTGGGTGCCTGTTCCTGGGTGGCACGGAAAGCACGCTTGGTGTGACGGAAGCGCTGGTGCGTGCGCCCAGTCATGTGTCGGGGGTGTGCTGTCGGCCGCGTGATCTTGAGATGTACTCGTCAGCGAAAGCTGCCTGAGCCGGTGTACTCAAAACACAAACGGCGCCGTCTCAAATGCGAGACGGCGCCGTTGTGCGTTGGTGCGGCATGAGCCGAGTTATTCCAGCCAGATCTCTACCTGCCGATGCTCTTCCTGCATGGAAAAGATCGAACGCGGAAACAGCTCTTCTGCCTGGTGCAGCTCAATGGCCAACGCATCGAGAGGAATATCCTCGGCGCGGATCTTGGCGACCACTTCGTCAGGGATGATATCAATGAGCCACTTGGCACTGCGTGCCGGCAGTGACACGCGCACCCGCTCTTCTCCCCCGCGCACTACGCGCACCATCAGATTGCGCGCGGGCTTGGACGGATCGATGTGACGCGGCACTCCTGACGAGAATAGTCCGCGAACCCAGGTATACGGACAGCCGGCCATACGTCCTCCCGAAAGCAGTGGCTACGACGGGTCGCGATGTGCAGCCCGCGCAGAGGAGAGTATCGGCAGCTGATGGTTCTGAGTAAAACGATTGGCAGGCTGGTTTACGTGCGCGTGCCGCGCTCGCCGTGATAGCGACAGACTACGTGCGCGTCCCGCTGCGCGTCAAAAAGCACGCTGCGTTTGCACGACTTGCACAGCAGCCACTCGCGCCGCCGCGAGTAGCCCAGTCCGAACGATCCACCGCCAATCGCCCGATGGGAAAGCGCCACGTTGCAGCGCGGACACTGCGGCGTTTCGCCGCGAGCGTGCGTCGCGCGAATCTCCTTCTCTTCTGCCGGGGTGTAGGTGGCCGACTCCGTCACGCGCCCTCGCCCGATACACGCACCACGACTTTGCCGAACTGCTCACCTGTCATGAGCCGCGCGTACGCGTCGCGCCCCCGTTGCAACGGATAGACCGAATCAACCGGCGGCAGCAGCCGGCCCGCACGAAGCTGTTCGGCAATCGCCGCAAACTCGGCGTCGTTGCCCATCGTTGAACCCATCAGCGTCCACTGATTCCAGAACATGCGACGTACATCGGTTTGCACCATCGGACCCGACGTACCGCCGCAGGTAACGAGTCGACCACGCTTCCCAAGCGCAACGAGTGATTGCGCCCACGTGGCTTCGCCCACGCTGTCAATCACGACATCCATGCCGCGCTTGTTTGTCGCCAGCCGCGCCTGTTTGCCGGCATCACCGGCGCGGTGATTGAGCAGATGATCGGCACCCAGTGTCTTGGCGCGCGCCAGCTTGTCATCGCTGCCCGATGTGACCCACACGTTGGCACCCAGCAGTTTGCAGATCTGCAGTGCGGCCAATGCAACACCGCCGCCAATGCCCCAGATGAGTACATCGTCGCCCGCTTTCACTTGCGCGCGCGTCACCACCATGCGCCACGCCGTAAGAGTGGCCAACGGAAACGCGGCTGCTGTCTCAAACGGGACCTCATCGCCTATCGGCTGCACGTTCTCCTGCGGCACCACCACGTACTCGGCCATTGTACCGTGCCGGTGTTCGCCCAGCACACCATAGCCCAGACACAGCGGTTGATCGCCGTCGCGGCAGTATTCGCAGGTGCACGCGCGATCGACCACGCCCGGATTGATGATCACCCGTTGACCGACGCGTAAACCGGTGACATTGGCTCCAACGGCGTCGATCACACCCGCGCCATCCGAGCCCACCACCCAGTCGGGGGTGATGCTGATGCCCGGGATTCCGCCCAACACCCACAGGTCGAGCCGGTTGAGCGCGGCAGCCCGGATATTCACGCGCACATCACCAGGCTGCACCAGCTCGGGCACCGGCACCTCGCTGTAGTTCAGCTGAGACAGATCACCGTGAGCGGAGATTGTGAGCGCTCGCATACGGGACGGGGTAGCGGACGAGGCAGAGGTCATACCTGTGAGAGTAACGGCCGGCGCGTGTCCGGGGGAGACTTGCGAGGCGTACCGTGGTCTATATTCAACGCAGCCACCGCGCATCGTGCGCTCCCCAACTTCTTACCCGTTCCGCTGTCATCATGGCGTCCTTCCAAGTCCCGCCGCTCGGTGAATCCATCGTCGAAGCGACCGTCTCCCGCTGGCTCAAGAACGTTGGCGACAGCGTCGCCGCAGGCGAAACGCTTGTAGAACTTGAGACCGACAAGATCACCGTCGAGGTGCCGGCGCCGGAGTCCGGCACGTTGGCTTCGCAGAGCGTGGCCGAAGGCGACGTGGTGAATGTTGGCGATGCCCTGGGCGAGTTGACGCCGGGCGCGGGCGGATCGGCGCCGTCGGCACCGGCGTCCGACAGCAAGCCTGCGTCGGGCGACAAGCCCGCCTCGTCGGGAGCCGCCGCTGCCTCGGCAACAGCGTCCTCAGCGCCCGCGGGCAGCGCGCCAGAGGGTTCAGGTGCGTCGGATCCCAAAGCATCGCCGGCAGCACGTCGGCTGGCCACTGAACAGGGCACTGACCTGTCGCAGGTATCCGGTAGCGGTCGCGGCGGTGTGGTGAGCAAGGCCGACGTAGTGGAGGCCGGCAAGGCCCCTGCACCGGCGGCCCCGGCAGCCGCGAAAGCGCCGAGCAAGGCACCGGCCGCGCCGTCAATGCCGGCCATGTCCCGCAGCAGTGCCAGCGATGGTCCTCGCGAAACACGCGAGAAGATGTCAACACGCCGCAAGCGCATCGCAGAAAACCTGCTCGGCTCACAGCAGAACACGGCGCATCTCACGACCTTCAACGAGATCGACATGACCGCCGTGTCGGCGCTGCGTGATCGCATGCGCGACAAGGTGGAGAAGAGTCACGGCCTGCGCCTGTCGTACATGCCGTTCTTTGCCAAGGCGGCCTGCCTGGCGCTCGAGGCGTACCCTACGGTCAACGCCAAGATCGATGACGATCACTTCGTCTACCACCACTACGTGAACCTCGGCATTGCCGTGGCCAGTGATGCAGGACTGGTGGTGCCCAACGTGAAAGACGCGCACGCGCGATCGATCATTGAGCTGGGTCAGGACATCGGTGCCGTGGCCAAGAAGGCGCGTGACGGCAAGCT
>JAABRT010000137.1 GCA_011390805.1 Gemmatimonas sp. | reverse complement strand
ACTTGGCCTTGTCCACCTTGATCGCGCCCTTGGCGCCGCCGAACGGGACATCCACCAGTGCGCACTTGTAAGTCATGAGTGCCGCCAGCGCCACAACCTCATCTTCACTGGCGTGCGGTGTAAGACGGATACCGCCCTTTACGGGCAGGCGATGCTGCGAATGATGCGCGCGCCATCCGTGAATGACCTCAATGCTGCCGTCATCACGCCGGAGCGGGAAACTCACATGGTAAACCGCATTGCAGGCCTTGATCTGCTGCAGCAAGCCCACCGGAAGCTCAAGGAGTTTTGCGGCGCGATCAACGTAGCGGTTGACCTGCTCAGAAAACTTGGGTGTTGCCGACATGGGGAAAGTGGTGTCGGGGTGAGAAGGCAATCGGCCCGCCTCTTGTGGGAGGCGGGCCGATTGAACAGGTGATGTTCGGTGCTACACGTCGAGATTCGACACGAAGCGTGCGTTGGTTTCAATAAACTGGCGACGCGGTTCCACTTCGTCACCCATGAGCATCTGAAACGTCTGGTCGGCGAGCACCGCGTCTTCCATGGTAACGCGCAACATGCTGCGCGTTTCGGGATCCATGGTGGTTTTCCAGAGCTGCTCCGGATTCATTTCGCCGAGACCTTTGTAACGCTGCACATTGAGGTTGGCACGCTCGCCAAAGCGCTCCGAAATCACGTCACGCTCTTTTTCTGTATACGCGTAGTACTCTTCCTTGCCTTTGGCCACGCGATACAAGGGCGGCTGCGCGATGTACATGTAGCCGGCTTCGATAAGCTCGGGCATCTGCCGGAAAAAGAACGTCAGCAGCAGGGTGCGAATGTGCGCGCCGTCCACGTCGGCGTCGGTCATGATGATGACCTTGTGGTAGCGTGCCCGCGTAATGTCGAACTCTTCGCGGATGCCGGTGCCGAGCGCGGTAATGATCGTGCGGATTTCTTCGTTGGAGAGCACCTTGTCGATGCGCGCCTTTTCCACGTTGATGATTTTGCCGCGCAACGGCAGGATGGCCTGGAAATCACGCTTGCGTCCCTGCTTGGCAGAACCGCCGGCCGAATCACCCTCAACGAGATAGATCTCACACAGTGTGGGATCGGAGAGGGAGCAGTCGGCAAGTTTGCCGGGCAGGTTACCAACATCAAGCGCCGATTTTTTGCGCGTCAGGTCACGCGCCTTGCGGGCCGCTTCGCGCGCACGTGCTGCCGACACCGCCTTTTCAATAATGATGTTGGCGGTTTTGGGGTGCTCTTCGAGATAGGTGTTGAGCAGATCGTTTACCACGCTGCGCACCGCACCTTCGACTTCGGAGTTGCCGAGCTTGGTTTTGGTCTGCCCTTCGAACTGCGGTTCGCGCACCTTCACCGAGAGCACGGCCACGATACCCTCACGTACATCGTCACCGCTGAGACGGATGTCCTTGTCCTTCTTGTTCAGGACCGTGGACTTTTCGATGTACTTGTTGATGACCGACGTGAGTGCGCTCTTGAATCCGGTCAGGTGTGTGCCGCCTTCGTGCGTGTTGATGTTGTTCACGAACGAAAACACCGACTCCGAATAGCCGTCGTTGTACTGAAAGCCGAGGTCAATGGCGATGTCATCGCGTTCGGTTTCAATGGCGATGACTTCCGGGTGAATCGGCTTGCGGTTGGCGTTGAGGTACGCCACAAACTCACGAATGCCGCCTTCGGCGTGAAACGTTTCCACACGCTGCTCACCTTCGCGCTCATCGGTGAGCGTGATGGAAATGCCTTTGTTCAGAAACGCCAGTTCGCGCAAACGCGACGCCAGCGTGGACCAGTCGTAGCGCGTGGTTTCGGTGAAAATCGTGGCATCGGGCTTGAACCAGATGCGCGTGCCTCGCTCTTTCGCCCCGACCTCACGAATGGTCTTGAGCTTGGTGGTGGTAATGCCCTTGTTGAAGTCCATGTAGTACTCCTGGCCGTCGCGCTTGACCCAGACTTTGAGCTGTTCGGAAAGCGCGTTCACCACCGACACACCAACGCCGTGCAAACCACCTGACACCTTGTACGTGTTCTTGTCGAACTTGCCACCGGCGTGCAGCACCGTCATGGCCAGTTCCACGCCCGGCAACTTCTCCACCGGGTGCACGTCTACCGGGATACCACGGCCGTCGTCTTCAACGGTAATGGAATCGTCGGCGTGCACGATCACGGTGACTCTGGTGGCGTGCCCTGCCAGCGCTTCGTCGATGGAGTTGTCGACCACCTCGTACACAAGGTGATGCAAGCCGCGCGACGATGTGGACCCGATATACATACCGGGGCGCAGGCGGACTGCCTCAAGACCTTTAAGGACCTGGATGCTATCGGCGCCGTAGCCGTTGTTGTTCGGCTGTGCGTTCTCGTTGGCCATGGAGTTGCTTGGGATGTGGCGGGGAGACGGACGCGTTTGTGCGGCGTAGCAGCCACCGCAACTGGAAACGCATGCAAGTACGGAGGAACCCCGAAATCTAACCCGGTGCAAGCCACAAAGCAACTTGGCGGTGCGTCGCCAAGTCGTTGTCGTACAACAACTTGCGAGCGAGGTGCAGGGCCCTCAGCGCTGGAGCACCAGCCGCAGCCGAACAATCGGCGGTCGGCTGGTATCGGCATTGAGCGAACGCAACAGCTCGCGTTCCATCATTGACAGTTCAGTCATCCAGCCGTTGGTGCGAACCGCCACCACCAACGTACCGTCGCGCTGCAACGACACCGGCTCCGTGACCTCGGCAATCGCGCTGCCTACCAGCGACGCCCATTCCGGAATGACACGCGCCTGCGCCAGCCGCTCGGTGAGGCCGGCCCGCTCCAGCACCGAGGCCAGCACATCGCTCAGCTTGCTGGGACGACGCTTGAGCTGGTCTTCGTTCATGCTGACGCCCGGCTCAGCACGCCGTGCTGCATCGTGCAACGCGGCAGCGCCGTGAACGCCTGCGGAATGTCTTCAGCGCGCGGAACCGCGAGCAGCACCTGACCCACACCAGTCACCGCAAGCAGCGACAGGATGGACAGCGCACGACCAGCGTCGAGCTCGGCGAACGGATCGTCGAGCAGCAACAGCGGTGGCGCACCCAGCACGTCGCGCACCGTGGCCGACTCGCGCATGCGCAGCGCAATCGCGGCAGTACGCTGCTGTCCGGCCGAACCGAACGTTCGCAGATCGCGCCCTCCAAGCTGCAGCTGCAACTCGTCGCGGTGCGGACCTACCAGTGTGACACCACGGCGCAGCTCCTGGGCGCGCGATGATTCAAACAATCCTGCCAGGGCGGCTTGAATGTGTTCATCATCCGCCTCGGGGGCTGCACCCTGGTAACGCATCGCGGCCGGTTGTGCCTCACCGATCGCTGCACACAGCTCGGCGTATGGCTCTGCGTGTGCGTGTGCCCACGCGCGCCTCGCGCGCACCAGCACGGCACCATGTTCGCACAGCGCCGGCTCCCAGACGGCCACATGTTGCTCAGCACCACCGGTGTGTTTGCTCGCACGCTGCAGTTCGCGCAGTGTTGCGTTCCGACGAAGCAGCGCTGCGCGATAGTGCTGTAGCGCTGTCAGATATTCGGGTGATGTCAGCGCCAGCGCGACATCGAGAAAACGACGTCGCTCACCAGCGCCGCCGGCCACAAGCACAACGTCAGCAGGTGAAAAACACACCGAGGGCAACGCGCCCAGTGCTTCCGATAGCCTCGGCTGCTCCACACCGTCGAGTGTCGCTTTTTTCTTTCGCGTGGCGCGCTCAAAACCCACAGCTACGGTATTCACACGCGCCGGCGCGCTGAGCTTTGCGCGTACATGAAATCCGGCCGCACCAAATCGCACCACATCACTGTCGCGCGCGCCGCGCCATGAGCGCAGCAGACGCAAATACGCCACCGCTTCGAGCAAGTTGGTTTTGCCGTGTCCGTTGTCACCTACAATGGCCAATCCGGCACCATCGAACTCGAGATCGAGTGACGCCAGATTCCGGAAATCGCGCACTACCAGCTGTTCAAGCATGCGCGTCACGCAAAAACATCACTGGCCGGTAAAGCTGGCCGGGCGTTTTGCCAGAAACGCTTCCATGCCTTCCCGCATGTCTGCGGTGGCCGACAACACACCAAACAGATCGCTTTCGGCCAGGCAGCCTTCATCGAGTGTGCTGTCCAATCCACGGTTCACCGCCTCAATGCATCCGGCCAATGCCAGCGGGGCATTGGCCAGCATGCTCACCGCAAGTGCCTGTGCGCGCTCGGTGAGCTGATCGGCCGGCACCACTTCATCGGCCAGTCCAAGACGGTGCGCTTCGTGCGCATCAATCATATCGCCGGTAAGCAGCAGCTTGAGTGCTGCACCGCGTCCGATCAGGCGAGGGAGGCGTTGCGTGCCACCAAAGCCGGGCACGATGCCCAGCTTGACTTCGGGCTGTCCGAACCTGGCCTTGTCACTGGCAATGCGCATGTGACACGACATCGCCAGTTCGCACCCGCCGCCGAGTGCAAATCCGTTTACTACTGCAATGGTAGGCTTGGGGCTTGTTTCGTAGCGTCGAAACACCTGCTGACCTACCCGCGCGCGTCGCTGCGCCACAATGGGGCTTTGGCTGGCCAGCTCGGAGATGTCGGCACCGGCCACGAACGCGCGTCCGGCACCGGTAAGCAGCACCACCCCCACATCGTCACGCGCGACCGCTTCATCAATCGCGATACCGAGCTCGGCCATCGTGGCGTCGTTGAGCGCGTTCAGCTTGTCGGGCCGGT
The DNA here is from genome assembly GCA_011390805.1 of Gemmatimonas sp. GTDB lineage: Bacteria > Gemmatimonadota > Gemmatimonadetes > Gemmatimonadales > Gemmatimonadaceae > JAABRT01. Next base: position 815 of record JAABRT010000137.1, on the reverse strand, counting down.
TCACGGTGATGGTGGCGATGCGGTCGGCTACGGCGAAGGTGAGGTTGGTGTAGGGCATGGGGGGGCGGTGAGTAGGTGCAGTCTGGGAAAAACGAACAAACGTTTGACTGCGTTTTGGGTTTCGGTGGACGGTTGACTGTAGGCGGTTTTTTTTACTGCCGTTTACGGTTGGGCGGTGGTGGAGATGAGACTGTTTAATGTATTCAGGGGCGGCGGATGTTGTTCTTCGGGTTGTGTGGTCGCTGCTGTATTGCGCGCTTCACTTTACCTTATTGTTGTGCTTCCTCCCTTTAAAACAGTTGCCTGGTCGGAGAATGGCGGCGCTTTGCGCCTGCTCGACCAGCGGGCTTTGCCAAATCATGAGCGCTACATTGAAGTGGCGACGGCGGACGAGCTGATCGAGGCGATTCGCACTCTGGCGGTGCGCGGTGCGCCGGCGATAGGCGTGGCGGCGGCCATGGGGTTGGCGGTGCTCACGACCGGGCAGAGCTCTATCAACGACGTTGCCAAACTTGCCGAACGTATCGCGCAGTCGCGTCCTACTGCGGTGAACCTGCGCTGGGCACTGGATCGCATGCTGGCGCGTGCACAGCACACCTCCCCGTCTGAGCTCAGGCAGGCGATGCGTGATGAAGCCACAGCTATTCGCGACAACGATCGCGAGATGTGTGAGGCGATTGGAAAGCACGGCGCAGCGCTCATCGAACCGGGATCGCACATTCTCACGCACTGCAACGCCGGTGCGCTGGCCACGGCCGGCATTGGTACCGCCCTGGCGCCCATGTACGTGGCGCATGCACAGGGCACCTCGTTTC
>JAABRT010000136.1 GCA_011390805.1 Gemmatimonas sp. | reverse complement strand
GCTGGACAGCATGAAGTCTCCAGGCGGCTGAGAACCAAGACAGTAGATATCCCGAGGTTTTGGGACCCTACGTAGTTGTCGGTCGCCTGAAGACTTTTCTTGAGGTCTATCCGGGGGGGGGTGCCTTTCGTGACATTGGCTGATCAGTCAGCCGCGGTCAGCCCCCTCTCAGCTTCCGGCTCATCTCGTCAAGCAACTGCCTCTCCTGTTTGGACAGCGAGTCCATGCCTTGATCAGCAATCTTGTCGAGCAGCATGTCCATGGCCGCCCGGGCCGCCACCATGTTGGTGGGAGCACTCGGGGTGGCCGTCATCGGCGCCACCTGCTGACGCGTGCGCGCCATGGCGGCTTTGCTCTGGAACGGCACGCGGTGTCTCGTCGCCGTAATCCGGAGCGGGGGCAATGCGCTTGCGCAGGCTGCCAATGGACTGCGCGTTGGGCTTTTGCAAATACAGCCAACCGCCGAACATGCCGCCAAAGTGCGCGGCGTACGCGGTGCCTCCCACGCTGCCGGTGTTCACCACCACCATGACCAGACTGAGCACGGCCAGAAACACCACCAGCCACTTCACCTTCATGGGCACGATGCCAAACAGAAACAGCTCGTCATCACCCCAGCGGGAGGCGTAGGCTACGGCCACACCAAGAATGGCCGCCGAGGCGCCCACCAGCACACCGGCGCGCGGCGTGAACATCCAATGAAAGGCCCATCCACTTACGCCGCACCACAAATAGAACCACGTAAACGTGGTCGATCCCCAGGCGCGTTCAACGCGACGTCCGAAGATCCAGAGCATGTACATGTTGAGCGCGAGATGCAGCAAGCCGCCGTGCGCAAACATGTAGGTGACTGTGGTCCACAGTCGCCGCTCGGTGAGGTCACTGGCGCGATACCCCAGCCAGTCGCTCGTGAACCCCGGGCGAAGCACTGTGTACTGCAGGAAAACCACGGCAACGCACAGGCCAATGATCCACGCCACGGCCGGCGCACTGCTGCGTTCTGGTTCGTATTCGTCCGTGATGGCGAAGGACATGATGGGAGAGCGCGTCCGCGAAGATTACCCGCGCCGCCGTGACGCGAGGGCCAACTGCACGATGTGGCCGCACAGCGCCGGAAACAAGAGACCGGCCGCTGATGCCGCCTGCGGAATGAGACTGGTAGGCGTCATGCCGGGCAACGTGTTGAGTTCCAGACACCACAGGCCACCCGCTTGGTCCATGCGAAAATCCACACGACCATAGCCATCGAGTCCACACGCCTCAAACGCCTGTTTTGCATACGCGGACATCTGCTCTACCGTTTCCGCGCTCAGATCGTCGGGGACAAACTCACGTGTCATGCCGGGCGTGTATTTGCACTCGTAATCGTAGAGATCCTTGGACGGGACAATCTCGATCACCGGCAGTATGCGATCACCGACGATGCCCACGGTGAACTCGCGGCCCTTGACGAATCGCTCCACCATCACGGCATCATCAAACCTGTAGGCCTCTTCTACGGCCGAATGCAGCGTTTCCGGGCCATTCACAATACTCAAACCCACGGTGCTGCCCTGGCGAGACGGCTTCACTACCGCCGGCCAACCCACTGTCTCCTGCACCAGCTCCGCGTCAAGCAACTCACCGGGCGGCGGTGCCATTACCCAGTCTGCTGTCGGCACGCCCACATGTCGCAGCACGATCTTGGTGAGATGTTTGTCCATCGCCAGCGCGCTGGCCAGATGTCCACTTCCAGAATATGGAACGCCAGCCAGATCGAGCGCCGCTTGCACGGTACCGTCTTCCCCCTGGCCGCCGTGCAGTCCCAGTACCACGCATTCCGCGTTCCGGATATCGGGATGCGAAATCCAGTCGGCCGTCAGCGAACGATGTCGCATCTGCGCCAGATCGGCCAACGCGGGCGGATGACTGCCTACCCCGGCCGCGAGCAGCGACTGCTCGGTATCGGCCGACAGCGTTCCGAATGCGGGGTCAAAGCAGGTGACCGTGTGACCAAGCTCGCGCAGCGCCATCGCCATGCGCAGACCGCTGGAGAGCGAAACGTCACGTTCGGCGGACACACCGCCCAGCAGTACGGTCAGACGCATGAAGACCTGGTAACGGAAAGACGGCAGGGAGAGGAAAGAGCGGCCACGGGTTAAAACGTAAATCGAAGTTGCACACCACCACCGCCCCGGACCGGCAGGTACGGCGCCACCGAGGCATCAAATGCTCCGGGCGTGCCGCGATCAGCAGGCCGCGAAATGATTGACGCACCGCGCTGCGAACGGTTGGCATACCACACCGCCTCCAACGCGCCCAGCGCGGTGATACCCACGGCCGCAGCAAGCCCTGCAGTGAAATAGCGACGCTCGGTAAACGATTCGGTGTAAGGCGCTGGCACACCGTTGGGATCAACGTAGTTGATTGTGCGCTCGGTCGTTTGCTGCGCCACGGCCGCGGCCACCGCTCCGGCCACCGCCGACAGCACAATCACGCCGCGCACCGGTCGCGCCGTGTAGAACTGTCCAAAGCCCGGCACGATACCTCGCGCGAAGGCGACACCGGGTGAATACACGGGCCGTCGCAGCACATCGATCGCCCGTGCCGTGGCCACACGCTCTTCCACCGACGGTGCAGCGGCGCGGTACACTTCCAGATCAGCCAGTGCGTCGGCGCGCTGTCCAATGGCCGATCGGGCAAGTCCGCGGTTGTAGTGACCTTCGGGCGCAGCGGGCGACAGACGCACGACCTCGTCAAACGCGCGCACAGCGGCCTCGTAGGCACCGGCGTCAAGGAACTCGAGGCCCAGGTTAAAGGCAACTTGTGATTCGTCGGCGCGCTGCCTGGCATCATTGGGCACAAGACGCAGCAGGCGCGCGCGTACATCCGCGGCTTCGTTCCCGGCGGGCGCCAGCACCAGATAGCGGCAAAAAGCCCCGATTGCGGGCAGCGTATCGCCGAGCTCCTCGTGGGCTCGTGCCAGATCGTACGCCAGCCGGTCGTCGGATGGATTGAGTTGAGCCGCCTGCACAAATGCGTCGCGCGCGGCGCGCTGGTTGCCTTCAAGTGCGGCCTCCTGCGCAACGGCCGCCAACCGGCGTGCCTCGGCGTTGTTCCGCGGTGCGTCGGTGCTGGCCACAGGCGGTGCCAGATCGCACCCCGGTGCAGCCCCCGTGGTAAGCGTGCGTTTGGGGCTGAGCGTTTGGGCATGCAACGACGACACGCCGGACACGGCGCACGCTGCTGTGGCAACCAGCGCCGCGATCATGCCACAACGCCAATGCGCTCTAGCGAACAACAACTGTGGTGCTTGCACTCACTCCCTCCGATGTCGCCGTGATTGTCGCGCTGCCTGCACCAATGCCAACAATCAGTCCGGTGCTGCCAACAAACACCACCGATTCATTGCTTGTCGTCCACGTGATATTGCGACCTGCGAGCACGCTACCCTGTGCGTCCCGCACTGTCGCTTGCAGCTGCTGCTGCGCACCAACCGCGATCTCGGGTGAAGCCGGCGTGATGGTAATCTGCGCAACGCTGCGCGGTTCTACCTGTACGGTAGCGCTGCCACTGACCCCACCCACAGTGGCCACGATAATCGCGGTGCCTGGCGCCACGGCACTCACCACACCACTCGCATTGACCGTCGCAATACTTGGCGCACCTGATATCCACGTTGTCGGGCGTCCAACCAATACGATACCGCTGGCCGAACGTGCCTCCACCGCGAGCGCGCGTGTATCGCCAACAATCACGCTGGTGCTGCCGGGACTCACACTCACCTCGGCCACCGGCACCGCAATCACCGTGATCGTGGTGACCGCGGTCTTGCCATCACTCAACGCCGTAATCCTCGCCACGCCCGGTGCACGCGCCGATACGAGCCCTTGCGATGATACCGAAGCAACTGCTGCATCACTGCTGCTGAAGGTGATGGTGCGACCGGTGAGCAGGTTGCCGTTCGGATCGGTGACCTGTGCCAGCAGCTGCACAGTTGCGCCCACTTCAACAGTGCTCGATGAAGGCGTGAGAATAATTGCATCGGCCAATCGTTGCAGCACCACAATGTTTGCTTGCCCCACACGACCTTCGCTGAGCGCCACCGCCGTCACCGTGCCCGGCGCAAGCGCGGTCACAACACCAACCGACGAGATGCTGGCGACATTGGGATCACTCACGCTCCACGCAACTGAGCGGTCGGTAAGCAGCACGCCATCTGCGTCGCGCACAACGGCCGAGAGCTCGCGTTCGGTACCGACCGCCAGCGTATCGCTAGCCGGTGACACCGTCACGCTGGCCACGGGCTCGGGCGTGACTGTTACCGCCGCTTGACCGCTACGTCCGCCACTCGTGGCAGTGATGGTAGCGGCACCGGGTGTGAGCCCCGTTACCAGCCCTTGCGCGTTGATTGTCGCCACCGCTGGATCACTGCTGCTCCAGGAGACGCTGCGAGTACTCAGTTCTCCGCCCTGCGCATCGAGCGCCCGTGCCTGCAGCGCAACCGACCGGTTCACGCGCACCGACACCACCAGTGGGGTGACCTGAACGCTAGCGACTTCACGTTCTGTGACCGTGATATTCGCCACGGCGCTCTGTCCGTCAACGCTGGCTGCAATGCGTGCAGTGCCGGCGTTACGTGCCGACACCACTCCCACCGTGGAGACGGTAGCCACGTCACGGTTGTTGCTCGACCACACAACCGGACGGTTGGTGATCAGATCACCATTGCCATCTGTAGGGCGCGCGATCAGCGCAATCGTTCGGCCGGCTTCGACACTGGCCTCAGGCGGTGTGAGTGATACCTCGACAACCGTGACATTGTCGGCAACCGATGCAGCGCTGCACGCGGCAAGAGCACAAAGTGCGACGGCAAAACTCAGGCGTTTCATTCTCATCGCTCGATTGCACCAACGCCTGCACTAACGCTTGCGCGGACACCCAGTCGCTGACGTAATGCCACGCCCGACCTAACGCCTGCCGGCACCACTGACGTCAACTGCGACGCGAAACCAGGCAGTTCCGCGGGCGTTGCTGTCGCGGTAAACACGATCGGGCTGCCGGAGAGTCCGGCGGCCGACGCCGACACCGTGTAGTCACCTTCCGCGGCCCCGAGTGTCCAGCTCCCCAGTGTTGCGACACCCGAGGCGTTCGTGAGCGTTGTGTCGCCACTCGCCGGGCTCAGTACTGCGTCCCCGGTGCCCACCGCGAAGACAACCTTCACGCCGGCCACCGGATTGCCCGATCCGTCGGTTACGCGCACACTCGGCGGTGCACTGACGGCGGTACTCACCGTGGCAGACTGCGTGAGCGCGGAGTTTGCAGTGAGCGTGGCGGCCACGCCCGCGTTCACCGTGATGGCGCCCGAAGTGATCGACAAGCCGAGCGCTTCGATACTGAACTCGAGCGTGTGACTGCCCGTCCCAACGTCAGTAAACGAAAGGTCGGTAAACGATGCCAGGCCAGCGACAGCAGTTGCCGACGTCGTACCGCTGAGTGTCGCACCACCACTTGCTTTGGCTACCGTAATGCTGCGCGTCGCATCAGAACCGGTGGTCACACGCAATCCGGC
>JAABRT010000135.1 GCA_011390805.1 Gemmatimonas sp. | reverse complement strand
AAGGAAACATGCATGGCGGGAACCTACACGCACACACCGGCACTCGCCTAGCTTTGATCATGTCTGCAACCGTGACTCCCACTGAACCAACCCCTCAGTCCGCCGCCGGCGCTCCTGCGCTGGCAGCGGCCGGCGTGGGGGTAGCAGCACGCCCCGCGTTTGGTGCCACCGACCTCGGGTGGGTACTGATGGCGGTGATCTGGGGCGTGAACTTCACGGTGGTGAAGGCCGGTATTGCCACGCTGCCTCCCATGGCTTTTAACGGGCTGCGTGTGCTGTTGGCGTCGGTGGTGCTGGCGGTGGTGGCCTTCATGGTGGCCGGCCCCAGGAACTTCCCGTCGCGCAAGGACGCCTACGCGCTGCTGGCCATGGGTGTGATGGGCAACGGACTGTACCAGTTGCTGTTCATTGCCGGTCTTTCGCGTACGCGTGCCGGCATTGCGGCGCTCGTGATTGCGGCCGGCCCCGCCTGGATTGCGGTGTTCTCACGACTGGCAGGACGTGAACGTTTGCCCGGTCGCGGATGGGCCGGCATTGGATTGCAGCTCATCGGCATGGCCTGCGTTGTGGCCAGTGCGGGTTTTCTGGAGACCGACGCCACGGCTCTCGTGGGTGCGGCGTTTATCATGAGCGGCAGTATTGTGTGGGCGCTCTTTACAGTCTTGCTGCAGCCGTACACGGCACGTGTGCACCCGCTGCATCTCGCGTCGCTTACACTCTCAAGCGGCGCCGTGTTGTTGTTTGCGATTGGCTGGCCTTCCATTCGACAGCTCGACTTTGCCGCCATCACGCTCACCGAGTGGGGCGCAGTGGTATACGCCGGCCTCGGTGCGCTCGTGATTGCGTATCTGCTGTTCTATCGCGGTGTGCGAGTGCTCGGTCCCACACGCACTGCCATGTACGGCAACCTGCAGCCGCTCATAGCCATTCTTGTGGCGTGGGCCGTGTTGCACGAGCAGCCGACGCTGTGGCAGGGTGTGGGTGGGGCAATCGTGATGGCCGGCCTGCTGCTCTCGCGCACGGCCCGCATGCAACCGGCGGGACCGGCGCCGCACGTGATCAGCTCCCGCGCGTGATCAACTGCTTCGCGTGTTCAACCGCCGAGCGTGATCAGCGCGTGCGCGTGACAGATGCGCGCCCGTGGTATATGCTCGAAGCTGACTTAACCCCGAACGCGAAGATCAATCTGTGAAGCTGATTCTGTTTGATATCGACGGTACACTGCTCTCCACCGATGGCGCGGGACGCCAGTCGCTGGAAACCGTGCTCACCGATGTATTCGGAAGCACCGGTGATCCCAACTACCGCTACGACGGCAAGACGGACCGTCAGATCATCCGCGAACAGATGCGTTTTGCCGGATTCGATGATGCGGCCATCGACGCGCGGCTCGACGATATTCTGGCCACGTACCTCACGCACCTGGGCACGCTGCTGGAGCGTGACCCCTCAATGGCCAAACTGTATGACGGCGTGCTGCCACTGCTCGATGCTGTCGAAGCGTCGGACAACGTGACCATGGGCCTGCTCACCGGCAACGTGCGGGGCGGTGCACAGCACAAGTTGCGCGCCGTAGGAATTGATTTTGACCGCTTTGTGATCAACGCCTTTGGCTGCGACCATGAACATCGCCCCGAACTGCCGCGTGTCGCGCAGCAGCGCGCCAATCAGGCGCTGGGACTCGATCTGCCCGGTGATCGCGTGGTCATTATTGGTGACACACCGGCCGATATGCAGTGCGGACGCGCTATTGGAGCGCGCGCCGTTGGAGTGGCCACCGGTCGCTTCAGCGTAGATGAACTGTCGGAGCATGCACCGCACGCGGTATTTGCCGATCTCACCGATACCGAGCGCGTGCTTGAGGTGCTGCTGTCGTGAGTGCGCGTGACGCGGCTGACGATGCGCACAGCGCGGCCGACGAGGTGCGCGACGCGGCTGACGATGCGCACGACGTGACGCACGACGCACCGCGCAACGCCGCGGAGAAGCGCGTACCCAACTCCCGCGTCGTCGGACTCTGGCGCGGCAGTGAAATCGACGCCGCCGCGATAGTGCGTGCTGAGCAGCTGGCGTTGCTGTTTGAACGCGAGACGGCACCGGTTATTCGAGTACCGCTTGAATCACTCGACGGCTGGCAGCTGTCTGTCTCGCAGGTGGTGCTGTACCTGCGTGACGGCGATGTGCTCGATGTCGCACTGCTCAGTGATTCGGCCCGCGCAACCATGCGCAGCGCACTCGATGCGGCGTGCATGATGCCTGAACTCACGCGCAGTCTGCGCGCCTTTGGCAGTGCGGTGGGTGACAACGAAGCCCAGCATGATCGATGGTTTGCACCGTTGCTCACGCTGCGCCGGACGCTGGTCGGGGTGAGCGATCCGCTGCGTCAGGTGGCGCTGTTTAACGCCGATGAGCTGAACGCTGAACTCAATCGTTCCCTCGTTGAACTGGCGGCTCAGCGCGCTGGTGGTGACGCCGCGCGGGGACGTGCACTTGAGGCCGTCTTCGAGGAGGAAACGGAGCCGGTGCGCGTATCACTCGCCCGCGCCGGACTGGCCGCATCGGCGCTGGAGGGCAGTGCGCCTGATTCGCGGCTCGCCGACTGGCGACGCTGGGTGGATTCGCTGCGCGAACTGTACGAACGAGCAGACAGCGCATGGCCGAAGATTGCGGCGGCATACAGGGCGGGCCCGGGGTAGTGGGGCTGTACCCGTGCGCGCGGGGCTGCCGTTGGTGCACTGTTCGACGTACGAAACGTGCGAGGCTTTAAGGCCATAAGGCCTCAGGGCACTTTGTGGCCTTAAGACCGTATCTGGAATTGTTGGGCTACCTGCAGTTCCACGTAAACGGTGAACGCTGTTGCAGTACTGATTCGGTCTTACGGCAAATCCGTGCCCTGAGGCCTTATGGCCTTAAAGCCTCGCCACATTAGCAAGCCGCACCGAGCCCCAAAGCCCGCCCAGCGCCTGTCTATACGCCCCCGGGCAGCACGAACAAACCGGCTATACCACCCCGGTCTTATCCCAACTCGCCGGCACCTTATCCGCCGACGAACAACCACAATCACTCGCACAGCCGGCACTGGCGGCACGCGACTTACGCCACGAGCCCAGCGCACGACTCCCGAGAAACCCGCCGGCGGCGAGTACGATCAGTGAAACGATGAGCGTGTCCATGGTCAGCCTCCGAATCCGAGTGCACGTCCCACATTGTACACCAGCCAGGCCGCTCCGTACGCCAGCGCGAGCATGTAGCCAAACTGAATGGCCGCCCACGACCAGCCGAGCTTGCCGCCTCCCGCTTCACGTACCGTGATTGCTGTGGTGCTCATGCACATGAGTGCATACACGTAAAACACCATCAGTCCCAACGCCACGAGCGTGGAATAAACCGGCGCGCCGGTCACGGGATCACGCTCAGCTTTTAACCGGTCACCCAGCGCCACCACATCTTCTTCACCGCCGCCTACGCCGTAGATCGTGCCCATGGTTGACACAAATACTTCGCGCGCGGCAAAGCTCGCGGCAATCGATACACCGATCTTCCAGTCGTAACCCAGCGGCCGCACCACCGGCTCAATGATCTTGCCGATGTGTCCGAGTGCGCTGGCCTCGAGCTGCTGTTCCTGCTGTGCAACTTCAGAGAGCTGCGGATCGGCTTCAGTCTTGGGATACGTGGCCAGTGCCCAGAGCACAATCGACAGCGCCATGATCACAGTGCCCGCACGGCGCACAAACAGCATCGCGCGCTGCCACACCGTCACACCCAACGTGCGCACACTCGGCCAGCGATATGATGGCAACTCGAGAATCATGGGACGCACCGGTCCCTTGAGCAGCGTGCGCTTGAACACCGCGGCAACAGCCAACGCGGTGAGAGTGCCAAGCAGATACATGCCAAGCAGCGTGGCACCCTGCAATCCAAAACCGAGCGGCAACGTGATGGCCGGTACAAAGCTGCCAATAAGCAGCGTGTACACCGGCAGGCGTGCCGAACAGCTCATGAGCGGCACCACCATGATGGTGGCCAGTCTGTCCTGCCGGTTTTCAATCACGCGTGTAGCCATGATGCCCGGTACAGCGCACGCAAAGCCCGACAGCATGGGAATGAAACTGCGGCCGTGCAAACCAACGCGTCGCATGATGCGGTCCATCAGGAATGCAGCGCGCGCCATGTAGCCGCTGTCTTCGAGAATGCCGATTACCAGAAACAGAATGCTGATCTGCGGCAGGAAGACAAGCACACCACCCACGCCGGCAAACACACCGTCAACAATGAGTGAGCGCAAATCCCCTTCGGGCAGCAAGCTGCCAACAGCTGCTCCGGCGGCCGCCACAATGCTCTCAATGCCGTCTTGCAGTGGCGTGGCCCAGGTGAACACCGACTGAAACACAATCGCCATCAATACAACAAACAGAATCGGCCCCAGCACACGATGCAGTGCAATGGCGTCAATCTTGTCAGAGAGCGAGCGACCGGTTTCCACCCGCGTGGTTACCGACTGCGACATCACGTCGCCAATCCAACCGTAGCGTGCGTCAGACTCCACGCGTTGCGGCGCCAGACCAATCTGCGCCAGCACAACCGCCGCATCATGACGCGCCTGATCGAGCCCTTCTACGTTGGCCAGATGCGGTTCGGGATGCTGCACCGACAACAGACGCAGCGCTTCGAGTTGCGCTGCCGAATGGCTGAGCCCCGTTTGCTGCAAGCGTTCAACAACCGGCGCCAGCGCGTCTTCTACCGGCTTGGCCAGCGTGAACTTGCGTGACGGCGCCGGCAACGTGACCGCGGTTTCACAGGCACGCGCCAACGCATCGAGTCCCTGCGAACGCTTGGCAATGATGGGGACAACGGGAACGCCGAGTGCGTGAATGAGTTCGGGCACATCAATCACCACGCCCTTTGACTCGGCGACATCCATCTGGTTGAGCGCGACCACGACAGGCACACCCACTTCGAGCACCTGACTGGCCAGATACAGATTGCGTTCGAGATGTGCGGCGTCAACAACGACCACAATGACATCGGGACGCCAGCCGTCACGCGCACGACCAAGCAAAACTTCAAGAGCGATCTGTTCGTCGGGCGACGATGCAGAAAGCGAATAGCTGCCCGGCAAATCGAGGCACGAAACACGGGTGCCCTGCGCGGTGCGAAAGAATCCTTCAACACGTTCAACCGTCACGCCGGCAAAGTTGCCAACGCGCTGCCGTAAACCGGTGAGCGCGTTAAAGAGCGTGGTCTTGCCCGTGTTGGGATTGCCTACCAGCGCAAGCTTGAGAACAGCCGTATCGCTGGATGTTGGCGCGACCGGAGGCGTGGGCTCTACGGACGGCGAAACTGCGAGATCACTCACGGCCGGAGCCGACCTGCGTGCAGCGAGTTCAGCCGCGCGCCGAACGAACGGCGGGCATGGGCTGGACGGTGATGCCGGCGGTGAGTGCCGAGCCGAGTGCGAGGCGGGTGCCGCGCACATCGAGTACCATGGCGTGTCGCGAGTCGATTACGGAAACGGATGTACCCTCGCAAAGCCCAAGCGCGCGCAGACGACAGGCTTCGTCAGAACCGCAGTTGTCCAGCCCGAGCACAGT
>JAABRT010000134.1:5553-5852 GCA_011390805.1 Gemmatimonas sp. | reverse complement strand
ATTGGTCATGGCAAGCGCGCGCTCGGCATGGCGTTGGCGCTCACCACCTGGACGCAGGACATCATCATTTGCACCAACGGGCGCGCAGCGGATCTCAACGATCGCGCACTGCGCACGAAGCTCGACGCGAGCAATATCACCGTGATCACGGATGAAATTACGCGACTGCAACGTGACGGTGATCAGATTGTCAGTCTCGATCTGGCCAATGGCATGTCGCTCGACGCTGACAAGATCTTTTTCACGTATGCGCAGTATCCGGCCGACGACCTCGCGGCGCAGCTCAAGTGCAAACGCGA
>JAABRT010000134.1:0-5543 GCA_011390805.1 Gemmatimonas sp. | reverse complement strand
ACTTCGCGACGTCGGTGCGCAGCGTGTTTGCGGCCGGCGATATTACGCCCGGTCCGCAGCTGGCCATTCGAGCGGCGGCTGGCGGCGCCGTGGCGGCCATGGCCATGCACAAATCATTGTTGCCTGAGCACCGCCGTCTCAGCTGATGGGTGTCCGGATCGCGGTTGTCAGCTCACCACAACAACTTCATCCAGCGCCGCACCGAGCTCGGTAAGCCATCGCTCAGCGCCGCCACCGCGCCTGATGATGTAGCGCGTGACAAAGCGGGTGACGGGATTGCTGACGGTGACATTTTCCGTGTACGTCACCCGCGTACCACCGTCAGCGTCTGTGAGTTCAACCAGCCGCTCCGTACGATTGGCGACATCGTCGTTTAGGCTGTGCGCCGCAAACATCACCGGAGCACGAACCACGTTCGCTTCAAACGCTGTTGATCCGTCGTCCCCGTACTCCCGCCAGCGCAATGGAGCACGTCCCTCCACATCCACCGACGACACGCTGTCACGCCATGCGGGATAGCCAGCCGGATCGGCCACCAGCGACCACACGGCGTCCGGCTGTGCACGCACAAGTGTTGCACGGGTAATGCTCTGTCGCCGTGGCAACATGAGTCCACCCAGCAGCATGGATGCAAACACGGCGACTACCAGACCCATGACAAAAATGACGATGCCCACGACTATGCTCCCGTCTGATTGCCGGATGGGGCGAGCGGCGCGTCGAGCACTTCACGCACGCGACGTGACAGCTGATCGGGCGTAAACGGCTTCTGGATGAACGAAAGCTCGTCAACCCGGATGCCGCGCAGCAGTACAGTGTCGTCGGTATATCCGGAGGCAAACAGCACGCGCGTGGATGGCCGTTTGCTCAACAACGCATCCGCCAGTGCACGACCGTGCATGCCGGGCATGACAACATCGGTGAGCAGCAGGTGAATCGTTCCCTCGAATTCGGCGGCGAGCTTGAGCGCTGTCGGACCGTCCGGAGCCGCCAGCACGTGATAGCCGTGGCGTTCAAGGGCCGCGGTGGCCACGGCTCGTACCGACGCTTCGTCTTCGGCGAGCAACACGGTTTCGTGTCCACGTACGTCGGTGTTGGAGCGGGTTTCCGTATCCGGATACACCGCTGCCCGCGATGACGTGCGCGGAAAAAACAGTCGGAAGGTGGTCCCGACGTTCGGCCTGCTCTCACAGGTTATCACACCGCGAACCTGTTCAAGCATGGCATACGCGAGTGCGAGCCCGAGTCCGGTGCCCTTGCCGCGTTCCTTCGTGGTAAAGAACGGTTCAAACACGCGTTCGCGCACGGCGTCTGTCATGCCGATGCCGGTATCGCGCACGATCAGCATGCTCCACTCATGCGGGGCCAGCCTGTACTGCGGCGCATGCTGTGCTGAGACGGCGCGCGTTTCAATCGTTAGCGTACCACCCGACGGCATCGCATCGCGCGCGTTGGCTACAAGGTTGAGCAGCACCTGCTCAAGCTGTCCCTTGTCGGCATGCACAAGACCCAGTGACTCGTCGCGCGTGGTAATGACGGTGATGTGTTCGCCTACAATGCGCGCGAACAATCGCTCCATATCCAACACCATGGCGTTGAGATCCACGATGGTGGGATGCAGCACCTGTTTCCGACTGACGGCCAGGATCTGTCGCGTGAGATCGGCACCGCGTTCGGCCAGCGCGCGTACCTCCGCGACATCCGGTCGTACCGGATGGCCGGTGGGCAGCGCGTCGAGCGCCAGCTCACAGAAACCGATCATGCCCGTGAGCAGATTATTGAAGTCGTGTGCAATGCCGCCGGCGAAGGCGCCGACCGCTTCCATCTTCTGTGCCTGTCGGAGCTGTTCCTCGCTTAACGCCAGCGCACGCTCTGCTTCACGTCGCGCGGTCACATCGATTCCGATTGACAGCCAACTGTCTGTCCCCAGCCGGCGTGACGATGTCGTGATCACTTCCATTTCCGTGACATCACCGCTCGACGTTCGATGTTTCCACGTACCGGCGCTTTGTCGCTCTTCTTTGAACGGCAGCCGGCGTTTGGAAAAGCGTTCGAGCTCCGACGGATCGAGCAGCAGTGTGATCGGCTGTCCAATGAACTCATCACGCGCGTACCCGTAGTGATCGATGGCTGCGTCATTGACAGCCAGAATCTCCATCGTGTCGGCGTTCCACGCCCACATGGGAAGTGGATTGGATTCAAAGAGAAACCGGTAGCGCCGTTCGTTGTCTGCCAGTGCCGCGTTACGCCGCTCGGCTGTTTCCGCCATGCGATTCACGGCTGCGCTCAGCACTTTCACTTCGGCCGGCCCGGACACCGTTGTGCGGTACGATGTGTCGCCATCGGCAATGCGCCGGGCGTCTGCAGCGAGTGCGACCAGTGGATTGGCAATGCGCCCGCCAACGATGTAGGCCCCCATGCCGGCAATCAGCAGCGCGATCAATGAAAGCAGCACATTGCTGCGCAGCTGTGCGCGCAGCGGTGCTTCAAACTCGGCTGTGGGAAGCCCGACATTCACCAGCCACGGTGCGCGACGTGATCTGGCCGAGGCGGTGAGTCGAAGCACATCGTCAGAGCCGGGGATTTCGGCGATAGTCGTGGTATCAGGCCATTCGGGGCGCCGACCGGTGGCCGCGTACACATTCAGCCCGATGAAGTCGTCGGGCGCCTCGGATCGCGCCACAATCACACCGCTGGTATCGAGCACGGTCACCAGTGGTCGCGTCTTGAACGACGCAATATTGATGAAATCCGTGAGCGTATCGACTCGCACGGGCGACGCGATCACACCGTAGGCCAACCCGTCAGGATTGCGCAGCGCGCGCGCAACCAACACCACCCACGAGCGGTCCTGCAGCACAAACGATTGTCGCGGCGCACCGACTACAACACCGTCGGCGGTGAGGGCGGCACGGAAATAGTCACGCTGCAGATAGTTGAGCGTGTCCCGGTCGGATGTAGGCCGACCGCTGCCGCGGTTGACGCCGAGGGTATCTACAACGAAATAGTTGACGAGGCGCTGATTGGAGGCTGCCGACGCAATCGCCAGGAGCGAGTCGACGGCCGGGCGGTCATCCCAGTTGCGACGCACCGGATCGGCCAGCGAAAGAAACGCCGCATTCGCGCTTTCGATCCAGTCATCGGTCCGGTTGGCCATGAGCTCGGCCGCCTGTTTCACCCGCTCGCGCGCCGCCTCCCGGCTGAAGCTGAGCTGTTCCACCGAATGCAGTACATGCACCACGGCAAGCGGGATGCCGATAACGAGCACCAACACCAGCAACTGCGCACGTACCCCCTGACGTAATCGACTCGGCATCGTGTCGGGGGCGTGGTGAGTGCGTTTGGGTTCAGCCGATCGGGCTGACAGCGGCTACGGACGGATCCACGGCCATACCCATCGTGTGATAACCCTTGTCTACATACATCGTGGTTCCGGTAATTCCTGCCGCCAAGGGACTGGCCAGAAACGCGGCCGTGTGCCCCACATCCATTGCGTCCAGCGGCTCAGGGAGCGGCGAGTTGGCGGTGCAGTAGTCCACCATGCGCTCGATAATGCCAATTGCTTTGGCGGCGCGGGATGCATACGGGCCTGCGGAAATCGTGTTCACCCTGATGCCCCACTTGTGGCCGGCTTCAAACGCGAGAGTGCGCGTGTCACTCTCGAGCGCCGCCTTGGCCGAGGACATGCCACCGCCGTAGCCGGGGATCACGCGCTCACTGGCCATGTAGGTGAGGGAACACACCGAACCGCCGGTGCGCATGAGCGGTCCCAGGTGCTGCAGCAGGCCAATCAGCGAATACGCACTGACGCTCACCGCGCCGAGGTAGCCTTGGCGACTGACTTCGAGCAAAGGCTTTTTGACTTCAGGACCATTGGCGAGTGCATGAATCACGATGTCGAGCGGCTTTTCGCCGAAGTCGGCCGTCAGGCTTGCTGCAAGGCCGGAAATGGTGAAGTCGCCCACGTCGGCGTAGCGTTTGGACTCGCGAACTTCGGCGGGTACCGATTCGAGCGTGTCGTATTGTGCGTCGAGCGGATAGATGCGCTCAAACTCAAAGCGGATGCCGTTACGCAACAAGCGCGACTCGTCCATTTTGCCGCGCTCGAGCAGGTTACGGAAAATGGTGAGCGCGGGCGGCCAGGTTGCCACGCACACGGAAGCGCCAGCCTGGGCAAGCGACTTGGCGATAGCGAAGCCGAAGCCGCCATCGTCTGCAACGCCCGCAACAAGCGCGCGTTTGCCGGAGAGATCAATCGGGAGCATCTTGCCAATCTATGCGGCAGCGCCTGTCTGAACAGGTCGCCGGTCAGTCTGATTCGCGCGTACTGCGAAGTAAGCGGTCGTTTACGGCGTCCCAGAGTGGCTCATCGGGCGGTCGCTCCACGATCAGCACGTCGCACTGTGCCTCATCAAGCTCGTGCAGCGCGGCGTAGAGGCCACGCGCGTACAACACGGGATCGCGCGGCAGACGACGCGCAGCCTGAGCGCCCGGGAGCGCCAGCCCACCCTCCAACGCGAGCAGAGCAAAGCGCTGTGGTGCGGCGTCTGATGAGAGGGAGCGCGCGACTTCCGGCACGTCGGTCTCCGACACCAGCCAGACCGGTGTAGCCGGTGCGTAGTGACGTGCCGAGAGTCCCGGCGAAGCATGCGGTGTGGTACCGGAATCGGCGGCAGCGTATGGCGAGCGTTTGCGCACCGGCTCACCCAGCACCTGTGCGATTTGATCGGGTGTGATGTGCCCGGGGCGTAGCACTACTGGCTGCTCTGTGGTCAGGTCTACCACCGTGCTCTCCACGCCCACCGCGCACGGGCCGCCGTCAAGAATCAGTCCGACACGATCACCCAAGCCGTCGGCTACATGCTGCGCTGTGGTGGGAGAGAGTTCGGTGAACCGGTTGGCACTGGGCGCGGCAATCGGCAACCCACTGGTCCGAAGCAGCGCCAAGGTGCCCTCATGAGCCGGAATGCGCAGTGCAATCGTGGCGGCGCCGGCGGTAACGATATCCGGCACGTGATCGGCCTTCTTGAGCACCAACGTAAGCGGACCCGGCCAGAAAGCGCTGGCCAGCAGACTCGCCCGCTCAGGCCAGTCTGCGACCAGTGCTTGCGCAGCGGCGACATCTGCGACGTGCACAATGAGCGGATTCCACGCCGGCCGCGATTTGGCCTCGTAGATTCGTGCTATCGCTTGCGCGTCCAGCGCGTGCGCGCCCAGTCCGTAGACCGTTTCTGTGGGGATGGCAACAAGTTCACCGCGACGCAGACGTGCTGCTGCGTCGGCCAGCGTTGCAGGGGTGATGGCGACGATGGGAATCGGAGTTCGCAATCAGCGCGGAGGCGGTGGGAAATCGTCGCTGGGGAACGAGTCATCGCTTTCGATGAACGGCGCATCGAGAATGTCGATCGCCCGTGCCACATCCGATTCACGCACCGCCAGACGCACCGGAAACATGATGTGCATGGATGGCAACATGCCGCCGGCGTTGTCGCGCAGCACGGCGGCCGGGATGTCATATGCTTCGAGCACACTGCGCGCGACAT
>JAABRT010000133.1 GCA_011390805.1 Gemmatimonas sp. | reverse complement strand
TTCGTTGCGAGATTCAACGGTACGCCAGTGCCCGAGCCTTCCTCGCTGTTGCTGCTCGCGAGCGGCTTTGCCATGTTTGCCCTCACCCGCAGACGTTAGCAACACACCACGAGAACCCGCCGAAGATGGCGCTACCTGTCGGCACAGCACAGCAAGTCTCGGAGGCAGCCGACGTTCTGCGGCGCCCGCTGGATTATGCATCACTCAATGAGTGGCGCCACACGGTGATCGCGGTGCTCACGCGCCTCTTTCACGGCGATATGGGTCACGTCAGCTTGAAAGGCTACGGCCTCAGCGATGAACGACTGGCCACTGGCTATCCCGACGGCGTCTTTGAAGAGTACGTGAGCGAGTGGGTTGCACGTGACCCCACTTATCCACTCATGTCCAAGCTGGCGCTCACCAGCTACACACGTCGCAAGCGTCACGAACTGGCCGGACCGCTGTGGTATGCACGCTACCGCCGGTCGGAGGTGTTCAACCAGTTTTACGCGAAGCACGGACTTATAGACGGCGCGGGTGTGTACCTGCAAGCAGGCGACAAAGTTGCGCACTTTCATGTTGAACCCGTAGGCGAGGGATCAGACATGTTTGGACCCCAAGGTGAACGCGCACTCGCGCTACTTGAGCCGGCGTTCAGAAACACCGCAGCGTTGCTGCCCGATGCACAGCGCAGCAACAGTGCATGGATGCTTGACGCGCTGCTTGCCACGGATGACCGACCGATTGCCCTCTTCTCACCGCGGGCACAGCTGCTGCACGCTTCAAAGGGCTACGACACACTGCTCGAGCAGCTCTCAGCCACCGACGCAACCACAGTACGCGAGACCATAGGTGCACACGTTACACGTTGCCTGTCGAAGCACACGCACCAACACGCCACGCAGTTGAACAACCAGTCAACACAGCACCGTATCACACTGCGCAACGGCAGCAGCATTTCCGTAGCGTCGATCTTGTGCCAATCCAGCGCCATGTCACTGCACTCCATGGTGGTGATCAGGTTGCGACACTGGCCGCGTGGCAGTGTCGATGCCGCCCTGCCGGTAAACGAGGCCACGCTTCGCAAAACCTTTAACCTCACACAGCGTCAGCTCGAAGTGGCACTGCTCATTGCACGCGGCAAGCGATCCAGTGAGATCGCACAAACGCTTGGCGTGAAAGCCTGCACCGCCGCGCGCCACACCGAAACCGTGCTGCGTAAACTCAAGGTACCTTCGCGAGGCGGTGTGGCGGCGGCACTGTTCCTTCACGGTAACAATCCGAACCAATGACCCAGCCTGTTACACTGGTGCTGCACGGTGGACTGCTCGCCGCGTCTTGTCTGGACCTTGAGACTTCACCTGTTCTGCTCGCACAACGTACCCTGCACCGGGTTACACGTCCGGGGTATCCGGGCAGCGGCACATCGGCAAGCGGGTTCGCACAGCAACCGGTTGGCGCGTCAGCCATGATGCCCGCGCTGGTTGCGCACACTCTCGCCGCGGCCAGTGCACTGGACCATGAAACAGTTGATGTACTGGCGTACAGCATGGGCGCCGCAGTAGCCTTGGCCACAGCACTTGAAGCTCCACATCGCGTGCGCTCACTGACACTGCTCGATCCACCACTGCTGACGCTAGCAGCATCAGGCGCAGCGCTGCTGGCGCAGCTGCAAACGTTACCACAACTGCGTGCCAGCATGTCACCCGATGCACTGGCCGAGGCACTCATTGATGGCTCTATTGGCGAAGGCATTGTGCAGGCGCGACCTGAGTTGCTGGGGCACAGCGGCAACACAGCCGTTCAGGAAGCGCTGATACAATCACTCGACGCTTTTTTGCAGATTGACGTACCAGCATTGCTGCAATGGTCTCCCAGTGAGTCTGAGCTCACACAACTCACCATGCCGGTGCACATCGTGGCCGGTGGGACAAGCGATACCG
Source organism: Gemmatimonas sp. (assembly GCA_011390805.1). Lineage (GTDB taxonomy): Bacteria > Gemmatimonadota > Gemmatimonadetes > Gemmatimonadales > Gemmatimonadaceae > JAABRT01. The sequence continues at coordinate 3,949 of JAABRT010000133.1, read as the reverse complement.
TGTACGGCCAAAGTGTTGGCATATTGCTGCGCGCTGTGCCACATGCGCGCGTGTCGGTGATTGAACATGCCAATCACGCTTTGCATCTCACGCACAGCAGCGCCGTCATTTCCGCGATTGCACAAACCTTCGCCGGACCGGCCGCATTGTCACGTACGGCGTAGCCGCGAGTGCCACCGTCGCCAGGCGCTGCGTTCCCGCACTGGCAGAACGGCCAATAGCTGACATCGCAACGCACCGATACTCTGATCGCTCCCGATCATGCCGCAGCACACAACATGTGTGTTGGGCAAAACCAACGCGTGTGTTGCCGACGGCTTTGGCAACACGTCCACACTCGGCTTCGGTTACCAAATTTCGGCTGGATTCGGGCTGTTTTCTGCCCTCACCGGAAGCGACTGTGTGCGGGGATGGCCCGGGCCCGGCTGGGCCGAGTTGGAGCAGAACTTCTGGAGTGTGGGCTCACGTGGCTGGGGGACCCGACGCGCTCGTGGTGCGCGTGTTTGATCTCTCAGGCACGGAGCTGTTCAGGGAGAGTAAGTCGGCGGGAACGCAGTCGTTTGGTGTTTATCCCACGGTAGATTTTTCAGTCACCGGCGTTTCGGCCGTGGGTGGACTGATCGTGCAGTTTGGTGAGAACCCGTATTGGGTGGGCGCAGACAAGCTTCGGTTCCAGGTCGCCCCATCCGCGCAGCAAGTGCCCGAACCCGTCGGGCGCAGCCTGCTGTTGTCCACGCTCGCTGCACTCGCCCTCATGTACAGGAGGGCGCACCGCCGGGTTCGTTATCCGTGAGCGTCGGACATCGCACTTGTGCACAAATCACTTTGCGAGTGGCTGAATGTCCTATAAGTGCAGCATAGATGACGCAAGTGCGCAACACTGTTTTGTATGTTGCACAGCCGCTGCGTTTGATAGGACCGTCGCACTACGAGACGCCTTGAAATTGGCGCCAAAAGTGCCCTGTATATCGTTACTCGACAACAGCTTACAGATTTCCTGCTGAGCTCGCCTGCTTTTGGACCGCTAGTGTTGAGTTTTTGGGTGTCACCAACGGACTCTGCTTTTGGAGGGGCATGAATCGTGCGAATTGTCACGTCCGGTACCAGGAAGTTCCTGGTATCGAACACCAATCGCTGGTCCTTCTCAAGCTTCAGGAGAGATTTCATGCGTTTCACTCCCTTCGCGATTGCGGCCACCGCCGCATCACTCACGCTGATGGCGTCGGCGCCACTCACCGCTCAGGTTGCCACCGGTGTTTCGGCCTCATGGCGAGATGATGTCGGCGGCAGCTTTGTGAACATCAATAATGGCGGAGCCACCAAGCAGGTCAGGTGGGGCGGCAACGTGGGCAGTGGCCAGAGCGGCTACAACTTTACGCCCAATGCGCTAGGTAGCATCAACCCGCTCACCCCTCCGGGTACGCTCTTTACACTCGGCACCTTTGTGCACCTCAACAATCCAATCAGCACCGGAACGTCCATCAACAGCATCATTCTGGATTTTTCTCTCACGATTGCCGGTGCCTCTCCATCCGAGGACTTCACGGAATCGTTTGTCTTCAATCACCTTGAGACTCCAAACGGGAACAACCCCTGTGCCAACGGCGAAGCACTTGGTGCTGGAGTAAACGTGAACGGCTGTGCTGACAGGGTCACGTTTGCGTTTGCTGGCTCGGCGACACCGTTTTCATTTGGTGGCGATGACTTCTTCCTCGAGATTGTCGGATTTTCCGTTGGTGGCGGAAGCGCTGTGAGCCAGTTCTGGACCATTGAAGAGCAGGACAACAGCGCTCAACTCATCGGTCGCCTTACTGGTGTTGATCCAAGTATTCCCGTGCCAGAGCCCGCCTCGACAGCGCTGCTGCTGGCGGGTGTTGTGGGACTCGGCATGATGGCGCGTCGTCACCGCATCGCTTGATCCGCTAACGCACGCCGTCAAGCAGCTCCGGGGGGGGGGAAGGAGGGGGAGCGGCGCAGACATCCGTGCAATCATGGCTTGGAAAATGCAGGATTAATTTTTGCAGGTCGCTGTTTCCCCCTTCACGTGCGGTGCTGGCCAAAATGTGCCGCCTGCATAAGTGCCGCACGTACCCACCCACCCACGAGGGACACATGAAACCATTGGCCGGAGCAGCCGCGATCGCCGCAATCGCCCTGCTCTCCTCTGTCGCCACGGCGCAGAGTCTCACCGGAACCATCCGGGATTTCACTGCCGGTCCGCTTGACGTTGCCAACGGCGTCAATCCCGATTTTCAGCGCTGCATCAGCGGCGTTCGAACCGGATTGGTGGCAAGCACACTGTCCGGGCCTGCCCCCACTCTCACGGCAGCAGCGGGTCCCACCGCAGCCGGAGGCTGCATCGGCAACGCAACCACCTTCAATGCGTGGTGGGACAGTCCGGCAGCGTTCAGCAAGCAGTACGAGATCCCACTCACCGAAACGGCGCCCGGGTCGGGGATCTACCAGTTCTCGAGCAACTCGTTTTTTCCCATTAACGGCGAGCTGTTGAACGAAGGTGTAGCTGGCAACAACTACTACTTCACTTACCAGATTGCGGCCACCTTCTTCTACGATAAGGGAATGGACCAGACATTCTCGTTTACCGGCGACGATGATGTGTGGGTGTTTTTTGACAAGCAGCTCGGTATCGACCTGGGCGGAGTACATAGCGCTGCCAGCGCCAACATCAATCTTGATGATTTCTTCGACGGAATTGGCGGTCGCGAGACGGGCAACTACTCGTTCGATTTCTTTTTCGCCGAGCGCCACACCACGCAGTCAAACCTGACCATCCAGACCACGCTGGAGTTCAATCAGGCGCAGGTGCCAGAACCGTCAAGCCTGGCACTTCTTGGCCTGAGCATTTTTGCGCTAGCGTCGGCGCGTCGTATGCGAAAGTTGGCATAATGCCGTGAACAGTGTTCACGATTGCTGAACAGAAGGCCCGCACCACCGAGGTGCGGGCCTTTGCTGTTTGCCCAGCGATGGGTCAGGCGTTGCGGCGGCGCGCGGTAGCTACAAGGCCAAACAGGCCAAAACCAAGCAAGGCAACTTTTGTCGGCTCGGCTACGCTGGTGCCGACCTCGCGGCCGATCTTGCGGACAATCGCGTCGTCTGCCGAACACATCGATGAGCAACTTGAGCTCAATATCCACGGCAGTTTGCGCATCGACAAGCTGAGCGCGCCGAGCGTGACCGAAGCGAGCGCGGCGAAGGCTGGCCTAAACGTCGGGGACTCCTGGAGGGGGGAAGGTTGTACAACAGCGGGGAAGAGAAATCGCCGCTGTAGTCGCGACGCTTAGGCGCGACGACGGCGCGCGGCACCGGCGAGGCCAACCAGACCCAATCCAAGAAGAGCCATTGAAGCAGGCTCCGGAACTCGCGAACCTCCAAGGAAGCGCACTGAGATTACGAGATCGTTGTAGTCAGAGTCGCCTGCAACGTTGTCTTCAAAGCCAATGAACGTCGTGCCCTGATCCGCTGTGTAGAAGAGAGCCCAACGGGACGTTGTCTCGGAGCCAAACAGCGTGTCCGACCGTGCCGCACCGGCGGGGTTGAGCGAGTTGGCCGAGAGGTAGAATGACGACGATCCGAAGTCAACAATGATCGGATTGGCCGACGGGATGCCCTGTGACAAAAGGTCAATGGAAACGCTGCCGGTTGTGGCAATCAGGCTCTGACCCGGCTGAGTAGGGCCGGCGATGTTGGTGAATACGCGGAACTCACACTCATCGGATTCGAAGTTGAATGTTACCGCAGAGTTGCTGAAATACTCCGCATTCATGCCAAGCAGGTTGCCCGTACCGTCACACGTCGGCGCTCCGCCAAAACCCGTGAGAATGAAGCCAACGTTGCAAATGTTAGCCGGATTGTCGCTCGACGGATTGTTCCAATACGGGGTGAGCGTGTTCTCATTTGCAGCAACGATGGGGTCGGGCATAGCCGTAAA
>JAABRT010000132.1 GCA_011390805.1 Gemmatimonas sp. | reverse complement strand
TCGATGAGCAGCCCCGGAAACTCAACGCGCCGTTCTTCAAGCGCGGACACCACTTCAAAAGGCGCGTCATTAAAAATCACCGCCGGTCGCGTGCGCGCGTCTTCATACCACCGCATCACACGATTGCGTTGCGCAGCATCAATGGGCACCACTTTGGACAGCGCGTCCAGCGCCGAGTTGAGCGAATCAACGCTGGGCGTGAGCAACGACACGCGATACCCGGGAAGATTTTCCGCGACTATCTCGCCGTTGCGGTCGTAGATGATGCCACGCGGCGCCACAAGCGGCACTTCACGCAATCGTTGTCCGTCTACCTGCATGGCGTACTCGCTGCTGCGCAATACTTGCGCACGAAAGAACCCGAGACCGAGTGTCATGATGGCGAGTGCAACGATTGTACGAACCACCGTTGCCCGGCGAGCCACTTCATTGGGATGGAAGCTCATGCGCCACTTCCGGCTTGCATCACGTTGGCATTCCTCCTCGGCGCCTTAACGCCGGTACCCTGAACGGCGCGTTCCAAACACGGGACGCGCCAACAACAACAGCACTACACCAACCACGGCAGTGAGTGCGGCCGATAGCGGTGACCACAGCAACAGTTGCGTGAGCACCTGTCCATCGGGGACGCCGCCACTGACCAGGATGTACACTACATCATAGGCCCATTTCCCGAGGAACACGAACAGCATCGTGAGCCCGAGATTGTCAGCAAAGAACACGGCCTTGAGCCACGACGCACCGAACGCCACCAGGGTGAACGCAAGCGCACCGGTCCCGAAACCTTCGAGTGCCAGCGCGTCGAGTCCCAATCCCGAGAAGAAGCCGATGATCGCGGCAGCCCCCGGTCGCACCCGGACAGCGGCGAACAACACGGCCAGACACAGAAAATCAATAGGCACCGGACCGCCCAGCAGCGGTCGCAATGAGAAGTGCGCGGCCACCAGCAGCACGAATACCGCAGTGGCGCGCAGCATGCTGAATGGATTCATCCCTCGCGTCCCTGCGAGGGCACGCCCTCACCGCGGCCGCTCGGGTAGCTGGTATCAGGCGGGATGCGTGGCGGTAGCCGTGGCGGCACCACCGGCGTGATGAGCGGCGCACGCACACCGGGCGCCGGTCCCAGGGGCGCCAGCATGGAGTCGGCACGCGCACTGTCCGCCGCGGCGGAGTCCATGACGGCACGACGCGCCCGCAACTCGGCCAGCGCCGCCTGTTTCGCCGCCGAATCGGAGGCGGCAACGATCGCCTGCGCGGCCGAGTCGGCAGATGCAAAGTTCATCCACACCCCCGCCACACCCGATGCGACCCGATCAGGGCGCAGCACGATCACCGCCGACAGCGTGCCCGGCAGCACGCTCGGCTTGATCAAGTACGTGCGCGCCCAGCGTTCGGCCGTTGGCACTTCACCAATCACGGTACCAATGGCAATGCCGCGCGGATACGTGGGGCCGAGCCCTGAACTGACAATGAGCGCGCCGGAATCGAGCGAGGCGCGAAATGGCACGCCGGTCATTTCAAGCAGATAGCGTTCCGGACCTGACACCAGGTGCGGCTTCACAATACCAAACGCGCTTTCGTCTTCACTGACCGCACTTACGGCAAACGACGGATGCGCCCACGTGATGGCGATGCTGCTGTTGGGGTCAACCTGCTCCACCATGCCCACGAGCCCGTCGGCCGTGACAACCGGTGCAAACGGTTGCACGCCAACATTGGAGCCGGCAGAGATGGTGAGCGTGAAATCGTCAGTGAGTCCAGCCGGGTGAAAGGCTTCGGCTGGTACAAAACCGCTGCGCAGTCGCCCCGCGAGTCCGAGCATTGCACGCAAGGCCGCATTTTCCTGCTCAAGCGCGGGTGCGCTGACGGCACGCGCTGCCGCATTGCCGCGTACGGCCAGTTCCTGATCGCGGGCGGTCAGTGCGCCGCGCAATGTCTGCGCTTGTGACTGCACGGCGACCAGCGGCGAAAGCACCGTGCGTCTGATTGCCGCCGAGATCGGCGCCTCCACATTGCCGGGCAGCGCCATTGCCACCACAGACAAAATACAACACGCGAGCAGCAGTCCTGTGTCGAGCCGTGCGCTCCCACGCGAGGTCCGTGCGGGCACGTGTATGTCAGGTCGTGAGAACGGACCAGTACTTCTCTTCGTCGTCGAGGATCTTGCCCGTACCGCGCACTACGCAGGTGAGCGGATCTTCGTCAACGTGAATCGGCAACCCGGTTTCCTGACTGAGCAATACGTCGAGGCCGCGAATGAGCGCACCACCACCGGTCATCACGATGCCGCGATCAACAATGTCCGACGCCAGTTCAGGCGGCGTGATTTCCAGCGCACGACGCACTGCGTCCACGATTTGCTGAATGGGCTCCTGCACCGCTTCGCGAATCTCGCTGGAGTGGACGCGCACGGTTTTGGGAATGCCGGAGACAAGATCGCGTCCCTTGACTTCCATTTCGCGTTCATCGCCCACCGGATACGCCGAACCGATCTGGATCTTGACCTGTTCGGCGGTGGGTTCACCAATGAGCAGGTTGTAGTTCTTGCGCATGAACTGCACGATGCTCATGTCGAGTTCGTCGCCACCGGTGCGGATGGATGTATCGCTGACAATGCCATTAAGTGCGATGACGGCGATTTCCGTGGTCCCCCCCCCGATGTCAATCACCATGTTGCCGGTGGGTGAGTCAACGGGCAATCCAACACCGATCGCGGCGGCCATGGGTTCGGTGACCATGAATACTTCCTTGGCACCGGCACCGAGTGCGGAGTCGCGCACAGCGCGTTTTTCCACTTCGGTAATGCCCGACGGCACGCACACGATCACGCGCGGCTTCACTTTGAAGACGTGCTTATCGATGACCAGCGTGAGGAAATAGCGCAGCATTTTTTCCGTCACGTCGAAGTCAGCAATCACGCCGTCTTTCATGGGACGTACGGCCATGATGCCATCGGGCGTGCGTCCGAGCATGCGTTTGGCTTCGAGGCCAACGCCTTTGATTTTTTTGGTTTCGCGGTCGAGCGCCACAACGGAGGGCTCGTTGAGCACAATGCCTTCGCCCTTCACATAGATGAGCGTATTGGCCGTGCCGAGGTCAACGGCAATGGCATTGGCTGGGAACAGCGACGCCTTCTTGAAGGGCCAGAACATCAAGTTACCGGGGAAGCGCGGAGCGCGACGTGAAGCGCTTGGAGACACCGTGCCCACGAAAAGCAATCGGGCGACCCGCTGGCCTCGCCGAACCACCCGGTGGGCGCCCAGCCGCCAACGAACCGCCCGCGCAAAACTCGCGACAGCGGAGACGACGATGGAGTTAAGCTATCGGTTGACCCGACAGGGCACAAGCCGTTGTGGGATCGTGATCTAGGGCACCGGAGAAGTGTGCGCGTGGGGGTCGAATACCGGCCCTGAGGCGTCGGACGGCGGCGATCCGGTGCCGATCACCGTACCACAGCAATGCCAGCCGCATTCGCGGCGCTATCTACCAGGTCGCGCCCTCGCCCTGTAAGCAGCGGCACTGGCGGCGCAGACACCGCAAGATCGGCAGCCGACACGCGATCGCCGAACAATACGAGCGCGAGCGACGAGTTGAACTGACGGGACATCCACGCCAAACCGTCAATGTCTGGCAGCGCCGCATGCAGAGTGCGAGCCCACTCAATCGTTCTCGGATAGTCACTGGCGTTGGTATCAGTCAGGTTTTGAGCGCGGAGCGAGAGACGATGCAAACCGAAGCCATGAAGACTCACCAGACAGAGGTCACGGGTGGGCTGCAGCCTGCCGATTGACAGCGATCCCAGTCGGGACTCGAACACAACTCGCGAAGTCCCGGAAATCGGTACGTCATGAAAAACCGTCTCGGCAAGCGCGGCGAACTCCTGTGCCGCGCCATACATAACTGGAATAACGCGGGCTCCGCCATCCGCGAAAAAGTGAAAGCGCCCCTTCGCGACAGGCGTGCCTGAACCAGCGTTGAACGCAGTTACAGGATACCTATGCGAAAAGACACGCACGAAGTCAGTACCGGCTGGCCAGCGATCAATCGCAGGCACGAGTTGTGAGAAGTCTGGTGGATCCGGTACCTGCGACTCTGACGCCGACTTCAGCACGACGCTCCGCGCATCAACTGGCGCAGCTGATCAGATCTCAAGTGGCTCGGCCGTGTGACGCGCCGCCTCAACGACCGACTGCGGATCGGTGTCGAGCACGTCGACGGGTCGACGCCCATTGAGCCATCCGGAAGGCGCGGTCCACCACAGCGCTTTGGCCCAATCGCTTTCTGCGGCGAGATGGCGCAGCACTTCGCCAATCACGGCGCGCGGCTCGCCATGCTCGTCAAACTGAAACGCCGGATAAAGGTCCGCACGACCGCTCGGAACGGCGAAGATCCGGCCGGCACTCTTCCACCGACTGGCCATCGCGGAAGAGTTCTTGGCCGACGACCCGCGCCACGCTCCAATCATCGCGCTCGTGAGCAGCTCCACTGAGTCTACAAACGCGTTTTGCGATTCGGCTTGTCGATGAAGCTGCTCAAGGCGCTCAGTTGTGATGACTGCGCGTTCCGGATTTGACGCAAGCGCTGACAGAACGGCTGCCGACTGCTGTTGCTCGCGCGCGATGTGCTCGACCAGCACCCGGACGGCCGACAGCAGCGCTGGTGAGCCAGAGATCGTGAGCGCATGCGGACTGCCCTCTTGCTCATCATCCAGCAGCAGTTCGGGATGTTGCTTCTCGAGAGCGCGAAGCTCATCGGGAGTGAGCAAGGCCAGTCCGATCGAATCTGCTCCCATGATGTGCCCTGAGAAGTGAGATACGTGATTTAGCAAACCAACTCACGAATATCACTAAAACCTCACTGGGCGTCAAGGTTGCGATTGGCGCGTTGTTGAAGCGGCTAACGGAAGCGCCCTACTGCACCGTCATCCGGCGCACCAATCCATATGTCACCGTTGTCTGAATGGACCAGCCGACACGCTACCGACGATTGAGTCGATACACCCGCACCGACTCCAGTCCTTCGTCATCAGTCCAGACGCCGGCGATATGCTGCTCGCCGATGTCTGTCAGCGACAACGCAACAGGCAGAGTGATCTGAGCCTGCGCGCCATCGCGTATGCTCAGAATCGACCACACCTCAAATGCTCCGGCATCATCGTCCAGGCGATCGCCAATGCCGTTACTGCGCGCGGGGAACGGGCGCAGCCACACATGGTGGTCCCCGTCAACAAACATCTGCGCAACAGTCGGATGCTCCGTGGGTTTGTGAGGAAGCTGCTCCCACGGCAAGAGACTCCGCGCATAGTTGGGTTCCTCGGCGATACGTTCGCTCCGTGCAGCGGTGTACAGCTCGCGCTCAGCATCCGAAATCGCCTCTCGCCGTGCGCTCCATTTCAGGCTGACTGAGTCGCCCGCTGCGCGCCAGTACGTGATGATGTCATCGGCACCTGACGTCCAGAACACCGAGCCGTTATGCGCTGTGTACGCCGGTTCGGGGTGCCACGGGATAAAAATCATCGCGGGCTGCCCGTTTACTTCAGTGCGATAGCGAACGGTACCTGCAAATTGAGTCACCACCGCATGCGTGTAGGCATCACGCCGGATGAGTGAGTACGCTTGCTCCACATACCCGCTGGTATCAAGAGGCATGGCCCGGCGTAAACGCCACACACTCTCTTCGCAGCTATCCGGCCCTGCCGATACCGGCTCTGGTGGCGGTCCGCCTTCATAAGGCGGCGGTGCGATCACGCGCGAAAGCTCTCCCCCCGGTGCGAGCACGGTGATTCGCCCGGGCTGCATAACGGCCAGACTGTCGCCACCGCATCGGGCCAGACCGGACATGAGCGGCGAGAAGTCGCCGGGTCCTTCGCCGCGTTGTCCGGCGCGCGCCTGCAACTCGCCCGTCCGTGAAAAAATGCGAACGTC
>JAABRT010000131.1 GCA_011390805.1 Gemmatimonas sp. | reverse complement strand
GTGAACGTCCGTTTTTTTGCTCATTCCTCCGCATGCTGCGCCCTTGCTTTTTCTGCGCTCCGCCTGGATGCACCGCCCGTTTGTGGAGCGACAGATCAGATCGCGCCGAGTACCAGTGCCTGAATGATGCTGAGGCCGAAGTACGCGACCAGCGGCGTGATATCGATGGGGCCAAAGGTTGGCAGCACCCGACGCAGCGGTGTGAAGATGGGGTCGGTAATGACAAACGCCCAGCGCCACCACTTTTTATAGGGCGAGCCGCCTACCCAGCTGGCGATAACGCGTGCGATGATGGCCAGCTTTACAATCGCGAACGACCAGATGATCAGCAGTCTGATAATGCCGCGCGGTCCGCTGCGTGCGGCCATGTCGGCGAAGGCGAGCTGCGAGATGATGAACTGCATGCCGCTGATGAGCAGCAGTCCGCCAATCACTACCGCTCCCAGCGTCCACCAGGGTGCGTGCGCGGGTTGGCCACCGCTCAGCAGCAGCCGGCGTTCGGCGGGTGCAAAGAGTGGGTCTACCGATTTGCGGGTAAACCGGGCCAGGCCGGAAAAGGGCGGGATGCGCCGGGTTTGCACGCCCCAAGTAGCCAGCGCGCCGAGGCCGGTGAACACGGCGGCGCCGAGCACGAGTGGGCGGATTACGGCGAGCGCGATGGAGAGGACTTCAATGACAGGACCCATGTACTAAAAGTCATTGATGTGTGGGGGTGGCTCAAGGGCAAACGCAAAAGCGCTCTCCCTGCGATGTGGCAGGGAGAGCGCTTGGCGCGTCGCGGTGGTGCGCTGTTACGAAATGCGACGGCGGCGTGCGGCGACGCCGAGTCCGGTGAGGCCCAGACCGAGAAGCGCCAGCGAAGCCGGCTCGGGTACCACATTCGCGCCATCCGGCAGTGAAACGGTGCCAATGAACGCCATACCATCGGTACGACCGTTGCCGAGGATCTTGATGTCGAGCGTGTTCACACCGTTCTGGATCTGTCCTCCGGCGTTCTCAAACGAGAACACCGTACGCCAGTTTTGGCCGTTGGGGGCCAACGGGGCGTTTGGTGCCCAGTTGATTCCGGTGAGAGCCGACCCGTTGAGGTAGAAACCGGTGCTGGACAGGTAGTTGTCGAGCAGGAAGGTGCTCGCGCTCACCGTGGTGTTGAACAAGCCGGCCGGCAGGCCAAGCAGATTGAACGTGGTGCGGTAGGTGAACTTCCACGACGGGTTTTCGCCGCTGATGTCGCCAAAAGTAGGAGACCCTGGCACATCGGCGTTAATCCACGGTCCGTTGGGCCAGCCATTGGCGAGCGGGATGCTTTTGGCGTCCACGAAGTCACCGGCGCCACAAGCGGCGGCGGCGTCATGATCCTGCACGCATACCTGCCAGTCACCAACATTGGCGGTGCTGAGGTTGACCTGCGCGTGCAGCGTGGTCGCGGCGAAAAGGGTGGCCAATCCGGCCGATAGAATGGATGCTTTCATGCTCTTCTTTCGCTCTTGTGAGGTGGGTGATCGACAATCAGACGAATGATGTTTCTCACACTTCGCAGAATCTGTGCCATCGGTCTCATGGAAGAGACTGCTACTGATTTCGCCAAAATCGTTGCACGTGTGCATCAAATTCCAGCCTAATCTCCGCTGCGTTGAGAAACCTGGGTTGAAGTTGCCGGAATGATGAGTGCGCTACGCGAACAGCGGTGTTGAATGCGTGCTACAGCTCAAATGATTTGCAGTCGCGCGCCAACGGACATCTCCCGCACGCCTTCACGCGCGCCGTGCACACCAGCGCGCCGAGCTCCATGATGGCCTGGTTGTGTGTCCACGCGGCCTTGCCGGTGCGCGGCAGCACGGCCAGCGCCAGAGCCCAGGCAACGCGCTGACCGACGCCGCTCTTGGGGGAATACTCCGGCGCGTACAGACGCAGCAGCACGCGGGCCACATTGGTGTCTACCAGCGGTGCGCGCTTCTCATACGCAAAGCTGGCCACCGCGCCGGCGGTATATGCACCCACACCGGGCAGTGCTTGCAGTGCCTCGGGGCTGTCGGGAATCGCGTGATTGGGTTCGCCGTTAGGTGCAACGGTGCGGGCGAGCTTCTGCAGATTGCGCGCGCGGGCGTAGTAGCCGAGTCCTTCCCACGCCTCGCGCACGTGGGCCGGTCGCGCGCGGGCGACATCGTGCAGGGTGGGGAAGCGCGTGAGCCAGCGATCGTAGTAATCGATCACGCGCGACACCTGCGTCTGCTGCAGCATGAGCTCGGAAACGAGCACGTGATACGGATCGCGCGTGCGACGCCACGGCAGATCGCGTCCGTGTTTGCGAAACCATGTGCGCAGGCGGGTCATCTGGCGCCTGACCGCGGGCAGCTGGAGCTGCTCAACAATCTGGGCGGCGGTTTGCGCGTGTGGTGGGCGGCGTGGCTTGGCTTTTCGCGCGGGCTTGGTCTGCGACTTGGACTTGGGCATGGCGCGGGGCAAGCTACTACGCGGTGCTGATGAGCGGTACGGGCAAAAATGCGCCCCATTGTCCAATGATGCGGACAACGGGGCGCATTTTGTGTTCTGATCCGCGCGTGTGACGGCGCTGATCAGCTAGCCCGGTGCAGCTTAGGCTTGGTTACGCTTGCGGCGGGCACCAGCGGCGCCGAGCAATGCGAGGCCGAGTGCCAGCACGGAGGCGGTGGCGGGCTCGGGGACGGTGGCGCGGCCGATTGAGTTCACGGCAACGTCGTCGATTTCGAAAGCGCGAGAAGTCGACGTCAGCTTGAGCGCGCGGAAATTGTCGACACCCGCAAGGTCGAGATACAAACGACGGTTTGTACCGTTAACGAACTGATTACCGTTCGCATCAGGCACGGCAACATTCAAGCCGGTGATGAAGTTCAGCCCGCCGTCGAACTGAATGGTGTTCAGATCCGAGTCCAGAACTTCGAGCTTGTTGTACCGGTCAATCGAGCCCCAGTAGAAGCTGAGCGAGTTGATGATCTGCGTTTGCAGGAAACCCTGAAAGTCGATGATTGCAGAACCGGAGCTGCTCTGACCACCGCTGGCTGGCGTTGCGAAGTACTTGCTGGTCACACCTGCTGGCGGGGCAGCAAGACCGGGTAACAATCCCGTCTGAAACGAGAAGCTGCCACTGAACGAAACTCCGTCCACGAGCGCATCTGCTACCGGGTCGGCTCCATTGAAGTCAAGCAGCAGTGACTGTGGCATCGGAAGCGGCGGTGAGTTCAAGCCCGGGTCACCTGCGAACGACTGATATCCAACCTGTGCACCCGCGGTGGACGCTGTGAGCGCGAGAAGTACTGCTCCAAATGCAAACGATTTCATGCTGTCCCCTAAAGAAAAATTGCTGTCAACGCAGTGAGTTCATCCAGGCGCATCCCAGAGCGAACATCCGCTCGACACCTGTGCAGCGCGTGCACGGCACGACTTCACAACCTGTCTGTCTTGATGAGGAGCAAGAGTCGTGCCGAACTCGTCGTGCACTCAGAGCCGCCTCGTTCAACGCTGCACGGGCGATTCTCAGAGGGGAGTGATCTTGTACAGGCTCCTGAAGCTGCTGCGGCTCCGCGCGGCAACCGGAGTAATGCCGCGACATATGTGTTGCGCATCACCATCACCTGCACCCGAGCCCGCCTCTACACCCGCGCCCGATTGTGCACCCGCCGCCCACACGGTTTCGTGTCGATGCGTAGCTTGGGACATGCTTTCTCGATTGCTCTCTTTGCTCGGCGTTCTCGCGGTCGGCGGAACCGCCGCCTGCGCGGCCGATCTCGATACCGTGCTGGCCGAAAACCCGTCGCTGGTGCTGGCCGCACATGATTCCGCGCATGTGCGCACACTGGTGATTGAGCCGTCGCCCGGCGTCACGGTGGACAGTTCGTTCGTGCCCGTACTGTTACTTGAATCGGGAGCGCGGCTGGAGTTTACCACCTCGGTCGTGCAAACGCTGGCCGACTCGCTCGCAATATTGCCTAACGTGCGCGTGAATCTCACACCGCCGGCTGTTGGCACGCTGCGGTTGCGGGTGTGTACGGAACGCGCTCTGGCTGCCGACAGCGGTGCAGCTGAAGACTCGGTGTCCTCGGGCCGCGAATGCCGCACGGTTTCCATGCGGGTGCAAACGCGGGGGCGGACATTGCGCGGAAGGTCCAGCTAGAGAAGCTGCCGCGCTGCCTGAACGTGGACAGCCCTTGAAGAAATAAAGAAAGATTGACCTCTTTCTTTAATGGCCATCAATCTAAAGAGTCCGGAAACGGAACGACTGATTCGGCGCCTCGCTGATGTCACTGGGGAGTCCATCACCGAGGCGGTGCTGGAAGCCGTGAGGCAACGGCTTGAGCGTGAAGAGGCCGTTCGTCGGCAGGATATAGACCGCTCATGGGCTCGTATTGAACAGCTGCAGCGCCGCGTTCGTGAACAGCCTCTTCTCGACCCGCGGTCACCAGATTTAATCATCGGGTACAATGAATCCGGCGTGCCAGAGTGACGGCGGTAGCCGGTGCACGTAAATGGTGATTGATACATCGGCCATCGTCGCGATCTGGCGCGGCGAGCCGAGCGCCCGGAGACTTCACTCGGCCATCATGCAAGCCGACAGGCGCCTTATATCGGTGGCGACCATGCTCGAGGCATCACTCGTGTTTCTCGGTGAACGAGGAGCTGGGACCGATCTCGAGCTGGATGTACTCGCCCGCGAACTACAACTGGAAATCGTCCCGGTTACCACCAAACAAGGCACACACGCACGCGATGCAGCGCGCCTGTTTGGTAAAGGGAGACACCCGACTCGTTTGAACTACGGCGACCTGTTCGCGTACGCACTGGCGTCAGAGCTCAATGAGCCGTTGCTGTTCGTCGGCGTCGATTTTACGCACACAGATGTGTCAATCGCCGAGTGGTAGCTGCGTCCGCTCGGGCTTGAAGCGCGCGGTGTGCTCAGACACCGCGCGCTCTCGCGTCACCCAAAAAACTCCTGATTGGGACGACGACGCTCACGCTCAGCCCGGCCATACTGCCCCTGCTCACTGCGGCTGATCTTTCGGCGCGCAACCAGCGCCTCCAGGACCAATTCGCACCCCACGGCGATCATTGCATCGTCGTTCTTCTTGGCCAGGCCAAGTGCGACCACGGTGTCCACCAGCCCCGGTACGACATCAAAGCCCTGACGCACCAAGGGCGTGGCCGCATCGTCGGCCACCTGCAACGCACCACCGTTGTCAAACCACATCACCGCTTCTTCGGCCTCAACTTCGCCGGCCCGTGCCTCAAGCGTTTCATGACAGGCGCGACGGATAAGCTCGTGCGCAATGGCCGTACCACCAACCAGTTCGCCCTCGTACTCGAGCTCCATCTTGCCGGTGATCGCAGGCAACGCGGCATACACATCGGCAATGCGCGGCACGACTTCGTCTTCACCCTTCACCAACGCACGCTGTTCGGCGTTTGAAACAACATTCTCAAGCACAGTGATGGGCATGCGCTGTGACACGCCGCTGCGCTTGTCCACACGCTTGTCGTCACGCGCTTCAAAGGCCACACGCTCCACCACTTCGCGCACGATCTCGGGCACGCGCTGCGGCAATGCGCCACGATCGGTCCACGCTTCCTGCTGCGTGATGTTCACACCGAGTTCAACACTGGTGGGATAATGCGTGATGATTTCGCTGCCAATGCGGTCCTTGAGCGGCGTGATGATCTTGCCACGCGCGGTGTAGTCTTCAGGGTTGGCGGTGAAGCAGAGCAGCACATCGAGCTTGAGACGCACGGGATAGCCTTTGATCTGCACATCACCTTCCTGCATGATGTTGAACAGACCTACCTGCACCTTGCCGGCGAGGTCGGGCAGCTCATTGAGCGCAAAGATTCCACGGTTGGCACGCGGCAACATGCCGTAGTGCATGGTGAGCTCGTCGCTCAGCAAATGACCACCGCGCGCGGCACGGATGGGGTCAACGTCGCCGATGATATCGGCCACGGTCACATCGGGCGTGGCCAGCTTCTCCACATACCGCTCATCACGCGACACCC
>JAABRT010000130.1 GCA_011390805.1 Gemmatimonas sp. | reverse complement strand
GCGCACGATTTCCCCTTCGTCGAGCGAGCGCGCCATGGCCACACCGGCTTCCTGCAATCGCTGCAACCGTTCGGCGCGACGTTGCGCGAGCCCTTTGAGCGTATCAAAGGCCAGCCGTACGCCCAGATGTCGCAACAGTGCCGTCACTTCAACTGCGCGATGGCGATCGGGGCGGCGCTCACCTTCAACATCCGAGAGCATCACTGTACCCAGGATGTCGCCGTCGCTGCCGTAGATGAAGGCGATGATCAGATCCAGCGGCGTCCAATCGGTTTTGCGAAAACGTGTGGCTGGCGTGCTGGCCCAGAACTCACGGGCCACCCACACATCGTCACCCGGCAGGCGATACCAGTCTGCTTCGGCGTACGGTGTGAGCAACTGCAGACGCTGTCGCCAGATCACACCGGGCAATGCCTGCAGCGCATCGGGTGCGGTGGCAGGATCCGAGTCGCCAACTGTGGCAATGGTTTGCGGCGACAGATTGGCGTCGCGCAACACGGCCATGACACGGCCAAATCCCCAGCGATGCAGCACATCGGCTACTGCGCGCAACCGTGCCGACGTAGACGGCGCGCGGTCGATCGCATCGAGTGCGGCCGACAGCGCGATATCGGGCTGCGTCGCCGCTGGGAAAATGGAGTTGGGCATGTCGTCAGGAAGACGACCCACCGTTCGTGCCGAAACCAAAAAATCGCTAGCCGAGCTCAGGCAACATTCAGGAGACGGAGCGGTGCTACCACGACCAGCTGCGGAAGAAGTCGATACCGATTTGCGGGGGGGTCTGCTGGAAGGTGCGCGAGGCACCGGGGCGTCCGCAGGTGGAGGCCGAACTGCCCGGTTCAACACCCAACGCGGCGGAGAACCGGCTGTCGAACTGTCGCTCAAGCTTGATGCCTAATCCCTGCGCAAACAGCGACAGCGGATCGGCGCTGCCGGCGCCTTGCGGTGCCAGACCGCACAAGCCGGTGGTGATGCTGAGGAAGGTGCGCTCGCCCACCTGCCCACCCACACCAACGCGCGTGGCGGCAAGGATGCCGAGTCCGCTCTGCCGCAGGTTTGACGCTTCACCGGGGTTGAGCGCCGTTGGTTCAACCTGCACCAGATCAAAGCGACCGCCGGCCAATCGGCTGGACAGGTAGCTGCCGGCCAGACGCAGCGCGAGTGTGGCACCCTGATCGGAATAGGCCGTGCCAAAGAGCGCGTACGCCGGCTCACCGGTCACGAGATACGACAGCATATCGCTTTCAGGGAGCGGCGGGTTATCGGCGCTGCTGAGTGTGAGCGTAGGCTGATTGAGCGTGCCGCCCATGCGCACACGAATGCGCACATCCTGTCTGTTGGAGTTGGGGCGCTGCTGACGCACCACATGCAGCGCCGCAATATCCAGCGCCGGATCGAGATCCGGATCACCGAAAAAGCGGATAGTACCGCGTTCCACATCAAACGTTGGACGGGCCAATCCGAGATTCAGTTGATAGGTACCACGCTGCACAGTGAGTGAATCGGCCAGCGCCAGACGCGCGAAACCGTCGCGCGGATCGAGTGAACGTGTGAGGCGCAGTCCACCACCGAGTTTGATGTTGGCTTCAGGTGAACGCAGCCATACATCGTCGCCGATATCCAGTCGCACGTTTTGAATGGACAGTCCCTGCACCAGTGCATCGGGTGCGGAGGCCAGCAACGCGTCCACGCGCACGTTGCTCGTATCAATGAGATTGAGCTCTTCGTCAAGATCGAGTCCGCGACGCTGACTGAGCGAGTTCAGGAAGACACGTCCACGGTCTATGCGCACCCCACCCTGCAGCAGTGCGTTGCTGCGCGGACCCACCAGCGTAACCGGACGCACAGTGGAGACATACAACGTGGCAAAGCGCGCCCGATCAACGGCCAGGAATGAGTTGGCAGCCAACCGCAAATCGAACACCGGCGTATCGAGTGATTCGATCGTGATGGTTCCCGAGAGCGACATCGTATCACGACGCGTATCACCACTTTGCGCCGAAAACTGAGTGATGGCGATGGTATCACCGGCCAGTCGGATATCGGCCTTCACATCCTGCACGCGAATGTCGAGCGGCACGATGGTCATCGCACCGTCGGCCACCGACAGCTGACCGGTGAGCCGCGGACGTTCCCACGAACCGGTGAGTGATATATCGGTGTCGAGTGTTCCAACGCCGCGCTGCAGCGACGGAAAAATCGATTCGAGCACACTCAGGTCAACCGCTCGGCTGGTGACGCGTCCGCTCAGCGGCTCATCGAGCAGGCGCGTGCGACCACGCACGAGTGCGAGATCAAGGGGCAGAGTGGCCGATGCCGTCAACGCCGGTTTGTTGTCTACCAGCAACGACAGGTCGGCCAGTACACGCCGCTCATCGTAGCGCGCGGTGGCATCGAGCTGGCCGAGCGCAATGCTGCCCAGCCGGGCGTCGCGCAATCCCAGACGTCCGGTAAAGTCAGGTTGTTCACGCGTGCCCGAGAGCTGCAGCGACGATGCAAACTCTCCCTGCCACGCCGCCGAGGGACGCACCAGCGCGCCGATATCACCCAGCGGTACACGTTCCGCATCGAGTGAACCATTCACCTGGCCGTCGGGTGAAATGCTGCCGCGCAGTGCGATCGATCCGCTTTGCGAATGACGCCACAGCATGGAGTCAACGCGTCCCGTACCGTCGGGGCCCAGCATGAGACTCACCGGCCAGGCCAGCGAGAAGCCGCGTGACGGTGCACTGAGCTGACCGCCGGACTCAGCCTGTCTTCGCGCTGCAACAACCGGTGTCACCGGTGTGAATACATCAAAGCGGTTTACCACAACGCGCACCGAGTCGGCATTGCGCGTCGCACCGCCGCTCAAGGCAACAGTGGCGTTTGACGCCGTACGGAGCGAGGCAGAAAACTGCGACGGTACACCGTCGTTGATGGTGGCGTTGGCTACAATCGCTTCGGCGTCGATACCGGCTACCTGCGCTGAGTCCACGGTGAGCTGTCCCGTACCGCGCGCACTGCCGAACATATCGTCGAGCGTGGCGGTGAGTTGCACACGTCCCGCTGCCGATGTGCCAACCAGCACATCACGTGCATCGGCCACCACATCGGCGTGCACTCCAAGCGTATCGAGTGTATCGAGCGACGAAGCAATCGCGGCCCGCATGCTGAGGGTGCCCGACAGCGGCGAACTGCCCGCTGTGTCAACGGTCATCCGACTGTCAGCCATGAGTCCCGACAAACGCAGCAGCTCACGCAAACCGCCAAGCGAGTCGGCATTCACGCGCATGCGCACGGTGTCGCGCGTAGCGGCAGTGAGCCCCACGGCTCCACTGCCCGTCGCGCGGAAGGCCGCCGATTCCATGGAGAGCGAATCCACCTGCATGCGTTCATCCGCGAAGCGCAGCGCCAGTGTGCCCGTGTATACCGGTACTGTGCCAATGCGCGACGACCGTTCCGACAGCTCCACGCGCGCCGCGCCGGCGAGGGTGGCAAGCGATGCGCCGCGCACATCAAGATCGGCGTTGAATCCGAGAAATGTGTTGGGCAGCGCGGAATCGGCCATGAGCGCCTGCACATCGGCACCGATCACACGCAAGCGCCCGTTGATCATGAAGTCGGGTTCAAACGCATCCATGCTTCCCGTAAACGCAATCTCTCCACCGGCGCCGGCCAATGCTGTTTCAAGTGTGAAGTCATCAACGGTGCCTTTGGCGCGAATGGGACCAACCGCAAAACCGCGCAATGGCAATCCCGGATATGATCGCGCCATTGTTGTGTACGAGAGCGGCGCCGCCGACATGTCGACATCAAATGCAGTGGCGTCATCGAGCAGCGTGATGCGACCACGTCCTGACACACGCGTGGTATCGCCCGGCCCATCGTAGTGCGCCAACTGCGCGTTGGAAAAGCGCACATCGGTCCACACCGAATCGAGGATCATGGTGCCCGACACCATACCGGTGAGGTCGGGAAAGAGCGGATTCACATAGCGCGGCGTACGCAAATCGAGTTGATCGAGCTCAACACTCGCCGCCTTGAACACGGCAAAGGCCGGTTCGTACACATCGAGCTCACCGCGCACCGTGCCGCGTGTTACGGCGCCCGGCACATGCTCATCGGTGTAGGCCACACGTGCTTCATCGAGCACGAACCGGTCAACACGTCCACCGCGCGCGTTCACCCTGCCCGTAATCGCGCCGCGCCAGTCGTACGGAAACGGTTCAGCGTTCATCCACCGCATCATGTCGGTGTGCATGGGGTCCAGATCCAGCCCCACATCGCTGATGCGCAGCAGTGTATCACCCACGGAAAACGTCATGCGTCCGCGCAACCGCGAGCGCAGCGCACGTGCGTCCATGTTGGTGATGATGTACTGCATGATGCGCACGTTGTCAGGATCGTTGCGAATGTGCAGCTCGGTGCTGCCGCCGCCCGTGTGCGGCAACACGGGACTGATCCAGGCAATGTCGCTGAAGGCAATGGAGTCACCGCGCAGCTTGAGATCCCAGCGCATGGGCAGCCCTCCGCCCCACACCACTTTGCCGCTCAGCGTGCCTCCCGAACGCGGCAGGTGCACGCGTCCTGAGTCAACCCACAACGAGTCTTTGATAATGCGCACATCGGCCGATGTATTGCGAAACCAGAATGGTGGATCGGTTTCAACAGCATCGAGCTTACGCACGGCCAGTCGCATACCCGCACTGTCAGGATGCGCAATGCGTGATGGACCGAGCAACACCACGCCGCGCGTCCACCGACGGATCTTTACCAGGCGGTTGTCTTCTTCCTGAATCTCCAGATCACGCCGCGCCAGATTAAATCGCACAGCACTGTCGCGTCGTGCACCGCGCAACGAATCCACCGGTTTCCACGGTTCAACAACGGTCAGCGCCGCGGCAATGATTTCTGCGCTGTCTACTCGAATCCAGTCGCCGATGTTGCCAATGCGCGAAGGAGCCGAAGGCGTGGTGGCACGACCGCCCGGCTGTCGCAGCGCGCGCATCCAGTTCCAGTCGTCGTTGCCATAGTCCACCATGTTGATGGACGGACGCAGTATTTGTGCGTAGCGAATGACAATGCGGCGGGCCAGCAGATCGCGCGGATCGTACTCAAGCAGCACCGGACCGGTACGCAAAAACGGCGTGCCATCGGGCGCACTCAAGTCGAGCGAATCAACACTGATGTTGGTAAACAGATTACCACCAATGCGACCCACGTACAGGTTGCCCGGCACAACAGCACGCAGCACCGGCAGCGCAGCCTGTCGCAGCATGCCGCGCCCGCGCGCCGTTTGCGTGAGCAACCCAACCGCCAGCACGCCCAGCATGAGCAGCCCGAACAGCAGCCCCGCTGCCGTAAAGATGATGGTGCGTGGACGGGCCATCAGAACGCCTGTCCAATCCAGATACTGGGATTCAGGCGGCGCAAGAATCCTGCACGCTGCGCCGGACGAAAGGTGGTAGGGCACGCGCCACTCGACTGCTGCGGCGGGGCTGCACCCGACGCGGGCAATATCGACAGCTGATTGCCCGGACTCACGCAGTACAGCGGTGCCACACCATCCTGCAGCGGTGCATTGAAGTACGCCGCACCGGCCGGCAGTCGATAGCGGTTGTATCCGATATCCACACGAATCGCACCAAACGGTGATGCAATGCGCACACCAACACCGGGCGTCCACTTGGCACCGGGTGCGTCCTGCCCCAACTGCTGCACACCGGGTACATCACCACGATTCCACAAGCGACCGACATCGGCAAACGCCGCCCACGACAGCAGGCCGCGCAGCACCGGACTGGGCACCTGCAGCTCCACATTGCCAACCAGCAGCGTATTGCCACCCAGCGGCACGACGCGCTCTTCGAAGCCTGCGCTGTCGGCGCGAAAGAACACCTCGCCCCCTTCAATCACCTGCTGATATTCCGGCACGATATACACCGCCGGTCCCAGTTCATTCTGACGGAAGCCACGCACTGATGTTGGGCCGCCGGCATACAACCGTTCCTGTGGTGGAATGAATCCGCCAACGCTTGGTTGCGTACCACCACCAAACACCACACCGCCGCGCACGTGTGCGAGCAGGATTGATCCACCGCCGAGCGATGTGTACC
>JAABRT010000129.1 GCA_011390805.1 Gemmatimonas sp. | reverse complement strand
CAGCAAATCGAGCGCGCCGGCACCGGTGAGCCGGTCGGCCACCTGATATAAATCATCGCGCTGCAACGCGTCCTGTACCTGCTCCACGCACAGCAGCAGCGCGTGTGATTCGGCATAGGCTTCGCCGTCACCGGCCTCAAGGGCGGTGAGCAGAATCTGCTTGCGCACCATATCCAGCAGCGGACGCGCCAGCGCCGTCCAGGTGGCAGTGCGCAGCAGCTCGGCGGCCTGCGCCGGGGCGCGTACCGCCGCTTCGAGTTCACGCAGTGCCAGCTGCGCCAGCGCTACATCAAGCGGCAGGGCAAAATCGCGCTGCGTGATGGCGTAGCCTGCGGAGCGAATGGCGGTAGCGAGCAGATCGGTGCTGCGTGCCGCCGCGCTGCTTACTGTGCCATCGCTCTCTATTTCTCTTCGTTCGGGCTCACGAACCTGCAACTACTCACCCTCGCCCGAACCGTCGCGGCGGATTTCGTGCTTTTCGAGCAGGCGGTACAGCGTGGTGCGATCAATACCGGCCAGCCGCGCGGCCTTGGACATGTTCCCCGAGGCGCGGTTGGTGAGGTTTGACAGATACTCCCTTTCAAACATTGCCACCAAACGATCCTTGGCAGTGTGAAACGGTTCGTTGAGATACGCCGAGGGCATGACCGGTTGCACGGTGGCCTGTGCTGCGGCGTCATCGTGCATGGGAATATCGTCGGGCAGAATTGCCTGGCCGGGCTCGGCCACTACGGCCACATGTTCAATCACGTTCTGCAGCTCGCGTACATTGCCGCGCCACTGTCTGCTAACCAGAAACGAAATGGCGTCGGAACCAAACACCGGAGGCTCGGTATTGCCACGATGCCGGGCCCATGAGCTTCGCAGGAAGAACTCGGCCAGCAACGGAATGTCTTCGGTACGCTGACGCAGCGGCGGCAGCTTGATGGGCACCACACGCAAACGGTAAAACAGATCCTCGCGCAAAATGCCCTGCTTGACCGATTCCTGTGGATCGCGATTGGTGGCCGAGATAAATCGCACGTCTACCACGGCATCGTGCGTTTCACTGCCCAGCCGACGCACTACGCCGTCCTGCAGTACGCGCAGCAGTTTGGCCTGCAGCGGCATGGTCATTTCGGTGAGTTCGTCGAGAAAGAGCGTACCACCGTTGGCTACTTCCAGCAGTCCGGCTTTGTCGCGATCGGCGCCGGTAAAGGCGCCTTTGCGATAACCGAACATTTCGCTTTCCAGCAGATTCTCGGGCAGTGCGGCGCAGTTGATGGGCACAATCTTGCGCTGCGCGCGACGACTGTTGCGATGAATAAACTGCGCGATCATTTCCTTACCCGTGCCGCTTTCGCCGGAGATCATGACACTGGCGTCGGTACCGGCCACTTTCTGGGCCAGGTCTACCGCTTTTCGGAAGCTCGGGCTTTCGCCCAGCAGGTCCATGACCTGACCGGTGCCGCTTTGCGTGACCAGCTGCGGACGGGCACTCACACCCGCCGCCTGCTCACGCGATTCGCGCGCGCTGCTTACGGCGTGGGCCGCGCGTCCCACCAGCACCTGCAGGTGTGATGCGGAAAAGGGCTTGGGCAGGTAGTCCCAGGCGCCCATGCGCAGCGCTTCAATGCTGGAGGCTACGCTGGGGTTACCCGTCATGACCACTACGATGGTGTCGCGGTGTGCTTCGAGGCACGCCCGCAGAATGTCGATGCCGCCAATGGGCGACATGTACAGATCCACCAGCACCAGATCAAACTTGCGCCGGCGCACCAGCTCCATGGCCTCTTCGCCGCGTCCGGTGCTGGTGACCGCATGGCCGTCCATTTGCAGCACGGACGCAGTGCCTTCGCGCAGTGTACGGTCATCGTCTACCACGAGAACGCGCATGCTGCTGCTTGAAGGCTCGGCGGTTTTGGACGGAACAGCGGTGGAGGTCATGCAGAGCGGGAAGAGATGTCTGGTGGGGCGGACGGCTTGTTCCCAAACCGGGTGGTGACCGAGCAAAGAAACATTACGCCGGGGTGTGACGAAGCGGATTCCCCACGGGTTCTTGACTGTGGTGTGCGCACCGCGATGCGTGGAGACCCTGCCTGTTGCACGCTTAAGACGCACCAGCGTGAAAAGCGTATCAGCCCCGCCACACCGGTGTAAGCGTGAGTGCCAATACGTATCCCGCTCAGCGGGCAAATCGTCATGCGCGTGGTACGAGTTGTGCCGGAATGTGCAATATGCAGCCGAAGTCTGCCCCGTTCTCTCCGGAAGTCAAGGGAAAGCGTGGGGTATGCCCTACACACACTGTCTCGTTTGTGCCACATTAGGTAGTTGCTGTTGCGCGGCGCCTTGTTATACCGTCTCCGTGATTGATCTTCCGCCGTTCTCCCTTGCTCGCGCTCAGTCGCGCGCTCACCACTCCCTTGCCGAATGACAGGATCACATCTCCAGCCGGTCCCCGATAACGATCCGTCGCTCCAGCAGTACCAGGAGCCTGGCGCAGGCGGCGGGTGGGACGAAGGCGGCGTCGAGGAGCCCAACAAGGGCGCGCAGCAGATTCAGCGGTACTTGGCGGCCGTTTGGCGCTTCAAGTGGCTGGCGCTCTTTCTGGCGATTGTGGGTGGGGTGGGCGGTACCATTGCCACGCGCTTCATTGATCCCGAGTACGAAGTGCAGTCGAATGTGTTCCTCTCGCAGGATGAGGGACGCGGCAGCCAGAACCCAACAGATGGACTGGCTACGGCAGGATTGCTCGATCTCATTGTCTCATATCAGGTAGTGGATTCGGTTGTCACAAAGCTCAACCTTCACGTTGAGCCGCTGAATGCCACCGACAGCACGCTCTTCCGCAGTTTTGTGGCCGGCGCCGATGTGCTGGGTGGCGACTATTCGCTGCGCATCACCGGTAACAACTATCAGCTGGTTCGCAACAAGACACAGCTTGTAGAGCAGGGCGAGCTCGGTGCAGAGATAGGCTCACCGGTGCGCTTTTCCTGGCAGCCTGCGCCGGGCGCATTGCAGGGGCGCACCGAGGTGGAGTTTACCGTGCGCACTCCGCGCGAAGTATCAAAGGAGCTGGTGGGGCGGCTGCGCATGCCGGCCATGCGGCCGGGATCGCCCATCCTGCAGCTGTCGCTGCGCGGCACCGACCCACTGCTTACCGAGGCCACGCTCAATCTCTGGACCGAAAACTTTGTGGCGGTCGCCACACAGTTCAAGAAAACCAATGTGTCGCAGCGCGCCTACATTCTGCAGGGGCAGCTGGAGTATGCGCGCGCACAGTTGGCAGAAGCCGAGGGGGCGCTGCTTGGCTTCAAGCTGCGCACGGCTACCATGCCCAGCGAGAGCCGCATTCCACAGATCGCCGGGCCGGAGCTTACGGCCAACCCGGCATTCTCGGCTTACTTTAACCAGAGCGCCAGCGCCGAACAGCTGCGCCGCGATCGCGAGTGGATTGACCGCGCGCTCACCGGCGAAACAGATGGTGGAGTAAAAATTGAAGCACTGCTTTCTGTGCCCAGCGTGAGCTCGGATCCGGCGGCCACAGAGTTGCGCAACAACCTGACCGAGGCGCTCACGCTCGAAACACAGCTGCGCCAGCTGCGGATCACGCAGACGCCGGAGAACCCCATTTACATGCGGGCGGAGGCACAGCTGCAGCGGTTGCGTGGCACCGTGATTCCCAACGCGGCGCGCAGTTTCCTGGAGCAGCTCGACCGACGGGCGGCAGACCTTAATGTGCAGCTGCAGGCCTCCGAGCAGGACCTCAAAGACACACCACCACGTACCATTGAGCTCACCCGCCTAGAGCGCGCCGTGTCGGTGGCCGATCAGCAGTACCGGTCGCTGCTTATTCAGGCGCAGGAAGCCACACTGGCCGAGGCCACCACGCCGGTAGATCTGCGCGTGCTCGATGCCGCCGTAGCGCCGCTTCAGCCCACCAACAAAACCGGCCCGGTGCTGATTTTCGGCGGTCTGGCCGCCGGCCTCGGGCTCGGCATTGCCCTGGCCATTCTCTTTGACCTGCTCGACAAGCGCTTCCGCTATCCCATGCAGGCCACCGATGAACTGGGGCTGTTCATTCTGGGGGTCATTCCGGAGATCAGCAAAAAACGCCGCCGCAGCACCGAAGACGCCGCGCAAATGGTGGAAGCGTTTCGAACAATCCGCATGAACATGCGCTACGCCGTCGATCCGTCACGCCCCTTTGCCGTGACCATTTCAAGTCCTGGTCCCAACGACGGAAAGTCGCTGGTGGCAAGTAATCTGGCGCTATCCTTTGCTGATGGTGGCTCGAGGGTGGTGCTCGTTGATGGTGACATCAGGCGCGGAGAGCTGCACGAAACATTCAAGAGCTCGGCCAAGCCGGGGCTGGTGGACTATCTGGACGGGGCCGCGTTGCTGCCCGAGGTGCTGCGCGGCACGCACCATCCCAACCTCACGCTTATTCCGTGCGGCAAGCGGCAGCGGCGTGCACCGGAGCTGCTTACCGGGCCGCGACTCACGCAATTGGTGGGTTTGCTCAAGCGGGAGTACGATGTGGTGATTGTTGATTCGCCGCCGCTGGGCGCCGGCTCCGATGCCTACGCACTGGGCATTGCATCGGAAAACATCGTGATTGTGCTGCGGGCCGGCTTGAGCGATCGCAAAATGGCCGCGGCCAAGCTGCGCACGCTCGAAACGCTGCCGGTGCGCATTCTGGGCGGCGTGCTCAACAGCATCAAAATGACCGGCCAGTATCAGTACTACTCCTACTACCTCGACTACGCCGCGCACGACGAAGATCAGGTCAAGGCGTTGCCCAAATCGCGTCCGTCACGGGCGGCGGTGGTAAAGGCGGCTGGCGATTGATTGGGGCGTCTGGGCATTGGCAGCTCGCGCACGCGCAGTTCGTTGGGGCGTGCGTCGCGCAGCTCGCGAAGTTCCGCCGAGGTGCGGTTAAGCATTTCAATGGTATCGGGTGGCGTTTCGTGGCTTTCGTTGGCGCACCACACGGCGCGCAGCCGCCATTCCTTGCCTCCGCCGCGAGGGGTGGAGTTTACCGCCGTTTCCAGCCGGGACACAAAGGCAGCCGTCCCCTCGCTGCCGCTGCCGTGCGTGAAAATGGCAAACTCGGCGCTGCCCGTGCGCCCGACAATATCGCTGGCCCGCGCCGTGTTGCGCACTACATCGGCCAGCAGCGCCGCATCGGCGGGCGGCGGCTCGCTGGGCTGGCCATCGTGCACAATGTCGGCGGCAATGGCCACGCACCCAACTGGTGTGCGCATTCGCTGTACATCGGCGCCAATTTCGCGGGCCCGTTTGGTGAGCCCGCGCAGCGAGTATACGCCCGTGGGCTGATCGAGCAGCGATTCATTGCGAAATCTGTCGGCCCGTCTTTTGGCGCCAGCAAAGGTACGCAGTCGCGCCACAAACGATGCACCATCAAAAGGAAACGCGAGGTAATCCCACACACCGGCTTCGAGCGCTTCGAGCACAGCCTGCCGGTCGGGGTCGTCGGTGGTGACCAGCATAACCGGCAGTGCGGTGCCCAAGTCGGATGTAGCCTGCAGCGCCCGGGCCAGATCGATTCCGGAAATGTCGGCCAGTCGCGTGTCACTGATTACCACATCGGCCATGCCATCGAGCCCCAGCGACAGTGCGTCGCGCCCCGCGTACGCCCTGATGCTTACCATGCCCTGTTCGGCTACCAGCGCATCAATGCTGCGCGCCAGCCACTCCTGATCGGAGACAATCAGAATGACCGGCGGGCGTGGAGTGGCGTCGGGTGTGAACACGATAAGCTGTTGGAGCGTGGCCTGAATACGCGTGGCAAAGAGTGCCTTCTTTACCACCCGTCTGCACGAATCATGCAACTGTGACTTAAATCACCAACTTTGTTGTCTTTCCGCTTTGTGTGCTGCAAGTAATCCGTCCCCAAACAACGCTGTGCGGCAGGTGGTACATGCGCGAACTGCTGTTTGGGTGCATCGCCTGCTGTTGCAATGCTACAACACTTCTGGGGTCGCATTTGCGAATCCCATCACTGAATCTGCCCCCTTCTGACCCCCGCGCAATGTTGTTACCAGTTGCTTACGGCACATCATGTGCCGCTTGTTTCGGCGCGTTGAGCGCTTGCCACGCGTGGAGAAATGCATGAAACACAAGAGTTTGACGCTCGCACTGCTGGCGGCGCTGTCGCTTTTGACGTCGGCCTGCTTCAAGCGCCCCGATTTTCTGATACGCGTGGATCCGGCCGTGGTGCCACTGTTTAACGCCAGCCGCGCTGAGATCAGCACGCGCGTGGCCACCCTTGAGCAGCAGATCGCCAGCGGCCAGTTGGATGGCGGAAACCTGCGCGACGCCAACCGTGAGCTTGAACAGCTGCGCACACGCCTTGAGCAGGGCGACTTCAAGACGGGCGATCAGCTCATTGTCACAGTCTCACGAGAG
>JAABRT010000128.1:6101-6436 GCA_011390805.1 Gemmatimonas sp. | reverse complement strand
CGTGCAGCGCATTCCCGGCATCTACATGGAAACCAGCCGTGGCGAAGGACGCACGGTTTCCATTCGTGGCATTGCGCCGAATCTGAACAACGTGACGCTCAACGGTCAGCAGATGGCCACAACATCGGCCGACCGCTCGCAGACGCTCGACCTGCTGCCCGCGTCAATGGTATCAAACATCGAAGTGATCAAGGCCGTCACGCCGGATATGGATGCCAACACCATCGGTGGTACGGTGAATCTGCGCACCCTGTCTGCGTTTGACCGTCCGCGTCCGTTCTTTTTTGGCATCGCCGAAGGGCTCGCAACCAGCCGTCAGGTGGACTACGGTCCAC
>JAABRT010000128.1:489-6045 GCA_011390805.1 Gemmatimonas sp. | reverse complement strand
CGGCGCTTCGGCCCGAACGAAAGCTTTGGTATCGTGCTTTCAGGCAGCGCCTCGCAGCGCGACAACTCGGTGGCCGTGGCCGATCCGGACGGATGGATTCGCGTACGCAACAGCAGCACTGGCGACTCAATCGACGTGTCAAACGAGCTGGAATTGCAGGTCGGTGACAACGATCGGACCCGGTACAGCATCAGCAGTAACCTTGACTGGCGTCCTTCGGCCAGCACGGACATGTTCCTTCGCGGCTTGTACACACGCACCAACGAAAAGGAACGAAACTCGGAGTTCGAGATCACATTCACTGGCGCGTACGAGTTCCCCAACAACTCACGAATTGGTCGTAACACTGCCAGTTCAATCGAGCTTGATATCAGTAATCCCGAGGAAGACGAGGATCTGTACACACTACAGCTTGGCGGTACGCGTCGCTGGCGCAATGTGACCTTGGACCTGAGCGCCGTGGGTACACGCGGTGAGTCGCACGGACGGAGCGTAGACGCAACATTCGAGAATCCGCGCGCGACGGAAGTTCTGGTTCCTGTAACGCTTGACTTCTCGAAATACTTTTACGGTGTTGACCCGGAAGACCGCACGTTTATTGACAATGCAAGCAATTTCCCCCTGCAGGGAATGTCGAATAACGAGCGTTTTGTCATTGACAACACTCAGATCGCATCGGCGGACATGAGGATGGACGGCAAGCTTGCTGGCTTCCCGGCATTCCTGAAGTTCGGTGGCAAGTTCACGTCTCGTGATCGGGACATCGACGACACATCGGACCGCTTCACCTTCCCGATTCCCATTTCACTGGCCGAGTACAATGAACCGGTAGTAGGTGGCTTGCAGGGCGGCGCCACTCCGTTTCAGCAGGGTGCTGTGGATCGCTTCACTGCCTTCGCACGACGCAACTTTTACCGCGACACTTTCCCGGTCAACGCCATCGCCTCCGAGATCCAGGCCATTGATGGTGACGCGTATGTACGCGAGCGCATCTCCGCCGGCTACTTCATGGGCTCAGCAGAGTTTGGGCGGTTAAGCGTCGTGAGCGGCGTGCGCGTAGAGCGGACAGACTCAGACGCGAGTTTCTGGGAGCTTGAAGAAAACTCTCGGCTGCCAACCGCTCAGCGTTACGTGTTTCCTTCAGAGCGGACGACGCGCAACAACTCGTACACAAACGTGCTGCCTGCTGCGATCTTCAAGCTCGACTTGACCCAAAACCTGCTCATGCGCGCTGCGTACACCGGCACCATTGCGCGGCCACAGTTCACACAGCTGGCCAGCTACACACGGGCCAACTACATCCCCGATCAGAACATCCCGAACGCCTTTGACGGCACGGTTACTGACAACAACCCCAACCTGAAGCCGTACGAGTCGCAGAACTACGACGCATCGCTGGAGTATTACCCGCGCACCGGCGGTTCACTCTCGCTGGCCTACTTCTACAAGAAGATCGACAACCCGATCTACACGTTCCGCACCACCGCGCGCGACACCACCTACCAAGGCCAGTTTTTCACGCGCCTTCAGTACACGCAGCAGCGCAATGGCGATGCGGGAACGCTAGGCGGTGTGGAAATGTCCTGGTCGCAGCCGCTCTACTTCCTGCCTGGCGCGCTTAACGGACTCGGCATCAACGCCAACGTGGCGTTCATCACGTCGGAACTCGAAATCGTGGGGCGTGACGGTACGTTGCCGTTCCTCGGGCAGCCGGACAACGTGATCAACATTACGCCGTACTATCAGCGCGGACCCTTTGAAATCCGTTTCGCCTACGCGCGCCGCAGCGATTTCCTGTCGTCGGTGGACACGCGGGTTGGTTTTGACCGCTTTACCGAAGCGCGCCAGACGATGGATCTCAACCTGCGCTACCAGCTGCAGGGCCCGCGGTGGGAAATCATTGCGACCGGCCGTAACCTGGGCAACTCAGCCGAAGTGCGCTACCAGGGTACCCCTGACCGCTACGATCTGCACGTACTCACCGGTCGCACATTCTCCCTCGGACTGCGCACCACGCGCTAACAGCACGCGTACCGATCTACTTCAACAACCGAGTACACGGCTATGTGCACATTGCACCGAACAGCCGCGTTCCTGACGTCAGCGGTACTCGCGATCTCATTGATCGCGAGTACCAGCGTCAGTGCGCAAACAGCGGTCACCGACCGCCAACGTGACAAACCATCCCCTGATCCGGACCGCATTGTACTGACCTGGTCCGCTGATCCATCCACCACGCAAAGCGTTACCTGGCGCACCGACACCACGATCACCAGCGCCGTCGCGCAAATCGTAATCGCGTCAGACGGTCCGAAAATGGCCGATATTGCACGGACCGATACGGCCATTACCGAACGGCTCGATGCACGCAACGTGCCCACAAAAGGCACCGTGTCACATTTTCATTCGGCCACCTTCCGCGATCTGCGTCCCGATACGCTTTATGCCTATCGCGTGGGTGATGGCAGCCGCTGGAGCGAGTGGTTTCACTTTCGCACCGCCAGCGCGTCCAAACAGAAAGCGTTCAGCTTTCTTTATCTGGGCGATGCGCAGAACGATATTCTGTCGCTGTACTCGCGTGTTGTTCGCGAGGGATTTCGTCATGCGCCCGACATGCGATTCATCATCCATGCCGGCGACCTGGTGAACGATGCCAACAGTGACTGGCAGTGGGGTGAGTGGTTCCATGCCGGTGGATTCATTCACGCCATGGTGCCCAGCATTCCGGCTGCCGGCAATCACGAGTACCGTGCTGCGTCGGCGGCAGAAGCTGAGGCCAAAACCAGCAGCCTGTCGGTGTACTGGAAGCCGCAGTTCACGCTTCCGCGCAACGGCGTCGCGGGACTGGAAGAGTCCAACTACTGGCTCGACTATGAGAATGCGCGCATCATCGTGCTGAACTCCAATCGCGACCGGGAATCACAAACGGCGTGGTTGCGGGAAGTACTGCGCGACAATCCGCAGGCGTGGACCATTGCCACCTTCCATCACCCGGTGTTTTCGGCGGCAACGGAACGTGATAATGTCGCGCTGCGCGAGGCGTGGAAGCCGGTGCTTGAGGAGTTCGGTGTGGATCTGGTGTTGCAAGGTCACGATCATACCTACGCACGCGGACGGTCCGACATTACCGGACCAACGGTGAACAACGTGGCCACCGGCGTGAACACACGTGCAAATGCCACTGGTCCCGTGTACGTGGTGTCCGTGAGCGGCGGCAAGATGTACGACGCCAAGCCCGGCGGCTGGGACCGTTTTCAGGCAACGATTGAACGCAAGACCGAGAACACCCAGCTCTTTCAAGTGATCCGGGTGCATGGTGACACGCTGCGTTACGAGGCCCGAACGGCCACCGGGATGTTGTACGACGCGTTTGACCTCATTCGCCGCGATCGCTTGACCAACTCCTTCGTTGAACGTGTACCGACCGACGTTGAACCGCGTACCATGCTCTCCGCGCCGCCGTACCGGCGTCCCTGATTCGCTATACTACGGGCATGTCTGCAGACCCTGCCCCGACCTTTCTCGAATGCTCACGCTACTACCTGGGCACTGAGTATCCCGCCAAAATCCGCGCGGCGGTGCTCACCATTACCGAAGACCGACTCTGGTGGCGCCCCAATGACAGCGCCAACAGTGCGGGCAATCTGCTGCTGCACCTGGCCGGAAACGTGCGGCAGTGGATTGTTAGCGGTGTTGGAGGAGCGCCGGATGCAAGGCAGCGGGATGCGGAGTTTGCCGCGACCGCGTCGTCAGGGCTCACGCGTGATCAGCTGCTGGCCGATCTCGATCGTGCATGCAGCGAAGCGGTTGCCGTGCTCGACAACCTTGACGCTCACAGTCTCACTGAGCCACGAACAATTCAGGGACGTGAGACCACAGTGCTCGCCGCGGTCTACCACGTGGTCGAACATTTCTCGGGGCACGTTGGTCAGCTCATCCTGATCGCCAAGTGGCTCACCCCCGCGAGTGTCCGTTTTTACGATGACACGGACGGGTTGGCACGTCCACTGTTTCTTGGCGGCGCGAGCGAAACGGCGACCTGAAGCAACGGCATTACGAGATGGGATCCACGTCAGGCTGAACGTCGCAGAAAGATGGTGCCTGTCGTGCCCCAGCCACCATCAACGCACCGTCAGCGTCCGTCGCAGCGCACCAAAAGTGGCGATGTCCGGAGATGCACCAACGATCTCCAGGGTGTACTGCCCCGCGGACACTTCCGGCAGCACCGCCCCATATTCACTGGTCGTGCCTGCGTACGGCATCACAACGTCGTGCAGCACAACGCCATCCCGAATGAGTCGGGCGCGCACGTCATTTACCTTCCACAGTGCATCGGGTCCGGTGGGACACGAACACAACATGCGCACGCGGGCGCGCACCGTGAGCCGCTCACCTGCCGACACGGTGAGCGAGGAGTCAGGCGTGAGAAGATCTATGATGAAACCGTGCATCTCAAGCACGAGCCCGTCACCGGTGAGATCGCGGCCGGGCACCAGCATGAGCCGCTTGCTGGTGCGTGCCATCTGGTCGGGATAGCCGAGCGGTCCTTCGGCGGTGACTTCGACGAGCGTTGCTGAGCTCAGAGGTATCGTGGTCGCGAAACGCGCACCGTCGCTCGTGGTAAACAACCGGTCACCGCGCGCGCGCGGCGTTTCCATCAGACGTTTGGTATCCCCCGTGGCTCCCTCGTGCAGCCCCGTTGCGAGGATGCGATCCGTACTCACCTCCCGCACGGTGATCTGCACACCACCCACCGCAGACCCGATCAGCTTGGCATCGTGCGTGACCACGTGCACCACGAGCCGGGTGGGCACAACGGTGCTCGCAGACACGGGAGCAGAGTTCACAGCCGGGCGGGATCCACCACAGCCAACGAGCAGGGCGAGAGCAGCAAATGTCAGAATAGGGCGCATACACAAAGAGAGTCCGTAACCGCGGTGTAGTCAATCAGCCTCAGGTTTAAGGCTTTGAGCGATGCGCCAACGTGCCGCTTCTTCCGGCTTCTCCCAGCCGTCGTACAACTGCGTCAACCAACGCACGACTTCCTCTCGCATGGTTGGCGCGGCACCCGGCAGCGAACGCAGACCTTGCTCGGCGGCCAGCAGCAACGGCTCCGCTTGCGCATACTGACGCTGCTTGAGCAGGCAGTATCCGCGCGAACCCTTCAAGCGATGCGGAATGCTGGACGCGGGATCGGTGCCCGCATTTGACAACGCAACCTGTAGCAGCGAATCACCTTCGGCGAGCTGTCCCACGGTGCACAAGTCGGTGGCGAGCCAACGCTGCACCAGCAACACGTTCATGTCTGTGTCGGGACGCAGCTCGGTGAACAGCTCGAGCGACTCACGCAGCACGGGGATTGCGCCAAGCGTATCGTTTTGTGCCTCTTTGAGAAATGCCACATTCTGCATTGCACCGGCCACCTGCACCGCGCGCGGTCCAAACACCGTGCGACGTATCTCAAGGCCGGACTGGGTAAGTGACACGGCCGTCGCCAGATCGTTTCGCATCCTGGCAATCGCCGCCTGTTTTTCGTAGGCATCAGCCACCTGCATA
>JAABRT010000128.1:0-479 GCA_011390805.1 Gemmatimonas sp. | reverse complement strand
TTTTGCGACGCTGCGCCAGCACTTCACTCAAAATGGAGTCGGCTTCGTCGAGCCGTTCCTGCTTGAGCAAGGCCCATCCGATTTCTGCCTGTGCTTCATCGGCCATACTGGCAATGTCTGCGGCCTGCCAGATTGGAAGCGCCTCGCGGTATCGCTGTTCAGCTTCCTTCCATTTTGACTGCAATCGCGCGAGATAGCCAAGATCATTCAGCGATGCGGCAACTGCCGGACTGTTCGCACCAAGCTCCGCACGTCGTGCTTGTAACGCAGCGTTAAACAGCGTGTCGGCTTCGGCGTAGCGACCCACGAACTGCAGCAAACGCGCGATCTCGGTACGCGCCAGCTGCACATCAGGATGCCGCTCTCCCAACCGCTGTACGCGCGTACTCAGCGCGCTTCTGAGATATGGTTCAGCCGCTTCGCTCTGCCCCTGGTTGTTGAGCGCTGTCCCCAGACGGCTTTGGATATCTGCGGTCATG
>JAABRT010000012.1 GCA_011390805.1 Gemmatimonas sp. | reverse complement strand
GCGCCCTTACGCACACACGCCCACAACACGCGACGCTGACGGCTACGATGCGGTAGCGATTGCGTCATCCTTTGACGCGCCATTGCGCCACACATGACGGCTTCTCCGCCGCACAGCACCGCCTGTCCCAACTGCGGTGCACCGATTCGCTTTCGCTGGGCGCAGGCAGTACAAACGACATGCGACTTCTGTCGGTCGGTTCTTGTACGCCGCGATCTTGATCTCGAAAAGATCGGTCAGCAGGCGGAGTTTCCGGTCACCGGTTCGCCAATCCAGTTGGGAATGGAAGGACGGTGGCGCGACCAGACGTTTCTGGTGGTGGGACGGCTTACCTATGCGTGGGCGCGCGGGCGCTGGAATGAGTGGTACTGCCGACTGAGCGACGGTTCCAGTGCGTGGTTGTCAGACGCGCAGCTGGAGTATGCCATGACACGTGAGGTGGCACCGGGACGTGCGCTTCCGCATCCGGCCACGCTCAAGGTGGGAGACACGCTCGACGCGGGACAGCAGCGCTATGTGGTAACCGGACTCACGCAAGCAGAGTACGTTGGGACCGAGGGGGAGCTTCCCTTTACCACAGGTGAGCGTGAGCTGTGCTGGTTTGCCGATCTGTCGTCTGGTGACAACGGGTTTGCCACGCTCGACGGCAGCGAATCCCCCTCG
The DNA here is from genome assembly GCA_011390805.1 of Gemmatimonas sp. Classification (GTDB taxonomy): domain Bacteria; phylum Gemmatimonadota; class Gemmatimonadetes; order Gemmatimonadales; family Gemmatimonadaceae; genus JAABRT01. The sequence goes on along the minus strand of JAABRT010000012.1, from coordinate 68,867 downwards.
CTGCTGTTTGTTGGTGAATATCTCTCGTGGCGCGAGATGCAACCGTCGGGGTACCGGGAGTTTGCCGGATGGTAAAGGCCTCCTCCCTGTCGTGTCCCAGTTGCGGTGCGGGCATTGAGCTGCACGCCGAAGGCTGGGCGGTAACCGTAGCCTGCGGCACCTGTGGCTCGGTGCTGGATGCGCTCGATCCCAACCTGACCGTGCTGCAGGAACATGCACGCCGCATGCCGTTCAAGCCGAGCATTCCGCTTGGCACACGCGGCAAAGTGCGCGGCGTGCAGTATGAAATGATCGGCTGTCAGCGTGTCACGATCACGGTAGAAGGCATCGACTACTCCTGGACCGAGTACGTATGCTTTAATCCGTATCACGGTTTCCTGTATCTGTCCGAATACGAAGGACACTGGAACGTGATTGAAAAGCTGCGGCGTCCGCCGTCGGAGCAGAGTGGATTGGGACGCACGCATGCGATGCTTGATGGTCGCAAGTACCATCACTTCCAGAGCGCCATGGCACGCACCTCGGGCGCACTGGGTGAGTTTCCGTGGGAGCTCCGGGTTGGTGACACCATTCAGTCCCGTGATTTCGTCTCACCACCATTCCTGCTCAGCGCCGAAGGTACGCAGTTCGAAACCACCTGGTCGCGCGGTGAGTACACACCGCCTTCGGACATCGCCGAAATGTTTGGCGTGCCGTCTATCGACAAGCGTCCCAACGGTGTGTTTGCAAATCAGCCCAACCCGCATGTGCGCAGCGCCCGCCGGATACGTCGTGTGGGTGTCTGGCTGGTGGCCGTGTGGGCGCTGATGCTGGTTGGCAGCTGTGCGCTCACCAGTAACGAAGTGGCTTACGACGAGCAGGGGCTGTACTACGATCGCGCACGTGGTGAAGCCAACGCCATGGTTACCGATCCGTTTGAGTTGAAAGGGCGCGCGTCGAATGTGCGCATTGAAGTCCAATCGAATGTGCAGAACGACTGGGTGTGGTTTGCATTGGCACTGATTGACGAACGATCGGGGCAAGCGCGCGATGTGAGCGTGCAAACCAGCTTCTACTCCGGCACTGACAGCGATGGCAGCTGGACGGAGGGCAAACGATCGGGCGACGTCACACTTTCGTCGGTACCAAGCGGGCGGTACGTGCTGCGCATCGCACCCGAAGGCGGGGAGCCCACTGGCTCACTGATTACGTACAGTGTGAAAGTCCGGCGAGACGTGCCGGTGACTGCGTACTTCGTGCTGGCCTTTTTTGCACTCACCGTGCCGATGATTGTGGCGTGGTTTCCGGCGGTTGGTTTTGAAAACCGCCGGTGGATGGAGAGCGATCACGAAGGCGTCATGTTGTCCTTCCCGTCGGAACAGGAGACCGCGTGATACGAACTGTGTTGTACGCGTTGTACGGTGTGGGTGTGCTCGGGCTGCTCGGTACCGCGCAGTACCGTGGCTGGACCTTTGGCAGTACGCCCACGTCAACCGTTGATCCGCAGTCGGTACGCGCCAACCCCGGTGCATACCGTTCCCCGTACTACATTCCGGGGCGCACGCTCCGCGGCAAATAAAGGAGATCACCAGTGGAATACAGCCTGATGGAAAACGTGACCGCAGCGGCCGTATTTGCGGGACTCGGCGTGGTGCTCTTTGTCGTGGCGTTTGTCATTCTCGACCTGCTCACACCGGGCAAGCTGTGGCACGAGATCGGTGAGAAGAAGAACACTGCAGCGGCCATTCTCATGGGTTCGGCCGCGCTGGCGCTCGGCATTATTGTTGCCGCCGCCATTCACTAGCGCATTGCGGCAGCTGCGCCCGGGGAGTTGAGGTGACATGAACGCGGCGCTGTTTGCTACCGTCTGCCTGATTGCTGCATGTGGGCTCATTTATGAGCTCGTAGCTGGTGCGCTCGCGTCGTACCTGCTGGGCGACAGCGTCACGCAGTTTTCCACCATTATCGGCACGTATCTCTTCGCCATGGGCGTGGGCAGCTGGCTGTCACGCTTCATTGTGCGCGGAGTGGTGGTGCGATTCGTCCTGATTGAGCTGCTCGTTGGACTGATCGGAGGATTTTCGGCGCTGATCCTCTTCCTGTCGTTCACCTGGACTGATGTGTTCCGCCCCGTTCTGTACGGGTTGGTGATGCTCATTGGTGCGCTGGTGGGACTCGAAATCCCGCTGCTCATGCGCATTATGCGGGAGCGGTTTTCGTTCAAGGATGTGGTCGCGAATGTGCTCACCTTCGACTACATCGGTGCGCTGGCGGCGTCGTTGCTGTTTCCGCTGCTGCTGGTGCCGCGTTTGGGACTCATTCGTTCGGCGCTGTTGTTCGGTTTGGTGAACGTGGTGGTGGGCTACTGGAGCACGTGGTTGTTTCGCGATGTATTGCCCAACCGGAAAACGCTGCAGCTCATGTCGGTCGGTTGCGCGCTGGTGCTGGGCGCCGGTCTCTGGAAAGGGCAGGACATCACGACGTTTGCCGAAGAGGGCATGTATGCAGACCCGGTGATTCTGGCCAAGGATACGCGCTACCAGCGCATTATCCTCACCAACTGGAAGGACGATCTGCGGCTGTATCTCAACGGGCATTTGCAGTTCGCCTCGCGCGATGAGTACCGCTACCACGAGGCGCTGGTGCATCCGGGGCTCGCGGCGCTGCCCAAGGCGACACGGGTACTCATACTTGGTGGCGGCGACGGACTGGCGGTGCGTGAGGTGCTCAAGTACCCGCAGGTAGAGTCTGTCACGCTGGTTGATCTTGATGAGGGCATGACCACGCTCTTTGCATCACACAACCGTCTCACATCGCTCAACCACGGCGCGCTCAATGATGCCCGGGTCACCGTTGTCAACGCCGACGCGTTTATCTGGCTCGATCAACACAAGGGACAGTTCGACTTTATCGTGATCGACTTTCCCGATCCGTCCAACTATCACGTGGGCAAGTTGTACACGAGCGCGTTTTATCGCCTCGTTCGGCAGCATCTGGCAGACGACGGCTTCATGGCAGTGCAGAGCACTTCGCCACTCTTTGCGCGGCAGTCGTACTGGAGCATTGTGGCCACGCTGCAAGGCGCCGGGCTGCGCACGTTTCCGTATCACGTGTACGTGCCGAGCTTTGGTGAATGGGGCTTTGTGCTGGCCGGTGCTGTGCCGTATCAACCACCGCACACGTTACCTGACAACTTGCGCTACCTCACAGTGCGCGGCATACCGGCGCTCTTCGATTTCCCCGCCGACATGAGTGCCGTACCAGCCGAACCGAATCGCCTGAACAATCAGGTGCTGGTGCGCTACTACGAGCAGGAGTGGGAGGCGATTAACCGGTGACTGGCAGCAAGCCGTCACCCGGTGATGATCACACCAGGAGCGAGCCGCCTCTGGGTGAATCAGGCGCGGGTGTGAAATCGGCTCATGCGCTGACCACCGAACGCACCGGTCAGGCGGCAAACACACCGCGCGAGCACGTCGCCAGTGATCGTCGCCAGTTCCTCACCCAACTCGCCGGCGGGATGCTCGCCGCGGTACCCGCGATCGCAGTGCCGCTGTCTGTGTTGCGCGGTGATTCGCTGTTGCACGGTGCACAGCGGTCAGCTGCACTTGTTGGTCTCCCGCGCAAGAGCGGCCGTGTGATCGAGGGTGGATTTGTGGAAGATGACGCCGGCGTGGGCCATGCGTTGCGTGATGGCGTGTACGCGAAGAACGGTGCAGCGCGTGAACGCAAACGCACACGCGTGGCGATCGTTGGTGGTGGCATGGGCGGTCTCTCCGCCGGCTGGCGTCTTGATGCACTTGGGCTTCGGGAGTGGGTGCTGCTCGAGTTGGGGCAGGAGGCCGGCGGAAACTCGCGCGGTGGCGAGAACGCGGTGACGAAGTTTCCCTGGGGTGCACACTATGTACCGGTGCCGTCGCCCGACGCCGAACATGTGCGCGCATTGCTGCGCGAAACGGGTGTGCTGGCGGCCGATGGCACCTTCGATGAACGCACGCTCTGTCACGCGCCGCAGGAGCGGTTGTGGCAACACGGCCGGTGGCTTGAAGGGTTGGAGCCGCTTGATGCTGCAACGCGCGATGAACGGGTACAGTGGGAGCGATTTGACGCGCAGGTAGCCGAATGGCGTGCCACGGGTGCGTTTCGCGTGCCGCTTGCCGGTGCGCCCGGTGCAGTGAACGGCAGCGCAGCGGCGCGCACGCAGGCCATGGATCGCATTACGGCGCGTACGTGGCTCGACATCAACGGCTACACCGCTCCCACGCTGCGGTGGTGGGTGGAGTACGGGACGCGTGACGATTACGGCGGGTCGCTCAACCAGGTAAGTGCGTGGGCAGCGGCTCACTACTTTGCCGCGCGCGATGCAACTGAAGAAGGGCCGCTCACGTGGCCCGAGGGCAATGCATTTCTGGTGCGGTATCTGGCACAGCGCGCGGGCGAGCGTCTCGTGACCGGAGCGCCTGCGTACACGGTTGAACAAGCCGGTTCGCGCTGGCTTGTTCGCACTCCGGCAATGGATGTGGAGTGCGATGTTGTGATCTGGGCGGCACCGCTGTTTGTGATGCCCAAAGTGATGCGCGATGTGCAGTTGCCGGTGCAGCTTGATTACGCTCCGTGGGTGGTGGCCAATGTCACCCTCGACCGTCGGCCCATGGAGCGCGGCGCGCCGCTGGCGTGGGACAGCGTGATTTATGGCAGCAGTTCGCTGGGCTACGTATCAGCCACGCATCAGTACCTCGGTCGGCCGGGTCCTGACAGCGTGTGGACGTGGTATCACGCCGTTGTTGACCGGGAGTCGGCGAATGCGCGTCGCTGGCTTGAGTCCACGCCGTGGAGTGCGTGGCGGGATCACATTGTGGCTGATCTCGCGCGTGCCCATCCGGATATCGCCGACTGCGTCACACGCATTGATGTGAAGCGGTGGGGGCACGCGATGGCGCGTCCCACTCCCGGGCTGATTACACGCAACCAGACGCTGGCTGCCTGGACACCGGCACCACGTGTGTTTGTGGCACACGCGGACATGAGTGGGCTGTCACTCTTTGAAGAAGCGCAGTGGCACGGCGTGCAAGCGGCGGAAGCGGCGGCCAGGGTACTGAGCCGCTGACCCGCTAAAGCGCGTCCATCATCAGGTTGAGTAGTACGCCGCGTTCTCGTCGATGTATTCGCGTGACAGGTCGCAGCCGAACGCTGTCGCGCGGCCGGCGCCAAGTCCGAGATCCACTTCGAGCTCCACCAGATCGCGCGTGAGCGCGGCGCGCACCGTGCCGTCGTCAAACGGAAGTCGCAATCCGCCGCGTACCACGGGGAAGCCATTAATCCAGGCATCGGTCAACTCCGGACGGATGTCGCAGTCAAAGCACTTGCCAACGGCCATGAGCAACCGGCCTACGTTGGGATCGGCGCCGTGCACCATGGTTTTGACAAGCGGCGAGTTGACTACACTCTTGGCCACGGTACGCGCATCGGCCGTTGTTGCGGCGCCGCGGATATGCACGCGCAACAGATGTTTGGCCCCCTCACCGTCGCGCGCCAGGATTTCCGTCATGCGCACGCAGCCGGCGAGCAGTGCCTCACGAAAGGCATCTTCCGGCACGGCGCCGACGTGACCGTTGGCCATGAGCACACAGGTGTCCGATGTGCTGGTATCGCTGTCTACCGACAGCATGTTGAACGACTCCGCCACCGCATCCCGCAGCATGCGATCAAGTGTGGTGGCGTCGAACGCTGCATCGGTAAAGATGTACACCAGCATGGTGGCCATGTTGGGTTCAATCATTCCCGATCCTTTGGCGACCCATGTGATCGTGGCGCCTTCCACCGAGGTGGAGAGCGCTTTGGGGTGCGAATCGGTGGTCATGATGCCTTCCGCGCCAATGAGCGGGTTGAGCTGCAACTCCGCGCTCATGCCGGGAATGCCCGCTTCAATCATCTTGATGGGCAGCGGTACGCCAATCACTCCGGTGGAACTCACCAGTACTGCGTCGGGGGCACTGCCGATTTCGGTGGCAGCCGCTTGTGCCATGCGGCGCGCGTGCTCCACACCGATGGCGCCGGTGGCCACGTTACTCACCTTGCTGTTGGCAATGATGGCCCGCAGTCGCCCCGCGCGAATGGTCTCACGTCCCAGAATAATCGGTGCACCGGGAAAGTGATTGCGCGTGAACACCGCAGCAGCTGCGGCGTCCACATCACTGACAAACAGCGTCAGATCCTTTGCACTGGGCTTGAGCCCCACATTTCGGCTGGCGCAACGAAAGCCGCGTGGGAACACGGGCGCGTCATGAAAGATCATGTGAGTGATGAATGCGTGTGAGCGGGACATGCGTTCGGCAGCGGGACGGGCACGGTAAAAGATAGTCGCGCATCAGCGACCGGGCGTTAGGTTGCGAAGATGCACTTCTCCCGCCTCGCCTCCAGCCTCGCGGTGTCGTTGCTCATGGCACTGCCGGTCGCCGACGCAATCGATGCGCAACGGCCCCCCACTCCCCGCGCCCGGGCGTCCATGCGACGCGTGGCGGCGCCGTTGTCCCACTCAGTGTCGGCCGATCTGGGTTACGTCGCCACAACGGGCAATACCAAGGTGACCACGTTCAACATCGGCGAGAAGCTGAATGTGAAAACCGGTCACTGGCGATTTGAACAGCAGCTGGCCGTGGTGTACGGCGAGAGCGACGGGGAAGTGAACAGCAACTTTATCAGGGCCAGCATCGGCGGGGAGTACGCACTGCGCTCGACGCTCGGTGTTGCCGCCGGGTTTCTGTTTGACAAGAACCGTTTCTCCGGCGTGTTGCAGCGCACGGAGGAGTATCTGGGGCTGGTGTGGCGTGTGATCGAACTGGAGCGTGATACGCTCCGACTCGATGCCGGCGGCTCGTTTACGCAGCAGCGCAACGTTGATGGCACAAGGCGCAACTTTCCCGCTGCACGCACCGCGCTGTGGTACAAACGCGGTCTGGGTCCCAAGGCCTTTGTGCAGCAGACCGTCGAAGTGGTTCCAAATATCGAGACCAGCGAAGACTATCGTGTAAACGCCATCGCTGCGTTGGTGTCGCCGATTTCGCAGTCGCTGGCGCTCAAGCTCGAATATCAGGTACGATACGATAACTTGCCTGAGCCTGAGTTCGCCCCCATGGACCGCATATTCACCACTGGCATTCAACTGTCGTTCTAGGCGATGTCCGGAACCTGAACGCTGCCAGCCCTTATTGAACTCAGGATGCAGGTTTCCTGAAGCTTCATGGTGAGGACATAACAGTGGCATCTCTACATCAGGCTCGCGTTGCCCACGCGATCGCTTCGCTCTATTCCGTGCGCGTTGCTGCCCTCGGGCCGCTGATATTCGCGGGTTTTTGCATTCTGCTGTCGGCTCGGTCGGCCAGCGCACAGGCTGTGCCCACCAGCCGCACCATTCAGGCCAACGTGGCACCGGCCGAATCGCCCTCCACAAGTTTTACCACCGATCTCGGCTACATATCGACAACTGGCAATACTCGCGTCTCCACCGTGAACATCGCGGAGCGCATTGTACATTCGCGCGGTTTTTGGCGGTTTGAACAGACATTCGGTGTGGTATACGGTGAAGCCGACGGAGAGGAGAATGCCAATTTGTTGCGCGCTGGTCTGGGTGCGCAGTACGCGCTGCGCCCCTGGGTGGCCTTAGCCACCGGCGCGCTCTACGACCGCAACAGGTTTGCCGGTATCGCGCGTCGCACGGAGGAATATCTCGGTCTGGTATTTCGTGTGCTGCAGGCGAGCCGTGACACCTTGCGACTCGAAACGGGGGCATCATTAACGCAACAGCTGGGAGTAGACGGAATCGCCAACAACTTTCCAGCGGCGCGCGCGGCGCTCTGGTACAAGCACACCTTCGGTGGCGCGGCTTTCTTTCTGCAGACACTGGAAATCATTCCCAACCTCGAGATCACTGAGGACTTCCGTATCAACAGTGAATCGGCGCTTGTTGCACCGCTCTCGCAGCGTGTGGCACTCAAGCTCGGATATCTGGTGCGCTTTGACAATCTGCCGGAGCCCGATTTCCTCTCCACCGATCGGATCTTTACGTCGGGGCTGCAGGTTTCTTTTTAGTCGGGCGTACAGAACGGCGTCGGTGAGGCCGAGACTGATACCGTTGGTCACAACGCCCGTTCCGGTCCCACATTCGCCTCATGTCTGAATCGATTCCGTCACCCGATGTACTTTGGCAGGTTGCCGCTCCACTGCTTAACGCGGTGGGTGACATCGTGGTGGGACTGGACCGCGCCGCGCGCGTGGTCTGGCTAAACGAGGCCGCGAATCGTGCCGCCGCTGCACGCGGCCTGAAGGGCGAGTCGATGATTGGTGAGCCGTTCATGCGTGGCGTTCAGTTTGCTGTAGACCCTCGATTCGCGGCCGCGTTTGAAAACCTTGCTGAACTGCACGAAACGCTTGAGCTGGACTTGCCGGTGCCGGGCACAGATCGCGAAGTGTACGTGCGACTGGTTCCGTTGGCATTCGGTGTAGCGCTGGTGGTACAGGAACGACATGAAAACCGCATTGCGCAGCGTGCACAGCAGGACTACGAAGAACGCTACCGTACGCTCTTTGACGCAGTCCCACTGCCGCTGGTGGTGTATCACCGGGAAACGGCGTTGGTGCTCGCTGTAAACCGCGTTGTGTATGAAAAGCTCGAGGTCACTCCGGAGCTTGTGGGTGCGCCGGTGGCCACCTTGCTCGACGACAGTGAACTGCCGCGGTACGAGCGGGAACGCACTGCGTCGCTGGAGCGTCCGCAAACGCACGGTCTGTGGAAGCTGCGTGGTACAGGCGACAACGTGATTGAAGCCGAGGTGACATCATTCGATCTGGAGTTCGACGGACAGCCGGCGCGCATGGCGCTCATTCGCGACGTCACCGAGGCCCGGCTTGCCGAAGCCGAACGTTCGTTGCTGCGCGCGGCAATTGGCCACATCAATGACCTGTTGGTTATTACGCGTGCTCAGCCGGAAGATGACGGTCAGCACCAGATTGTGTTTGTGAACGAAGCGTTCGAGCGACACACCGGTTGGCATCGTGATGAAATCATCGGCAAGCCGGCAAGCATTCTCGAAGGTCCCGGCACCGACGCCGCAGTGTCAGCGCGAATCACCGAGCATTTGCAGCGCGGCGAGGATGTGCGTGCTGAGCTGGTGCACTACACGAAGGACGGTCGCGAGTATTGGGTGGAGCTGGTCATCGTGCCCGTGATCAATGATCTGGGCGAGCATACGCATTGGGTGTCAGTGCACCGCAATGTCTCTGAACGCAAGGTGCTTGAGGAGCAGCTGTTTCAGGCGCAGAAAATGGAGGCGGTGGGCCGCCTGGCCGGTGGGGTGGCGCACGACTTCAATAACGTGCTCACCGCCATCAGCGGCTTCAGTGAACTGCTGCTCGAGGAGCTGCCGCCCGACGGCGAGCCCTACGAAGAAGTGCTGCAGATTCGCGCGGCTGCGGCACGTGCGACAGCGTTAACGCGTCAACTGCTGGCGTTCAGCCGCAAGCAGATCATGCGTCCGCGTCCAGTGAACGTAGGAACACTCGTGCGCAACATGGAGCGACTCATTGCGCGCGTCACCACGGAAGAAGTCACGATCCGTCTCACGATCGACGATACGGTACCGCCGGTGGTGGCCGATCCTGTGCAGCTTGAGCAGGTACTGCTCAATCTGGCAGTGAATGGCAGTGAAGCGATGCCGGATGGCGGAGTGCTCTCGCTGGAAGTGAGCGATGTCGCGCTGGGGGAGTCGTATGCAGCCCGGCATCATGGCGCCCAGCCCGGGCACTACGTGTGCCTGGTGGTGACCGACACTGGTGTGGGCATGGATAAAGCCACTCGCGAGCGTATTTTCGAGCCGTTTTTCACGACCAAGTCGGGCGGCACCGGTCTGGGGCTATCCACCGTGTACGGCATTGTGCGTCAGTCGGGTGGACACATCTGGGTGTACAGCGAGCTGGGGGTCGGCTCCACATTCAAGATCTATCTTCCGGTGGCCACATCGGCGGACACTCCCCCCGAAGCAGTGGCTGCGTTGCCCTCCGTGCTTGGAGGGTCTGAGACCGTGCTGGTGGTGGAAGATGAGGCGCTTGTGCGCGATGTGACGCGCGCCATGCTGGAGCGCCGCGGTTATCGCGTACTTCTGGCCAACGATGGTGAACACGCGATACGCGTTGCCGAATCGTATTTCGGTACGATCGATCTGCTGCTCACCGATGTGGTGATGCCGCGCGCGAACGGCCGTCGGGTAGCGGAGCGGCTGCGCATGCTGCGGCCCAACATTCGTGTGCTGTACATGTCGGGCTACACAGAAGACGCCATTGTGCATCACGGCGTGCTGGACGCCGGAATCACGCTGCTTGAAAAACCGTTTACCGAGCTGGATCTGGCGCGGACGGTACGTGAACTGCTTGACGTTCCGGCACCTGATCAATAGCCGGCAGCCAGATTGACAGCGCTGTCCCGAAACCGGGCTCGCTTTCAATGCTGCACAATCCACCGGACTGCGCCAGCACACCGTACACCGTTGAAAGGCCAAGCCCAACACCTGCTCCTACATCGCGCGTTGTGAAGAACGGTTCGAACACCCGGTCCAGATGTTCGGGCGCAATGCCTTCACCGGTGTCGCGAACTGTCAGCGATGCCCACGCGCCGGCGGGAACGGCAAAGGGTTTGCACGGATGCGGACGGTCGAAGTTGTGCACATCGGTTGCAAGCGTAAGCACACCACCCTCCGGCATCGCATCGCGCGCATTGCGCACCACCTGCAGCATCACATCACGCAAATGATTGGCATCGACAAGCACCGTGGTGCTTTCCGTGCTCAACGATGTTTCCACGCGAATGTTGGCCGGCAGCAACGAGCGCAGCGATGGTTCAATGGCGGCCAGCGCATGATTGAGCGACATAGCCACGGGCTCCAGCTGTAGCTGCTGTCCGAAGGCCAGCAACTGATGTGTGAGATCGGTGGCACGGGTGGCCGCGCGCTGAATCTCCTGCAACTCCATATCAATCTCTTCCGACGCTGCCGAAAGCTGCATGAGCTCCGCGTTGGCGCGCACGATGGTGAGCAGATTGTTGAACACATGCGCCACGCCGCCCGCCAGCTGCTCCACTGCGCTGAACGAACGCACGTTTTGCTGTCTGCCCGTACGCCGTTCGTTGGCCAGTTCGGCGCGTCGTGTAACGGAGATATCGCGCAACAGAATGGCCAGACCATTGGCGGCCGGCCACGCATGTGCTTCAAGCCAGCGGTCGGTTGCCCGATGATGCCACACTGCGACATGGGCACTGTCAGTCTCAAGCGCATGCTGCCAGCCGGCCAGTACCACGCTGTCGGCATGGGCATTGAGCAGGTCACGTGCACTGGTCTGCTCCAGCGAGCGTGCGGGCACATTGAGCACGTCGGCCAGTGCGTGATTATACCAGCGCACGGTCCAGCCACGATCAATCAGCAGTGCCCCTTCGGGCATGCTCTCAAAGAGTGTGTCCGCCACGGAGTTGCGCCTGTCCGCACGCACATCAACATCGAGTCGATGCCGATGTGGTCGCGCTGCAACCTTTGTTTCGCCAGCCGGTTGTACGACGCCTAACAACGCACCGATTGCATCGGCCACTCGCGAAAGAGCGAGCGTATCTTTGTCCGACCACCAGCGCGGCACGCCGTCCAGGGCGCACAGGGCCGCCACTGTCTCCCCGCCCAGGTCACATACCGGCACGGCCAGACACGCCAGAACGCGCACACCACGCACCGGTTCAACCCCGCCTGTGAGCGGGTGCGTGCGCGTGTCCTCGATCAACAGTGGCACTCCCGACTCGCACACCGTTTGTGCCAGTGTTTCGGCCAGCGCTGTATCCTGTCCGAACAAAAGGGCGTGCGCGACGTCTGCTTTCAGCGTGTCCGGGCGGAGTGCGATAAAGGCAATCGGCACGTCGAGTGAGCGCAAAATCATCTCAACGAGACCGCGCATCACAGCCGTTGTGTCACGCTGCTGGCCGGGTGCACGCAAACCGATGGTCGGACCTGCGGAGTCAGCAGGTGCCGGACCCGTGCGGGCACTGTTACGTGGCGAGAAATCGGCGAACGAAGGATTCACAAACAGCCAAAGTCCGGAGTATGGCGGGCGCCAGATGAAAGTGCCGGAGGGCAACCTCCTAGTGTACTGCGGCCGGCGATGAAGAGCTATCCCGAGAGAAAAACAGCCACGGGCATGGCGTCCGGGCGTGCTACCGGTAGTTTGGGGAAACACGCTGTTGCCGCTCTCCACTATTCATCTTCTGGCGTTGCCGGGTTCGAATGCGTACACCGTCGCAACTCACTCTTCGACCGTTTGATGTGGCCGTCGCGCTGCGATTGCTGCTCGAACCAGAGGATCGCTACGAGCCAATGGCTGACGCATTGGCGACAAGCACCAGTGCCGTGCACCGCGGCGTGTCACGCTTGCAGTCTGCCGGTTTGCTGCGCGCAGCCAGCCGGACGGTTGCGCGGTCGGCGTTGCGCGAGTTTCTCGTGCATGGTGTGCGATACGCGTTCCCGCCAGTGCGTGGACATGATGCGCTGGGCGTACCCACGGCGTGGTCACATACCCAGGTAGGCGCGCTGTTGCAGGGTGAAACGGTGAGTGATGTCGCGCGTGCACTGGTGTGGCCCGATCAGGCGGGAACACAACGCGGTGACATGCTTGTGCCGCTCTTTCCCGCCGCACCGCGCGTGGCGCTGCGCGACACACGCATGCATGAACTGCTGGCTGCCGTAGACGCCATGCGCGCCGGTTCCACCGCTGTACGTCGAGTGGTGGGCGAACATCTCGCGCAACGCGTGCTGTGGGGGGCAGGGGAGGTCACGGCCGGTCAGAGTGCCAGCTAGCCGTTGAGCATCGCCCGCTGCTGTTGCCAGCTAGCTGTTCAGAATCGCCCGCTCCTGCGCTTTGACTTCGCGACGTACGCGCCCGCACACCAGGTCGCACAACTGCATGACATCTTCGTCGGCCAGTGCGTAGTACACAAACAGTCCTTCCTTGCGCCGCGACACAAAACCCGCGGCATGCAGTTGCTGCAGCTGCTTGGAGACATTTGCCAGCGAGAGACCGGTGCGTTCCACCAGATCGCCCACTGCCGTTTCCCCCCCCTGCATAGCCTGCAGTAAACTCAAACGCGTAGGCTCCGCGAGCGCCTTGAATCGTTCTGCAACCTGTCCGAGCATGGCCGGTGACAGTGACTTGATTCCTTTGCGACGTGCATTGCTCATACGATAGCCTCCCGCTCCGTGGTGACCGTCAAGCCCGCATCGCGCCACGCAGCGTAGCCCCCGCGCAGGTTGCGCACATCGGTGCGCCCCGCACGCTCCAGCACACTCGCCGCAATGGTTGAACGCGCTCCACTCTGACACTGCACGACAATGGGAAGGTCAGGGTTGAGGGTGGCAACGGCCGCCGGAAGATCGCCCAGCGGAATGTTGCGACTCTCCGGAATGTGTCCGCCCGACCACTCACTGGCACCGCGTACGTCAATCAGCTGGACCTGGTTGGCGGGATGAATGTCCGCCAGTTCCTGCACCGTGATGGGTGCCGATGCCACCAGCGCGCCCGTATGCTCTGCCCAGCGGCTGAGCGCCGATGCGTCAAACCATCCCGCGATCCGATCAAGACCGATCATCGACAAATCACGAACTGCACGCACGATGGTCTCTGGCGCGTGCACGGTCTCGTTGTCCGGCGCATGATGTGCCGGGGTGGACGGCTCGCCGGTGAGCAACCACAGGTTCACATCGTACGGCACGAGTGAACCCGCCCACGTACTGAACGACCGGTTGTACGCAATGGACAAGGTGCCCGGCACGTGTGCCTGCACGAACTGTTCCGCCGCACGCAGGTCAATGACAATCGCGTTGTCCTGCAACAGTTGCGGCAGTGACTCTGCAGAGGCTTTCGCCGGCAGCGTCTGTGTGCCGAGCACACGCGGTCCCTCGCGATTGATGCGCTTCATTTGCGCAAAATAGGCGGGAGGTTCAGGCTGACCATCAAGCACCGTGCGCACAAACTCTTCCTCGTTGGTAATGCGCAGCCCCCAGTTCGCGCGCTTCTCATAGCCCACCGTGGATGACGGCACGGCACCAAGCGCTTTGCCACACGCCGAGCCCGCGCCATGGCCGGGCCATATCTGCAGGTGGTCGGGCAACTCGCGAAAACGTGAGAGCGATTGAAAGAGCGTGCGGGCCGCCGCATCCATTGTGTTGGCTACCCGTGCCGCCTTCTCAAGCAGATCGGGACGGCCAACATCACCTACAAAGACAAAATCACCGGTGACAACGCCCATCGGTCCCGACGACGCCGGCTCATCGGTGACAACAAAACTCAGGTGTTCCGGTGTGTGTCCTGGTGTGTGCATGACGTCGAGACGGATGTTTCCCACCATGATGGAATCACCCTCGCGCAGCAGCGTGGCCGAATCACTCTCCGCAAACGCATACTGCCAGTCATCTCCACCCTCGGCGGAGAGATACAGCGCTGCGCCTGTCCGGGCGGCCAACTCACGTGAACCAGATACGAAGTCGGCGTGAATGTGCGTTTCTGTGATGTGCGTGATGCGCAATCCTTCAGACGCGGCCACAGCCAGATACGGCGCAATGTCGCGCAACGGATCAATGACAATCGCATTGCCTGTGGCCTGACAACCGATCATGTAGCTCGCCTGGGCGAGCGGTTGGTCGTAGAACTGTTTGAAAAACATGTCACACCTCTCGGTGATCAGCGGTGAAACCGGCTGCGCGTGCCGTGGGCTCCAGAGCGGGTTCCGCCAGTGAGCGCGTCAACTTTTCCAGCACCACGCGATTCTGATACAGAATGAACACACCTACGATCAGGAGCAGAAACGCAAACAGACGACGCAGCGCACTCTGTTGAATGCGCTGGGCAGCACCAGTACCAAGCGCAATTCCTACGAGCGCGAGTCCGGTAAACGGAATCAACATGCTCACGGGCAGATCCACGCGACCCAGATAACCCAGTGTGCCTGCGGCAGCATTCATGGCAATCACCAGCAACGACGTACCGATGGCCGCCCGGATGGGCACATGTCCAAGCTGCACCAGCGCCGGCACAATCAGAAAACCACCGCCCACACCCACCACGCCGGTAAGCATGCCTACGCCAAGCCCAAGTGGTGCCAGCTTCGCGAGCGGCAGTACAAACGGTTCGGCATCGGCCGCGCGTACCGGAGGGTGATACGGTCGCAGCATGGAGACAGACGCAGCCAGCATCACACCGGCAAACGCCAGCAACTGCAACTCCCCCGAGAGAAACGTGGCGAGCCGTGCACCAGCAAAGCCGCCCACCATGGTGAAGCCACCAAAGATCGCAGCAACCCGCATTTGAACCTGCCCCGCGCGCCAATGGCCAAAGGCACCAAAGGCACTGGTCACCGCCACAACCGGCAACGATGAAGCGATGGCAATCTTGGGATCGAGTCCGGCCACATACGTGAGCACGGGAACGGTCAGGATTGAGCCGCCGCCGCCGAGCATCCCGAGCACCGCGCCGATAACAACGGCGAAAAGAAGAGTCAGCAAGGCGCGGCCTTTTTGGAGTGCTCAACCATATAGAAGAATAGTTGTTTTATGGTGGCAGCGCAACGGGACGCCCGCGGCTCACTGCGCGCCAAAAGCGCGCCAGAGCAGCATCGCGATCGTTGCACCAATCAACGGACCAATCACGGGAATCGCTGCATACGACCAGTCGCTGTGCGTTTTCCCGGCAACGGGCAGCACAGCATGCATCAGACGCGGCCCCAGATCGCGGGCCGGATTGATGGCGTATCCGGTGGTACCGCCCAACGACAGACCGATGCCCCACACGAGTGCGCCCACGAGCACAGCACCCAGATTGGTGGCCGGTGTCGCACCACCAAAGCCCGGGCTGCCAAGCGACATGGCCACAAGGACAAGCACACACGTGCCCAGCACTTCGCTCAACAAGTTGGATGGCAGCGAGCGAATGGCTGGCGATGTGCAAAAACAGGCGCGTTTGGTCTCTCCATCGGTTGTTTCACGCCAGTGCGGAAAGTAATGCAACCACACGAGTGATGCGCCGAGCATTGCACCTGTGAGCTGCGCGCTCACGTGCCAGAGCGCATCGGTTACGCTGCGTGCGCCGCCAATGACATTAGCCAGCGTGACGGCCGGATTGAGCTCGCCCGGCGCTCCCATGCCTAATGCCACCGACACGCCGGCAAACACAGCCAGGGCCCAACCGGTGGTAATGGCCAGCCACCCGTCGCCGAATCCTTTGGTTCGCTCGAGAATCAGTCCGGCAACCACGCCATTGCCAAGCAGAATGAGTAACGCGGTGCCGAAAAACTCGCCGATGACAGTAGAAGGCATGCGGAGCGGTGGAAGGAGGGAGAACAGTCGCCGCGACAATATGCGCCAGGTGACACGCGCACGCAGGCCAGCAGTGTGACGCAGGTGCCACGCGCGCTATATCGCAGCGCAATCGGCAAGGATAAACTGCGTCATGTCATCCGACGTGCGTCGACCCGTGAAATCTTCGCTTGCCGCGAGCAAAGCTGCCGCCGCGCCTTGGGGGCTGACCGCGCCCAAGCCCAGCCCCAAGCCTGCGGCTGCCCCGCCAACCGCGGCGCCGCACGCAACGCGCACACGAACCACCGCCAGCGAGACATCATCGTCCGAAGCGCGCCCCGGCAACCGTGCGGCCCGTGTCGCTGCGTCAACACAAGCACGCAGCGCAGGGGAGCGTCGATTCACAATGGCACTGCTCGCGGGCGCCGTGGGCCTGACGTTGGCGCTCGCCGCCGTAGGGGCGCGCGTGACGGTCGTTTCGGCGAGCTCCAAAGCACGAATGACTGGCACGCTGGGGCGGGCTTCACTCGAGCAGATGGAGTTCCGTGCGGCCAACAAGCGATTCGCACTCTGGGAAGAGTTGGTGCAGCGCGGTGCGACGTTGCCGGATCAGCTCGAAGTGGTGGCCACGAATGCCAGCTCGTCGCACTGGTTCCTGAAGGTGCGGGATCGCCAAACCGGCATCGCGTGCTCCCGGGTGGGTGAGTTGCTCGATGCGCCGGGACTGGCGGTCGCGCCGGTGTGTGATCGCGCATCACAGTAGGCTTGAGAGCAGCCGCCTGAAAGACGACGCCGTGCGCGACGGTAGAACGCACCGCGACGGGCTGCACGACGGCGCACGCTGACAAGGCCGGAAAAGCCTCGGGCAGTTGCCACTGCGCCCCGAACAGGCTTGAATCCGGTGTGCCCATAAATCCGATCTGCTCATCAATGCTGCGCGGTGGCCAACGCTGCGCACACGCGCCATCGGCGCTCGCGCCCCGCGTCCCTCGCGCACCTCTTGTCCGTCGACTGTCTGCGTTCTGCGCGCTCGCGACAACAGTGCTCGTGGCCCTCTCGCTGCCGGCTGTAAGTGTGGCCCACGCGCAACCCGATACACTGACGCAACGCCTACCGGTTATCGAGGCCGTCAGTGTGCGCATATCACGCGACGGTGATCGCTCCCTGCTCGACCTGCCGTTCGCCATCACACGACTCAATCCCGACAGCTTGCGCCCGCAACTGCGCCGCGTCGGTGTGGGCGATCTGCTGTTTGCCGTGCCGGGTGTACAGGTGCAGTCGCGGAACAACCCCACGCAGGACGCCCGCATCGCGGTGCGCGGATTCGGCGCGCGCAGCGCGTTCGGGGTGCGCGGCGTGAAGGTGTTGCGCGATGGAATCCCGTTGTCGTTACCCGATGGGCAGACGCCCATGGATTGGCTCGATCTCGAAACGGTGGGTACTGTAGAAGCCATACGGGGAACCGCCGCCGCACTATACGGCAATGCGGCCGGCGGCGTGCTCGACTTCCGTACCGTTGAATCGGCGTCTGTACCGTCAGAGTTGCGTGCGCGCTTCTGGGATGGCGGCAGTGCGCGGCGCGCCCAACTCATGGGCTCGGGCACCATAGTGCCCGCAGGGCGACCGGAGCGCACATGGCTGGCCAGCATTACACACACGCGCACCAACGGTCCGCGCGCGTTTGCCGAGCAGGAAGCCACCAGCGGTTTTGCCCGTCTTGAAGGGACGTTTCGCAATACGCGGCTCAAGCTGCTGGCCAGCGGCTTCGATATGCCGCTGGCGCAGAACCCGGGTGCGCTCACCGCAGCGGAACTGGCCGAAGATGTCCGGCAGGCCGACCCGCTCTCCATTTCGCGCAACGCGGGCAAGACGGTGCGCCATGGACAGGTTGGTGTGGTTGCCGAACAGGGTTCGGCCGACAACGGTCTGGCCGCTGCAGCGTGGGTCGGCGCACGTGATCTCGACAACCCGTTGCCGTTTGCAGTGGTGACGGTAGATCGGCGCAACATGGGACTGTGGATTCGCGGTACGTCTTCGCACGTCTGGCAAGGCTTCACCGGACGCATGTCGGCCGGCATCGATATTCAGAGCGTGAATGACGAACGTCGGAATTTCGAGAACTGCTTTGCGCAGGCGGTTTCGGAACGTTGTCCCACCACCTCCGATCGCGGTGCGCTGCGCGTAGACCAGCGTGAGGTGGTGCAATCGGAAGGTGCGTACGTGCGCTATGAACTCGGTATTCCGCGCAAGCTGGAAGCCAGTGTGGCGCTGCGCTGGGATCAGATCCGTTTTGATGTAGACGACCGCTTTGTCACCGCCACCAATCTTGATGACAGCGGTGAAGAAGGGCAGATCGCCGTAAATCCGATGTTCGGGCTCACGTGGCGTGTACGTCCGTCATTGTCGGTGTACACGAACTTCAGTTCGGCGTTTGAAACACCCACCATTACCGAACTCACCGTGCAAGGTGACGGTTCGGCCGGACTCAATGCGTCACTCAAACCTCAGCGCACCCGCACACTGGAAACGGGCGTGCGCGGCATTGTCGGAACGCGCACATGGCTGGACGTGGCAGTATTCGAAGCACGCACGGATGATGAACTCATTCCCTTTGAGGTACCGGGCGCGCCCGGTCGCCGTGCGTTCCGCAACGCCGGTCGCACATCACGTCGCGGTCTCGAGGCGAGTGTGCGTACGCTCTTGGGCCGTGGTGATGCAGGAATCGCCTACACCGCTTCACGCTTTCGCTTTGACGAATACGAAGTGGCCGGTACGCAGTTCGGTGGCAACGCTGTGCCGGGTGTGCCGGTGCATCAGGCCAACGCCTGGATAACGGCTCGCCGCGGTGACTGGTTTGCCACGCTCGATGTGGTGAGCGCTTCGTCAGTGACGGTGAACGACGCTGCCACAGAGCGGGCCGATGGCTTCGCGGCTGTCGGTGTGCGCGCCGGCGCGGACATTCAGCTGGATCGCGTGGTACTCTCACCGATGCTCGGCATTGAAAACGCGCTCGATGCACGCTACGCCAGTGCCGTGCTGGTGAACGCAACACGGGGCCGATTCTATGAACCGGCCCCGCCACGCACAATCTTTGCCGGATTCCGGATCACGGCGCGTTAAACCCGCGCGCGCACCGGCTACTGGTACTGAATGTAGAGCGGCGCCGGTGTGAGCCCGATCAAGTCGCCCGGCGTCATGAGCGTGCTGCCCCGTCGCGTGTCGTTCTTGTAGAAGATCTTGAAGCCGGTAAACTGTACCGGCTCTTTGTAGATGTAGGCGCGATACGTGTCGCGCTTGAGCCGCGGCGCGCCCCAGCCGTCCATGTGCATGACCACCTGTACGCGCGGATCGAGTTTGATGCGATCGTAGCCGGTGACCATGCGCTGCGTGAAACGGTGAATCACCAGCACTTTGGGCGGCAGGTTGTGTTTGGTCACGAGTGCCGCGAGATAATCGATCACATCGTTGATGTCATCCGCGTCGTAGGAGCCCACCCGTTTGCCGGGAGCCACGCCGTTTTTCATGGCGAACTCCGGATCAATGCCCAGGTGCACATCGGGGCGCTGCAAAAACTTTTCCAGTCGTGGCACCTCGTCCTGAATGGTGCTCAGACCAACCTGGATATCAAGAAATGTGACCGCGTTGGCGCTCTGCGCCCATCCGTACACGCGCTCAATCACTTCGTCGTTCATTTTGGCGCGGTACTTTCCGTCGCGCCCCTTGTCGGCCTGCGCCACAATGGTCACGAGATGTAACGCCTTCTGTACCGGCGTTGCCGGATCGGCCTCACGCCACGCCTTTGCTTCACGTTCAAGTCGCGCCAGCATCTGGTCAGACGGGATCTCGCCGAGAATGCCCATCTGTTTGGAATTCGGATTGCCGTAATAGGCCACAATCCGCTTGGCGGGCAGCAGTGCACCGGGCAGTGGTGCCGGTCCGGGCACGGGCCACACGGGGCCGGCCGCAACAGGCGCTGCGGCGCTGTCAGCCACCGTGCTGTCGGCGGACTGCGCGTGCAGTGCCTGCACCGGTGTGCTGTGTGCGGCCAGCAGTGCAAAGCAGAAAACCCAAGTGTGACGTACAAGCATCAGCGCGTGGAAACAAAGTGAAGGAACAGTGGCGCGCCACATATACCGTGTGCGCGCCCAGACCTTATCTACTGTAGTTGTAGCCCAAATGGCATACGCGCGTATGTCGCGCGTGGATCATCGAGGCTGGCCAGTGCTTTGACTTCGCGCACAAAGCTGCGCAGTGCATCGGTCATTGGTCCACTGGGCATGGCCAGCGGCGACAGCATGGCCGCTGACGCTGTGCTGCCGGGCGCTCCCATAAATGCCACGGCTGAGCGGACCGTACCAACCACGGGCGGTGGCGAATCGTCAAAGAACTCCTGCAGCATGTCTGCGGTGCCTTTGACTTCCGGCACTTCAAGCAAGCCGTAGTTCTCACCAACTCCGGCCAGCTCGGCGGCGTATCGCACCGCGTCGTTCAGGTTGCCCATGCGGTCCACCAAACCCAACGCCATCGCGTCTTCACCCGACCATACGCGTCCTTCGGCAATCATCGCTACCGAGTCGAGCGGCAAGTTGCGGGACTGGGCAACGCGCATGAGAAATGAGTCGTACACCTGATCAACACTGCGCTGTACCAGCGCCAACTCCGCCGGTGTGCGCGGACGCGTGAGTGAAAAGAGATCGGCGTACCGCGCCGTGCTCACCGTGTCTGTGGTGATGCCATTCTTCTCCGCAATGCCTTCAAAGTTGGGGAAGATCGCAAATACACCAATGGAGCCGGTGAGTGTGCTCGGCTGCGCGTATACACGACGGGCGGCGGTAGAAATCCAGTATCCGCCGGAGGCTGCCAACGTACCCATTGAGACAACCACCGGCTTGCTCTCGTTCAAGAGCGCCAGCTCGCGACGGATCTGCTCCGACGCTACCACGCTGCCGCCGGGGCTGTTCACCCGCAGTACGATCGCGCGCACCGAGGGATTGTTGCGCAGCCGTCGCAACTCGCGAGCGTACGCCGCGCCACCAACCTGATCGGTGCCCCCTTCGCCATTCACGATTTCGCCCTGCGCGTACACGACCGCGATCTTGCGGCGTGTGGTGGGATCTTCGTTGCGCGCAATCACGATCTGCGCGTAGTCACGCAGCGCGATTTGCGGCAGTGATCCCGGTATCTCACCAAACGGAATGTCAATGTTGCTATTGGTATCTGCTGCGACATCGGTACCCACCAGCTCACCCGACGTGTCGCTGTCACTGATGGGTGACGGGCCTGGAACCTTGCTGCCCGTCAGCGCACGCAGGTCGGCAATGAGCACATCGTAAGAGGCCACCCGGTCGACCAGACCAAAACGTTCGGCGTCTTCCGGCAGGAACAGCGCCACTGAATCGGCCAGCGTCTGCAGGCGGGCGGTATCGAGCGCGCGTGAAGAGGCCACGCTGCGCTTGATCTCGTTCCAGGTGCTCTCCAGATAGCGACGCGTTTGCGCACGGTTCTCCGGGCTCATGTCAGTTCGCGTAAACGGTTCTACAGCCGCCTTGAACCGGCCAACACGACTCACTTGTACGCCGATTCCATACTTCTCGAGAAAGCCGGCAAAATGCAGCTGTGTGGCAGCCAGTCCGCCAAACTGCATTGTGCCGAACGGGTCGAGCGTGATCGTGGACGCAACGCTGGTGATGTAATAATCACGCACCGTGGGATCGACGAGGAACGCGTGCACCGGCTTGCCGGCATCAACAACCTCGGCCAGCGCTTCGCGAAACTCTACCAGTCCACCGTAGCCCGACGACAGGCCATCGCTGACCACGTTTCCACGCAACAGTACGCCGCTGATGTTGTCATCAACCGCCGCTTCGCGCAGCGCAACCACGGCGGCTCGCAGCGACAGTTTGGCACCACCCGGCTCAGCCAGCGCACGGTCGAACGCCGACGTGGGCGACCGCTCGGCCGGTCGGTCGGACAAGGGTTGCGACAGGTCAACCACCAGCAGTGCGTTCGCGGGCACCGTTGGCGCCTCGCCTCCGGCGGCGGCCGCGATCAGGCCGAACGTCAGCATCAACACGAGCAGGAATAGCAGGGCAATCGTGGCCAGGTTGGCCGCGATATTGGTAAAAAACTGTTTCATGCAGGCTCCAAAGGGTCAGCGTAGCGTCTGTAGAGTTTAACGCGTGGGAGGCGCAGTCGGTGCGCCGGGTACAATGAGCAGGCCAAACATGACGCCAGCGTCATGATTTGGTCTTGTGGTGCACCTGTCTCGGCGGCATGTTCCAGTCTGTTCCGTTGCGTTCAAGATCCCCTCCCGAGGTACAGCATGCCGACCTATCGCGCCCCACTGGATGACATCCGCTTTGTGCTGCACGATGTGCACGGCGTAGACCGACTGGCCGAGCTGCCTGGTTTTGAGGAGGCCACACCGGATGTGGTCGATGCCGTGCTGGCTGAAGGCGCCAAGGTATGTGAGGAGATTCTGTTCCCGATCAATCAATCGGGTGACGCAGAAGGCTGTTCATATGACAACGGTACGGTGCGAACGCCTTCGGGTTTCATTGACGCGTACCGTCAGTACACCGCCGGTGGCTGGACGGGCATTGCCGCCGACCCCGAGTTCGGCGGGCAGGGACTGCCGGAAGCGGTGCGCTTTGTGTTTGAAGAAATGCTTTGCTCGTCAAATCTGTCGTTCAGCATGTACCCCGGGCTGTCGCACGGCTGCTACAGCGCGCTTATGAGCCACGGCAGTGACGAACAGAAGGCGCTCTATTTGCCCAAACTCGTAGACGGCACCTGGGCCGGCACCATGTGTCTGACCGAGGCACACGCCGGCACCGATCTGGGCATTCTCACCACGCGGGCCGTGCCCGCAGGCGATGGCGCCTACAGCATCACGGGCACCAAGATCTTTATCTCGGCCGGCGAACAGGATCTCACGGAAAACATTGTGCACCTGGTGCTGGCCAAGCTGCCCGACGCGCCGGCCGGCAGCAAAGGCATCAGCATGTTTCTGGTGCCCAAGTTTCTGCCTACGGAAGAGGGGCAGCCGGGCACACGCAATGGCGTGACGTGCGGGTCGATTGAGCACAAAATGGGCATCAAGGGTTCGGCCACCTGCGTGCTCAACTTTGACAACGCCACCGGCTTCATGGTGGGTGAACCGAACAAGGGCATGCGGGCCATGTTCGTGATGATGAACGGCGCGCGGTTGGCCGTTGGCATGCAGGGGCTTGGGCTGTCCGAGGTCGCGTACCAGAACGCACTGTCGTACGCCAAAGACCGGTTGCAGGGGCGTTCGCTAACCGGTGCCAAGAATCCCGATGGTCCGGCCGACTCGATTCTTGTGCACCCCGACGTGCGCAAAGGGCTGTTGCGCGTGAAGGCGTTTAATGAAGGCGCGCGCTGCCTCGCCTACTGGGTGGGCATGCTCATTGATACCGAGCATCGCCATCCTGACGCGGCGGTACGAGAAGAAGCGTCGGACTTGGTGGCGCTGATGACACCTGTGATCAAGGCGTTTTTTACGGATCTCGGGTTTGACGCCACCAACACTGCGCTGCAAACACTGGGCGGGCACGGCTACATCCGTGAGTACGGCATTGAGCAGTATGTGCGCGACGCGCGCATCGCACAGATCTACGAGGGCACCAATGCGGTGCAGGCGCTTGATCTTGTGGGACGCAAGCTGCCCATGGAGGGCGGCCGTCTGGTGCGCCGGTTCTTCAGCATGGTCAAGGCCGACGTGGATGCGGTGTCAGACGACGACAGCCTGAGTGCACTCGCCAAGCCGGTGAGCGAGGCACTCGTGAAGCTGCAAAAGGCCACGATGCTGCTGGCCGAAAAGGGATTTGCAAACCCCGACGAAGCAGGAGCGGCCGCCACTGACTATCTGCACCTCATGGGCTACACCGCACTTGGTTGGCAGTGGCTCAAGATGGCAACGGTGGCGCAGCGCAAGCTGAGCGCCGGTGAAGGGGACGCAGCGTTCCTTGGCGCCAAACTCAAAACTGCGCGCTTCTACATGACGCACATGATGCCGCAAACGGGTGCGCTGCTCGCTCAGATTCAGGCCGGCGCGACACCCATCATGGCGTTGGCGGAGAGTGAGTTTTAGCACAGAGTTAAAGAAACATCGAGGGTAGGACGATACCATGATTCAACATCTTCCCTCCCTCCCATGTTCTTCGGCAAATTCAGCTTCAATCGCGACAGTACTTCGCCCGCCGAGTCGACCGCTAGTGCACCCAAGGTGGATCGCGCGAGCAAAGCCGCTACCGGCACTCCGAGTCTCGTCGCCATTCAAGGCGGTGCGTCCGCGCGGTCACGTCCCACGCCAGCGCATGGACTGTCGCTGCGTACGGTGGATGGCCGCGTGGACGAGGTCGGTCTTGTGCTCGACACCCTTGGCAGCATTCTGACTGCGTTTTCCCGTCACGCGTTTGACCTGCCCGATCGTTCGGCGGAACAGATCACGCAGGAACTGCAGCGCTGGCAGCGACACGCCACACTCGGCGTTCCGGTGGAACATGGCGAGGGTGGCTCGCTGGGGGTGCGAGAACGCGACTGGGACGGCATCTCGCGCACCTTTACCGAGCACAGGCGCGACGAGTCGCGCTACGTGGACACGGCCATTACCGAGCTGCGAGACGCGCTCTGGTCGGTGGTGGAGACGGTGCACAACTCCGTGAAGGCCGAGCAGTCATGCGACAAAGTGGCCGACATCCAGTTGCAGCGAGCGCGCACGGCCATCACGCGTGTGCAAACCGGCAATATCAAGAGTGAAGTACTGGGTGCGCTGTCAGCGATCGAAGAAGCGTTCAAGACGCGGCAAACGCAGGTGCAGGCCCAGTACCAGGCGCTGGCCGGCCGCATTGAGAATCTTGGTCACCAGCTGGAGGAGGCCAAGCGCGAGAGCACGACCGATGCGCTCACCGGGCTGGGCAACCGGAAGCTGTTTGACGCCATGTCACACCGTGCGGTGCACATGCACGCACTGTCGCGACAGCCAGTGGTGCTGGTGATGGTGGATCTTGACAAGTTCAAGATGGTGAACGACATGTACGGCCATCAGGCGGGCGACCAGACCCTGGTGAACGTGGGCAAGTGTCTGTCGAAAGTGTTCATGCGGCAGACAGACGTGGTGTGCCGTTACGGCGGCGACGAATACGCCGTGGTGCTCAACAATACCGACGCGAAAGTGGCTCACATGCTGGCGCGCCGTCTGGTGGAGTCGGTGGCGAGCATGCCCTCACCGCACCCGAACATGGAGTTCGCGGTGGGCGCGTCGATCGGGCTGGCCGAGTATGACGGCGAGGAGAACCTGGAGTCGTGGGTGGCCCGGGCGGACCGCGCGATGTATATGGCGAAGCAGGGGAGTGGGGAGCGGATTGTTGTGGCGGGGGCGGTTTTGGCGGTGAGTTGAGGCGAACCTGCGGATACAAAAAAGTCCCCGGCTCTAGGCCGGGGACTTTTTGTTGACGAAGCTTACTGAGATTCAGGATTCGCGACGACGGCGCGCAATGACGCCAAGACCAAACAGTCCTGATGCGAACAACGCAAGACTGGCCGGCTCCGGCACAAACGCGGGGTCGCAAGTAGCAGTGTCTACACAATCGGCTGGACCTTTCCACAGGGACACGTGGGAGAGGCCTTTGTTATCCATTCCGCCGTTTGTGTACTCAAAACGGACGATGGACTCCGTGGTGTTGAAGTTGTAGACCGAGAACTGGTTGCCGCCCTTCAGGATGATTGAGAATGCGCCGGTGAGCGGGCTGTCCGACGTGAAGAAGTCGAGATCTTGGTCAACGCCGCCGAACGGACCAGCGCTTCCCGGTTCGTCAGTCGTTCCGTGGTTGCTCCAACCGGCAGGGAAATAGTTCTTACCAAGCCATTCGGATTGCGGGTCTCCGGCGTCGTTGCCGCTAAACGAGGCGCACGTGAGCGGGTTGACTAGCAGATTGAGTGAAGTGAACCCGTCTAAGTCGGTCACTTTGCAAATGGTGGTTGCGAGTGAAGGAACTCCGCCGGTTTTTTCTTCGTCTTTGTCCTTAACCGGCCCCTTCCCTTTACCGTTCCCTGCCGCGTGAGCAACATTAGCCGCAAGGAGAAAGCAAATCGACGAGGCAGCCGCTACAAGAAACCGATAGTTTGACATGGTTCGCATCCAAGAAGACGAGGGGGGCATCACGGCAAATGACCAACGGAGCGATAACCGTGCCAGCACCTGTTGTCGGACCTGATAAAATGTAAGCCGTTCATTAGCATTGGCTTATGCGCTTACGAGTCCTGAAGTCGTTGCCCGTGTTAAAAAAATGATGCGTACCTGCAGCACCATGTTGTTTTGCCTCAACGCTCTGGCTCAATAGCCGCTGTAGCGAACCTGGAAACCCTACCCCCGCGCCGCCCGCAACGCGTTCACAATCACCGCCACATCAATCACCTCCTGCACCACCGCGCCGGCCGTCGGCGCCAGCAGCCCGGCCGCCGCAAAGCCCATTCCGATCACGCTCAGGCCAATGCCCACACCAATGCTCTGCCGCGCGATGCGCATGGTGTAGCGGCCAATCTCCACCGCGTCGGCCACACGCTGGGGCTCGTCTACCAGCAGCACCACATCCGCCGCCTCGGCGCTCACTCCGCCGCCGTGGCCGGCCAGCGCCACGCCCACACGCGCGGTGCTCAGCGCCGGTGCATCGTTGGTGCCGTCGCCCACCATCAGCACCCGGTTCCCCTCGGCCTGCAGCGCCACGACGCGCTCCACCTTCTGCGCCGGCGACAGATCGCCCGCAAACTCGGTGATCCCCAGCGCCTCGGCGATATTTGCCACGTTGGCCGACTGATCGCCTGACAACATCACGGTGCGGTTTACACCCAGCTCGCGCAGGGCGGAGAACAGGTTGGCCAGATCGGGGCGCAGCTCGTCGGCAAACTCAATGCGGCCGAGATCGCCATCGCTGGTGCCAGCGTACGCCCGCAGCGCATCACGTGAAACATCAAGTTTTGTAATGCGCTCGCGCAGCGAAGGAATCGTGTCACCCACGTAGCGGGGCGAGCCCACGGCCACCTGCACGCCGTCTACCGTGCCCTGCACACCCCGACCGGCTTCTTCGTGCAGCTCGCGCGCTACCGGCAGCGTGGTGCCTGCGTCTTCGGCCCACTTCACGAACACGCGTGCGAGCAGGTGTCCCGACCCCTGTTCCACGGCCGCGGCTCGTGCAATCAGCTCTTCGCGCCGGTTGTGCTCTCCGTTGTCGCGGTGCGCACCGTTTCCTTCATGTTGCGCACCACTGCTCACAGATGCGGCTGAGCCGCCGCTCCCGTTCTGACTGCCGTCGAGCACAAACGCCGCCACCCGCGGTCGTCCCACGGTGAGCGTGCCCGTTTTGTCGAACACTGCCACGTTCACACTGGCCAACGCCTCCAGCGCGCCGCCGTGCCTGATAATGATGCCGCGACGCGCTGAGCGGCTGATGCCACCAATGAAGGCCACCGGTGCCGCCAGAATGAGCGGGCAGGGGGTGGCCACCACGAGCACCGCCAGCACGCGGGTGGCGTCTTCTGAGATGACCCAGGCAAACAGGCACGCCAGCAGCGTGAAGGGGGTAAACCAGATCGCCCATCTGTCGGCCACGCGCTGCAACGGACTCTTGCTTTCCTGAGCCGAGCGAACCAGCTGCACAATGCGCGCATACTGACTTTCGGCCGCCACCCGGACCGCGCGCACGGTGAGCGCACCGCTGCCGTTAACCGCCCCCGAGGGCAGCGGGGTATTGACCCGCGCCGACACGGGCACCGGCTCGCCAGTGAGACGGGAAGCGTCAACCTGCGACGTGCCGTCCAACACGACCACGTCACAGGGCACCAGTGCGCCCGGTCTCACCAGCAGTGTGTCGCCAGGCATAATCGCCGACGCTTCGATTTCCTGCACCCGTCCGCCGTCGAGCACGCGCTGCGCCGAACGCGGGGCATCGGCCTCAAGCGCGGCCACGGCATTGGACGCCCGCACCACGGCCCACGCCTCCAGCGCCTCACCACCGGTTTGCATGATCACCACCACGAGACCGGCCAACGGCTCATCGAGCAGCGCCGCACCTACAATGGCCAGTGTCGCGACGATGTCAGCAGCAAACTTGCCGCGCAGCAGACCGCGCACTGTGGTCCACACCACCGGAGCACCCAGCACAAGCAACGCGGCGAACCACACGCGGCCGCGCCACGCAACGGCTTCGAGCGGCGCAAGCGACATCAGGTCGGCAGCGGGA
Source organism: Gemmatimonas sp. (assembly GCA_011390805.1). Classification (GTDB taxonomy): domain Bacteria; phylum Gemmatimonadota; class Gemmatimonadetes; order Gemmatimonadales; family Gemmatimonadaceae; genus JAABRT01. The sequence continues at coordinate 40,261 of JAABRT010000012.1, read as the reverse complement.
ACGATCAACGCGCCGACGATCAGCGCGATGGTAGCCAGCACGGGAATCAGCGGCATTGGTTATGCTTGGTCGGTTGTTGCACGTCACATCACATTCGTCCGGGAACGCTACCCGGGAACTCCTCAACACGGAATGGCATGAGCGAGCATCATTCGCAAGCCGCATTGTCTGCGATTATTGATATCGCGGCCGATGGCGTGATCGCGCTCGATGAACGGTTTCGCATTGTGCGCTACAATCAGGGCGCCGAACGCATTTTTCAGTGGACTGAAAAAGAAATGCTGGGCGAACCGCTGGACCGGTTGCTGCCCCTGGCATCTCGCGCTGCGCATCGCGGACACATGCGGGCCTTTGCCGCCGGTACGGTAGACGCACGACGCATGGCCGAACGTCGCGTGATTGCCGGTGTGCGTCGCAATGGTGACGAGTTTCCCGCCGACGCATCAATCGCGCGCGTGACCGTTGATGGCGAACGCACCTTCATGGTGGTGATTCGCGATGTCAGTGAACGACAGCGCGTGGAAGACGGGCAGCACATGCTGGCCATGTCGGGATGGGTGCTGGCGGCCTCACTCGATGTTGAGTCAACGCTGGCCACGATCGCCGAAATGCCGCTGCCGTTGCTGGGAGACTGGAGTCTGGTGGAGCTGTTCTCGGATCAGGGACATGTGCGTCGTGCCGCTGCCGCACATGCGGTTACAACCAGTGGCACCGAGCTCGCGCCGTTGCTTACGACACGCTACGAACCGATGCCGTCACCGGCTCCGTACGGAAGTGCGGTGCGTGTGGCACGTGAAGGCGAGCCTGTGGTGATTACCGCGGTGGAACAGTGGCTCGACGCAACGTTTCTTGACCCCGTTGCACGGGAACGTGCCCGAAGCCTCGGTGCACACAGCGTACTGATCGTGCCGCTGCGCGCGGGGCATCGCGCCATCGGCGCACTCAGTCTTGTGCGGGCCCGTGAAGGCACGTCGCACGGTGCCGATGATCTTTCGATTGCTGAACAGTTCGGATCGAGTGCCGCTCTGGCGCTCGAGAATACGCGGCTCTATCAGGAGGCGCGGGAGGCGGTGCGTGATCGCGATGAGTTGCTGGCCATCGTGTCGCACGATTTACGCAATCCGGTGAACGCCATTGTGATGCTTACCGGCGCACTCATGGCGCAAAGCGATGCCGGCGCACCGGTGCAGGTGGAGCTGGAGCAGCTGCAGGCCATGCGCGGCGCCGCACGTCAGGCGGATGGACTCATTCAGGATTTGCAAGACACATCACGCATTTCGGCGGGCCGTATGCGCATTGATGCGCGCTCGGTAGACATCAGTGATGCGATCATGGAATCGTGCGACCTGTTTGAAGCCACAGCGGAGTCTGCCGATCTCGAGCTCACGGTGCAGATCGCCGAGTCGCTGCCGCGTGTTCTGGCCGATGTGCCGCGTGTGCAGCAGGTGCTGTCCAACCTGCTGGTGAATGCGATCAAGTTCACGCCGCCCGGCGGTCAGATCCATGTGCGTGTGGCGGCTGAGCACGATGATGCGGCGGTGCGTGTTTCGGTGACCGACACGGGGCCAGGTATTGACGAGGCCGACAAACCACGCCTGTTCGAACGCTACTGGCAGGCGCCGCGGTTGCTGCGCGCGGGCTCGGGGCTGGGGCTCTTCATTGCCAAAGGCATTATTGAGGCCCACAACGGTTCAATTACCGTTGAAAGCACGTCCGGCGAGGGGACCACGATCTCGTTTGTACTACCGGCGGGCTGAAGCACAATCTTCAACCCGCCGGAATGCGCTTCGTCGCATAGCGCGAAGCGGAGTGTTCAGCGTTGACTAGTGGTCGTCGCCGTGGTCGTCGGCCTTCTCGCCGCCGTGATCTCCACCCTCGGAGTGGCTACCACTCTCCAGCACGCTGTCGCGCTCCGAGTACACCTGCACAGCCATCGGGTCGCGCGGGTGACGGTATGTCGCTGCGTGAATGCTGTAGGCGCCATAAAACAGGCCACCGGTAAGCACACAAACAACGAGGGCGAATCCCCAGCCTTGCGTATTCGGATTGTAGGGCTTGCTCATAAGCGAAAAAATCGGTTCAATGTCTGGCAGGGCAAGGTGGACCAGTATCAACGCGCACTCCCTGCAACCGTTGCTAAACTAACCCGCCTCACGCAACGGTTCCACTGGCAGCTGCAAGTTCCTGCAAATCAGCTACGGACGGCACAAAGGACATCGCCCAGCGAGTCGGAATCCTCCACCGGCCGCAGCACGGATATCGCCCGCTCAGTCGGGATCTTCTTCCACGCGCGGGCCAGTACCGTTGCGCTGATCCACCAGCCCGGCTGGCACAATGGCCGACGCACCATATCGGGCCCGGATCTGATCGAGCGCCTTGGTGAGTGACCGGGCGCGATCGTTTTCCACCGGCGGCAGCTCGGCCGCGGCCTCGGGCCCGGCGCTTCGACTACCGGCCGCCGATCCCACCGGCGCCAGTGCCGCCGCGAACGCAGGATCAGAAAAGAGGCCGAGCTGCGCCGCTTCGGTGTCCTTGCCCTCAAAATGCGACAGGCCAATGCCCAGCAACCGGACGGGAGCACTTTGGGCACGACGCAACTTGCGCAGCAGCGCACGCGCTACCTGAAACACCGACTGTTCAGCGGTAATGGGCAGCACCAGTGAACGCTGCGCCGAACGCGTGTTGAAGCGATTGTCACGCAGCTTGACCGTGACCGTGCGAGCCTCAAGCTGCTGTCCACGCAGATCTGCCGATACACGCACGGCCAACCGCAACAGCTCGCGCTCCAGCGTGTCCTGGTCGTCTATGTCCCGCGCGAACGTATCCTCGCGGCTGACCGATTTTTGCTGCTCGCGCGGTTCAACAACGCTCGGATCAATGCCCAGCACACGATTGTGCAACCAGCTGCCGGCCCGCTCCCCCAATGTGCGTTCAAGCCGCGCGCGACCGGCTGCTTGAGCTTCGGCAACTGTCACGAGTCCGGCGCGCTCGAGTCGTTCGGCGAGCTTGGGACCCACCATGGGCAGGTCGGACAGTTTGAATCGCGCGAGGTACGCGGCTTCATGCCCTGGCGCTACGGTGTACACACCGGTGGCGCCCCGTGAAGGCTTGGCGTCTTCCACTGCCATCTTGGCCACGAGGCGCGACGTGCCACCGCCAATGGACACGGTGAGACCGGTGGCGTTGAAAACGGCGGTGCGAATGCGTTCTGCCGTGGCCGCCAGTGGTTCGTGTTTGTACAGCGCTTCGGTGCCCGAGAGATCGAGGTACCATTCGTCAATGCTTGACGCCTGCACAACCGGCGCATATTCGGCCAACACTGCAGCGATGGCGCGACTGCTGCGCGAGCAGGCACCGCGTGGCACGGGCACGCACATGGCGTCGGGGCAGAGTTGCAGGGCGCGTGCGATCGGCATCGCCGAGCGTACGCCAAATGTGCGACACTCGTAGGAGGCTGAACACACCACGCCGCGACTGCCGGGACGCCCGCCCACGATGAGCAGCGGCGCTTTCCCGGCTCCTTCGGGATCTTCCTGTCGCGCGACGGCCACAAAAAACGCGTCGGCATCGGCGAGCAGAATACGGCGTGCGGTGGACAGCAGATACTCCTACGCTGGTGTGCATCAAAGATACGGCAACGAACGCGCCCACGTGATCGTTTGTGCGTGATGCAACCAACACGGGTGATTGCGGTGGACTGGTCAGGTGCGCGCACCGGCGAGCAGAAGAAAATCTGGCTGGCCGAGATTGCGGTGAGCGCATCGAGCGCATCGAGCGCCTCCCAGGGGCAGCTGGTGCGTTTGTGTGACGGCTGGACGCGTGAGGACGTGACTGACGAGCTGGTTCGGATTGTGCACGAGTCGAATGCGCGTGGTGAACGCGCTGTCATCGGCCTGGATTTCAGTTTCGGGTTTCCGGCGTGGTACGCGGAGCGAAACGGTTGGCGCAGCGGTCGTGATGTGTGGGATGCCTGGACCGCGGAGCGTGTGGAGCAAACGCTTGTGGCGCCCGGCTTTCCGTTCTGGGGGCGCGGCAGTCATCGCGCAAAGCCTCAGGCACTGCATGATGAAAGCGAGACGCCGCCGCTACGGGCAACGGAGCGTGATAACGCGCGTACGGGGCCTCGGCCGTTTTCGGTTTTTCAGCTGGTTGGCGCGGGTGCGGTTGGTGTGGGGTCGTTGCGTGGTATGGCAACACTGCGCGCGCTGTGTGCGGCGGGGGCGGTGATCTGGCCGTTCGACGGGGGACAGCTTACCGCGGAGGGCGCGGAGGGGAGCGAACGGGAACTGCTTACCGCGGAGGGCGCGGGAGGGAGGGAACGGCAACTGCTTACCGCGGAGGGCGCGGAGGCGCGGAGGAAAGATCGGGGGGGGGATGCGCCGCTGGTTCGTGGTGATGAAAATGGGGGAAAGCGGGATGTTGTGGTGGTGGAGATCTGGCCCCGACTCTATGCGCCTGCGGTGAATAAATCGTGTGCTGATGATCGCGTGCTGTTTTTGCGGGGGTTGGGGGTGTGGGACATGCTTGCGGCCGATGGGCAGGCACATTTGCATTGGCGTGCGCAGGCGGAAGCCAGCGTGCGGCGCAGCGATGACGCATTTGACGCGCTGATGGGCGCGTTGGCGTTGTGGAGCGCGCGCGAGGAATTGGTGCGGTTGCCGATCGTATTGCACGAGGCCGAACGGCTGGAGGGGCGCATCTGGCGTCCGGCACAGCCGCTCAAATGACCGGACGCCGTGATCGATATCGCCGGCGTTACAGCGCGGTTTGCACAGGCTGGGTAACAGGCGCTGCATTACTCAGCATGGCTTCACGGTTTGCCTACATTGCGCGCGGGCCGCGGGGCGCCTGATCGCGTTCACGTTGGACAACGCCCCGCCCGCGTGCTTCAACGGGCCACGACGTTTCCACGTAGTCGCCGCGCACGCCAACGATCTCATCAAACAGATGCGTGACAATGCAGACGTGGTTGGGCACGAGTCGCACCCGATCTCCAACGCGCGGACGCCAGTCGGTATTGCGCAGGTCAAGCACACCGTGCTCCTCGCTCATGCGCGTGACCACCACCTCGGGCCGGTCGAGCAACGCCGCCCAACCGTCTCCCTCGCTGCGCAGCGGTTCGCGTCCCAGTGCTTTGGTGCCGGCGTCAATCACCGCCTGTCCGGGTACCGCAGTACTCACCACCGTGGCCAACACGGTAAACGCACAGTCCACCCAGTCACAGGCGCCAATACCGGCTGTTGTGCGATCGTTGTAGACGTATGTGCCGGGACGTACTTCGGTCACGCCGGCCACTTCATGAATGCGCCACGCCAGCGGTGTGCTGCCGCCACTGACCTGTGCCGCTGACATACCCATGTCGGCCAGACGCTCGAGCAACTCTTCAATGTCTGCGCTCAGTTTGGCAATCGACGCGCCCTGCTCGGTGACCGACTCGCGTACATGACCCGGATAAAACATGATGCCGGCAAAGCGCAGTGGCGATTGCTCAAGCACTGCGCGCGCCAGATCCACCGCTTCCTGCGCCGGCTTCACACCCACCCTGCGCATCCCGAGATCAACTTCCACGTACACATTCAGATCACGTCGCGCGAGCTTGGCGGCCATCGCCAGTGCGGGCAGGCTGTCGGCGGAATCAACCGCTACGGTGAGCCGAGTGTTTGCCGACAGCCGCATGATGCGCTCCAGACGCGCGGCGCCAACCGGTGGATAGGCCAACAGCAGATCGTCGCACACGCTGCTCATGACGTCGAGCTCATGCGTTGTCGCGCAGGTAAGCCCAACGGCACCGCGCTGCAGCTGCTCGGTGGCAATGCGCGTGGCCTTGTGTGTTTTCACGTGCGGCCGAAGTCGCAGCCCGTGAAGGGTAGCGTAGGCCGCCATCTGGTCCAGATTATGTGAGAGCCGATCAAGATCTACGATCGGCACCGGCGTCTCGAGCGTCTCGAGGTGCGTCGCCACTAGGTCTCCCGGGCCTTAACCCGATTTCAAATGTCTGAAAAAACTCGTGCGTGGACCGCAGTCCAACCGTCGCTTACCAAGCCACCTGCCGGTGCGTACAGCCCGGGTGTGTGGGCCGGTGATCTGTTTTTTGTATCAGGGCAAGTTCCGCGTAATCCCGATACTGGCGAATTGGCAGGTGAGGACATCGAATCGCAAGTGCGAGCAACCATGCACAATCTCACGCGCGTGCTCGGTGCCGCAGAGCTTGCACTGCATGATGTGGTCAACGTCACGGTTCATCTCGCCGACGAGAGTGATTGGCCAACGTTTGATCGCATCTACCGCGAGTTCATGGAACCACCATTCCCCACACGTACCGTGGTTGGGGCACGACTGCGCGGCATCCTCGTAGAAATCACGGCGATTGCCTATCGCCCGCGATGAACAACGACGAACGCGTACCAGCGCCGGAGTCAGTGCCGTCCGACGCACCGGCGCACGCACATGTGCCCACCGCTGGATTGCCCGCGGCCGGCATGCCGGTCACGATGCACAAAATCACCGTTGCCCGCACCGCGCGCTATGCCATCGTGGGCGCTGCTCCGGCGCAGGCCGCACGACTGTGGATTGCGTTTCATGGCTACGCCCATCGCGCTGAAGATTTTGTGGCGCCGTTCGCCGAAAGTGTTCCTACCGACACGCGGGTGATTGCCCCTGAAGGACTGTCGCGGTTCTATCTCGAACTGCCGCGCCCCGACGGCGGACATCTCAACAGAACCGGTGCGTCGTGGCTCACACGAGACGACCGGGACGACGAACTGCGTGATGCGATCAGCATGCTGCACGCGGTGGTTGCGCGGGAAGTCGCGGCGATTGTGTCGGCGCGGGGCGAAACGCCGGTAATCGGCGTGTTGGGCTTTTCGCAGGGAGTGGCCATGAGCATGCGTTGGGTTGCAGACGTGTCGGCCAACCCGGCGCTGGGGACGCATACGCCGGTGAGTGCCCACGTGCTGTGGGCCGGCGGGCTGGCAAACGATGTAGACGACAGCGCGCTGCGTGACGCATGGAAGCAGACGCAGGTGCATGTGGTGGCCGGTGAGCGCGACAAGTTTGCCAGCGATACAACACGTGCCGCAGTGCGCTCGCGATTGGAGAGCATTGGTGTGAAAACGCACGAGCACAGCTTCGACGGTGGACATCGCCTCGACACGTTGTTGCTCGCCACCCTGTTGCGTCAGCTCAAGCGGCCCTGAGTCACACGTTTGCCTGACCAGTTCCTGCAACGCCGGGAGATCAGCGATCGCCCTTGAGTCGGCGCAGGGCGCGTCGATCCTGCTTGCTCGGTTTGCCTTCACCGTACGCAAAGAAGCTCGGCATGCTGTCCAGTTGCACTTTGAGTGCGGCGCGTTTCGCCTTGCTCTCGTCGGTTTCCTGATACAGCAGTTGCGCCACGGGTGCCGCACCGCGGCGCTCGGACACGCCGCGCACGATCACTACCCATTCGTATTGTCCCAACCGCAGGGAGACCTGGTCGCCCGGCACAAGCTGGCGCGCGCGTTTGGCCCGATCGCCATTCACATCAACCTTTCCGCCATCAATGGCGTCGGCGGCCAGTGCACGTGTCTTGTAAAAGCGCGCGGCCCACAGCCACTTGTCGAGACGCACCGACTGAGGACCGGACGGCGCCGGAACGGTCACGTGATCGGCGGCCATGCGCTACCTGCCCTGGTCGTCGTGGCCCTCATCGTCGTGGCCGTCAAACAGGTCGTCATCATCAACGTCATCGTCGTCAACATCGTCTGCATCGCGATCCGTGTCATCGTCCGGTTCATCGCCGGCCAACAGGTCGCGCGTCTTCTGCACGATGTCCTCAATGCGGGTCGCGGCGCCCGCGTACACGCTGCGCACGAACGCGTTGGATTCATCTTCGGCCTGCGAATGCAACTCCGGCCCCAGCGTGTCGAGTGCATCGAGCAGCTGATGTTCGGTTTCAACGGTCAGATCGTTGAGCAGCGCAATCACCTCATCGCAGGCTTGCGCCATGGCGAGCGAGGATTCGCTGTCCGGGCCATGCTCGGGGGCAGGTTTGCCGGCCAGGAGCTCAGCGCGGGCGCGCAACGTGGTGGCGTCCGTGGCGAAACGGTCAAGCAGATAGGTACGTGGGTCGTCGGCCATATCTGAATGGATGTATGCGGGACGTGCGAAGCGCCAGTCGGCCGACGGGCAAAGTGGCGCCCCGCATATGGCGCGATTGCTGCAAACCGCTATGCGTCGCCAACCGAACGCGCTGTTGCTTCCAGTCGCGCCCGCTGCCAGCCGTCGGTCCACGCGTCGCCGACAACCGTGGGTGCAATGCCCACCGCCTCACAGCGTGCAAAGAGATCATCCCACCACGCGTGCTCGTGCGCTTCCACCACGTCCAGTAACTGCCCGAGCGATGTCTCACGTGCAAGCAGCGCATCGCGCAGCAACGGCGGCACGTTGAGTTCATCGGCGAGCACCACCGGAGGCAGTCCGGTGGCGACGTCGGCCACGGAGAGCAGCCCTGCGACAACACGTGCCCGCGGATGTCCCACGCGATCAAGCGCGCTGCCCAGTCGCTCCAGTGCGCGACTGCGACGGATGGCAATGAGCGGCAGTTCGGCGTCACCGGCGCAATCGCCCAGCAGGAATGCGGTGGCCACAACCAACCGTTCGAGCATGGCCTCGCGCCCCAGCAGCGTGAAGGCGTGGGTGAGAGTGCGCGGGCGCGTGGCACCGACCGCCGCCGACGTGGCGGCTCGAAATACGTTTTGCGCCACCACAGCGTCGCTGGCAATGAACTCGTCAAATGCGGCGTCGGGCGGGCGACCGTCGGCCAGTGCGGTGAGCACGCGCAACGCGTTGAGCGCGCGCGGTCGCGCCTCAACAGCGGTGCGACGGCCACGTGGCAGCGCCCGGCCGGTAAATCCCACCACCCCGCTGGCGCGCAGACGCTCGCGCGTGGCGCGGTCGTCAACCTGCCGCGCGACAGGACGGGCCCCCGCATCGAGCAATCGCTGCACGATGTTGGTGAGCGCGAGGCCGCTTACTGAACCGGTGTCAAAGGCAACCAGCGACCCCTGCAGCGCATCAGGGAGCGCTAGCGGCAGTGCGTCTCCAAGAAAAACAAACTGAAATCCGGCGCTGGCGTATTTCTCGAGCGCGCGCAGCGTGTCAGGATCATCGAGTGCGTCGGCGGCGAGTACAAACGCCACATCGGCGGACGCAAAGCCGGTGATGGCACCGCCGCGCACAACGGCCGGTGTTACGGGCACGTGCAACGTGCGACCGCGCACGAGGCGCAGCAGGTCGCCACGTTGCAGAAACGTAAGGGTGCGACGCGCTTCGCTATCGATGTCGCTGAGTGGCACGCCGGCCACGGGGTGCGTTCGCAACTCGTACGCAAACGTGCGTTCGCGCGCGTCGCGAATGGGCAACAACGTCAACAACGGCGCACTGCTGCTCACGTTGCTTTGCTCCGGGCCAGATTGGCGTTCACGTATTCGCTCTCACCGGTTACATCACGAATCACATACGGCGCCAGCCACTCCGGAAGTGTCACAAGCGTATCGGCTGACGGCAGCTCCACTTCGGCCAGCACAAGCCCGCGATCAAGAAAGACATCCACTTCCCACACGTAAGCGCCATCGGATACGGCGTGCCGCACTTTCTCCACGCGCGCTGCGCTGGTGAGTGGCCACAATGTTTCAAAGAGCATGGGCTCCGTGGCTTCTTCCACCTCAACGCGTGCAATGCCCATACCCACTTTCACCGTGCGTGTCCACTCAACTTTGCCATCAGCGTACACGCTGCGCCGCAGCCGTTCGCGCAACGTTTCACCGGGCAACCACCCCTGCGCAATGCGCACGCCCGGCGTGGCCAGCGCTCGTGGCGGCGCTTCCCGCAGCAGAAACTTGCGTTCGATTTCAGTCTGCTGACCAGCCGCCGCGGTAAGCGCGTGTGCGACGTGGGCAACCTCAACCAGCGCTGCTACGCCATCCTGTTCAATCCAGGCGGCTTCAAACTTCGCGCGTTTTGCGTTGCTCAGTTGCTCGAAGTGCTCGGCCACTGCCGCCAACGATTCTTCATTGCCGGGTTGCCGGAGTGACGCATCTTCGGCCGCGCGCGCAAGCAGGTGGGTGTCACGCATATCGCCGAGTGTGTCCTGCGCGTCGGTGAGAATGGCGTAGAGCGGGCGCCCCTCGGGCACGTGGTCCAGCCACGGTACCAGCAGCGCACGCACCCGCTTGAAGGCAATGCGTGCTTCGTGCAGCTCATCCTGCGTGCGACCACGGGCCGCTTGTTGAATGCTGCGTTCGAGTTGGTGCACCGCGTGGTGCAGCTGTTGCACCACGAGCGCTGACAGCGGCTGCACGCGCACCGGCTCACCAACGGTGCGTGCGACGTGATAGTGCGTGAGAGAATGCCGCCAGTCGTCCACCCGCGCCGAAAAGTGTCGCGAGAGCGCCGGAGCGACCCGGCGCAAGCGCGATGCACGCTTGCGCTCCGCCGCGTGCACAAGGAGCGCCGCACCTTCCCGCGCGAGATCGCTGAACTTCTCTTCCTGCTCGCGCAGCCAGCTCAGGCGTACATCGAGGTCGCGCACCCCACCAAGCGCCCTGTTCAGGGAGCGCAACTCGCGCTTAGCCTGCTTGCCGAGGCCCGGTGCCAGCGCGCTGCGGTAAATGCGCAGCGTGGCGCGCAACCGCGTAATGGCAACCCGCGCCTGGTGCAGCGCTTCGGCGTCTTCCGGCTGCTCGTGCAGTCGTGCGTTCGCCATCGACAACCGGTCAATCCAGTCGAGCGCCAGCGCACGCACGCCGTCGAAGGCTTCGCGGGCCAGCGGCGATAGCGGGACAGCTGGCGTGCGCTCAGCGGGCGGGGTTGGGGCGTGTGTGTCAGTCACCATCGGCGGGAGTCACAGTTACGTCGGCAGAACCATCGGGCAAGTAGTGGACGACTACCTGCCACGGTTGGCAGCATACCTGGCAGTCCTCAATGTATTCCTGTTCCTCCCCCGAGCCGGCGTCGAGACCGATTTCATTGGGCTCACCGCAGTAGGGACAGATCACCACGCTGGTGTCTTCGGCCACGCCGTCGCCCAGCGGAAACTCCTCGTCGAGCCAGCGGGTGACTTCGGCCAGCACCTCATCTGTGGCCGGGTCCCCGGTGACGGGATCTTCCCCTTCCGGGCTGTTCGCGGTATCGGGCGGGCGCATCATGGGTCGGTTCGAGAGGAGTTCAGGGGGACTGCGTGAGCAACGATAGATCTGCTTTCAGGTACACGACAGCCAGCGCGCTGTCCCCCGCAGGCGACGCCCGGGCGTCACAATGAGGGGACGCCCGAGGTGACTACGATCACCGAAAGCTGTTGCCGTGCAACAAGTTCCGTGAGGTCAGCCGGTTGGCGCGCACTGTGCAATCACTGAATGACGTATCTGGAGGACACGTTCGTTCCCCGCCCACCCGGCATCGTTCAAGGAGTTCGTACCATGACCTACCCGTTCGTTCGCCCAGCCAACTGGAGTTGGCGTTCGGCACGTGCGGTCTCGCTGGCCGCAATTGCCGTTGCCACCCTGACCGCGTGTGGCAATACGCGGGTTTCACGTATCGACCCCACGTCGGTCACCGACCTGTCGGGTCGGTGGAATGACGCCGATTCACGTCTGGTCGCCAATGCCCTTATTGAGCAATCCATCGATGCCGAATGGGCGCGCCAGTTCAGCAACGCCAACGGCGGCAACTCGCCCACTGTGATCGTGGGCCCGTTTGTAAACCGCACGCTGGAACACATCCCGGTGCAAACGTTCACCCGCGATCTGGAGCGGGCCTACGTCACCACGGGCGCGGTGCGAGTGGTGGCCAGCGCTGACGAACGCGCCACGGTGCGTGCGGAGCGCGATGACCAACAGGTGAATGCGGTCGCGACATCGCGCGCCGGTGTGGCCATGGAGCAGGGCGCCCAGTTCATGCTGCAGGGTGATGTCAAAGCCATTGAAGACGCACAGGGGCGGGAGCGTGTGGTCACCTATCAGATCGACGCGACGCTCGTGGATCTCGAAACAAACGCCAAGGTCTGGGTGGGTCAGCACAAGATCAAGAAGTATGTGGACCGCCGCCGCATTGGCTGGTAAGTGAACCTCATGCCACCGATTCCAATGATCAACTCAACACGCTTTCAACTGACATTCGCCGCGCTGGCCGTAGTGGCGCTGGCGGCCTGCAACGGTCCACGTGTCGTTCAGGAAACTCCAGTGATGGTCACGGGCGACCGTGTGCCCATGTCCGACGATGTCATCAATGATGCACGCATCAAATCTGATGCGGCGCGCGCCGAACGTCAGGCGCAGCACGACGCAGTGACGGCGGCTGCTGTGGCGTCTTGCACGCCGGATATCTGCGACGCCATTGGTCGCCAGGAGGTCGCGTTGGGTATGACCAGCGCGCAGGTGATGGCGGCCACCCGCTCTTCACCTGATGCGTGGAGCGTGCGCAACGCTGGAAACGGCGTGGTCATGACCCCCGCATCAATGGATGCAATCCCCACCGATGCGCACGGTCAGGTTGCCATTGTGCAACTCGACGGCGATCGCGTGGCCAGTGTATCGCGCCGCGATCGCACCGGTCTTCGTGTGGAAAGCCGCCCCTCCGACACCACGCGCGACGCACGCGTTGCGGCGCTGGCTGATGCTGTGATTCGTGAAGGCGATGACTATGTGGCCGCCGGTGACCGGGTGCGTGCGCTCGAACGTTACGACCGCGCGCTGGTACTCTCGCCCGACAATGCACTGCTCAACTTCAAGGTCGCGCAGTTGCTCGATCAGCAGCTGCGTCCGGTCGAAGCACTCATGCGCTATCAGAAGTTCCTGCTGTCGCTTGAACTGCAGCGCATTGATGCCGTGGGTACACAAAACGCGAAACTCGCCGAAGCGATTGCGTTGGCGCAGCAGCGCATCGTGGTGCTTGACCGCCGCTAGTCACCCCGCTTTTCCAGCCCCTACTGACCGTGCCTTCATCCGCCTACCGTCTTCGTCGCTCGCTGATGCTCAGCGCTCTGGCCCTCGTGGTGCCGGTGCTGAGCGCCTGCTCGATATCGTCGCACGGGCGATTCCGCACAGTGGCGATGGCGCCGGGAGGTTTGCCCTGGGGCGAGGAGCTGGTGCGCCGTTCTCTCACGCTCGGCTCGTACGAGCAGGCGTTTGAGCGCACACAAACGGACGAGCGCAGCATGCCGGATGATGCGTTGCTGCGCGCCGTCTTTCGCGGGCAGGTGGCCTACTACGCGGGCCGTTGGGAGGAGAGCGCACAGGCGTTTGCCGAAGCCGAACGGCTCACCGATGAACGCTTCACCAAAAGTGTATCGCGCGGTGTGTTGTCGATGTTTGTCAACGACAACGCGCTCAAGTACGCACCGCCGCGCACCGAGCGGCTCTTTGCGCGCTACTACGCCATGATGTCGCGTGTGCAGGCGGGTGATATTGACGGTGCCACCGTCGAAGCGCGTCGCCTGTCGGCCTTGCTCGAGCAGTCGATGCACGATGTGGAGCCTGCCGAGCGCGCGACTCATGCGGCACTGCGCGATGTCGCGGGCGGAGTGTTTGAAGCGGCCGCACAATGGAACGATGCCGGTGTCGCGTACCGCAATGCGGCATTGCTGCGCGGTACGCCCCGCAGTGCCGTTGATTCAATGCAGATCACACGGCCGGTGGGTGACAGCGCCACGCTGTTGCTGGTTGTGGAGAGCGGATTTGTGGCGCACTACGTGCAGCAGACGCTGGCCATACCACTCAGCGACGATGAAGCCCGTCGCGTTCAGCGGTCGCGTGCGCCCGACATTCCGAACACCCCTGATCTGTCGGTTTCTCCCGATTTTGCACTGAAGCCACAGGTGGGCAATCCGATGTTGCCACCGGCGGCGCGGCCCGTGTCCGATTCGAAGCCGGGTGTCGCGCGCAGCCGGCCGCCAGAGTCGGACGAAGAGGTAAAGCGTGGGGCGGCACCGTCACGAGGGGCGCAGTTTCTGGCGGCGCTCGACCTGTTGCCCGACGGCGGTGTGTTCGTGGACCGCGAACATGGTCTCTCGCGCACGCGCTATCTCGGGGATCGTCGCGCCTATCGCACCTGGCTGGAAATCGCCTGGCCGGCACTCGTCCGACCAGACTTGCCAAACGCGCCTGTGCAGTTTGGGATGAGTGTTGAGCTGCCCCGCACAGCTGATGAAGCGCACGGATCGCAGGACGGCACCGCCGGAGGCACCACCGAAGGCACCACCGAAGGCACCATGGCATCAAACTCTGAGCAGGACGTCGTGCGCGAAGACAGCGCGACCGCACGTCGCGAACCGTGGCGGTCGCGCGCGGAGGTTCCGTTGCGTGGCGTGATGACTGCCGACATCAGCGACGCGTTCGCCGCCGACGCGCGCCGTCAGCGTGCTGCGCGCCTGGCGCGCCTGACCGCTCGCACCGTTACCAGAGTGGCGGTGGTGGAAGCGGTTCGCGACCAGCACGGGGAGTTCGCGGGTGCATTGGCCGGTATGCTGGCCTCGGGACTGGAGCGGGCGGACACGCGCGGGTGGCACCTCTTACCGGGGCGTTTGTCGCTGGTTCGCGTGACGATACCCGCCGGCAAGGTGTCATCCCGTCTGGTGGTAGGCGCCGGTCCCAACGGGCTGCCGATCGAGGTACAGCCGTTCACCGCGCGGGCGGGGATGGCCTACGTGCTGGGGGCACGCGTGTGGCGTGACCCGGCGGGTACCCCGCAGTCGGTGGCTCGTGGATCCTGAGCGCATCTTCCGGGGTTAGCATTTCGCGATCAGCAACTACACCAACGATGTGTACCTGTCTATACTGATAGCTCAGTATCGGGAGCTTCTCAGTACACTGCTTCGTTATATCTGTGACGCGCCAATGTCGGTAAACGGCGCTGCCACCCTGATTTCCATTACATGACTGTTCGTCAATCAACGCGCGCCGTCCAGCTGCTCTCGGACGCGCTGCATTTGAATGTGGATCCGTCTGCCTGGATCACGCTCGATCGTCGTATCCGAAGTGGCCCGCTGTCGCAACAGCTGCAGCAGATCGGCCAGGCACTTGACGTTGCGTTCCTCACCCGGGACGTCGATCTCTCTGCCATCGCACGCGGTGTCAACGAACGCGATCTGCCAACGGTGTTCATTGCGTCTTCCAACGTGGGCAGTGGCGATGTGCTCGTCCTTATTGAAGGCGAGGGCAAGCGGCCGACGCTCTGGCTGGTTGATTCGACAGGCGCAGCGCGTGAGTTGGGCGCGCACTCCACCGAAGAGATCACCGCCGAGGTGCGTCGTCGATTCGGTGACAACTGTTTTGCGCTGTCTCCGCTTGGTTTGAGGCCAAGCGCCTCGGCTGGTGGTGAAGTGGAGGTGCTATCGTCCGACGAAGAGTCACGGGTGGAAGCCGAGGCTGCAGCGCACGGCTCGCAGGCTGTAGCACGCCTGTGGGAACTGCTGTCGCGCGACAAGCGCGAGATTGTGATTGTCTTCTTCTACGCCGGCCTGGCCGGACTGTTTTCACTCACGTTGCCGTTGAGCGTGGGTGCGATTGTACAGCTCATTCAGGGTGGACTCATCCTGCAGTCGGCGAGCATCCTGATTGCCTACGTCATCGTGGGCACCATCATTGCCGGTATCCTGCAGGTGCTGCAGCTCGGCGTGGTGGAGCGAATTCAGCAACGTGTGTTCGCGCGAATGGCCTTGGAGTTCACATTCCACTTGCCGCGTATCCGGTACGATCATTCGCTGCGGCAGGACCTGCCGGAAACCATGAACCGGTTGTTTGAAGCAGCGCTTATCCAGAAGAGTCTGGCCAAGTTCCTGCTGGATACATCGCAGGCGCTGTTGACGATTTTCTTTGGTCTCGTTCTGCTCACATTCTACCACCCGTACTTCACGCTGGTGGGTGTTTTGCTGGTGCTCACGCTGGCACTGCTGTTTTGGATTACCGGGCCCAAGGGACTTGCCACGAGTTTGATGGAGAGCAAGTACAAATACCGGGCGGTGCATTGGCTTGAGGAGGTAGCACGCGCATTCCACGCCTTCAAGTTTGCCGGGCGTTCGCAGTTGGCGCTCTCGCGCATGGACGAGATTCTCACCAAGTACCTCAAGTACCGCGACAAGCATTTCAAGGTGCTGGTGCAGCAGGCCGTCTCGATCGTGGTATTCAAAACCCTGATTACCGCCGGCCTGCTGATTGTCGGTACTGTACTGGTGGTCAATCGCCAGATCACGCTTGGTCAGTTTGTTGCATCAGAGCTGGTGGTTGTCACCGTTCTGGCCGGCGTGGAAAAGCTGGTGCTGTCGTTGAGTGTCGTGTACGACATGCTCACATCGGTTGAAAAGGCCGGTCATGTCACTGACATCCCGGTAGACTCCGTTGGTCGCACGCCGCTTCCCGTTACCGTATCGGGCATGCGCCTTGAGTCGCGCAACCTGACCTACGGCTACGGCAGCAACGACACGCCGGTATTGCAGGATCTGAGCCTGATCATTGATCCCGGACAGCGCGTGGCGCTCACCGGTTTCAAGGGTGCCGGACGCAGCACGCTGTTGCGCCTGCTCAGCGGCCTGCTCGTGGACTATGAAGGCACGCTGCTTGTGGACAACGTGTCCATGCACGAAGTCGATCGTGAAGCGATGCGTGAGCGCATTGGACAGGTGTTGTCGCTCACCGACCTGTTCGAAGGCACCATTGCCGAAAATGTGTCGGTGGGGCGTTCGCATGTCAGTGAAGCGGACATCTGGGAAGCGCTGGCGTTGGTGGGACTCGACCGCGAAGTGCAGGGCATGCGCTATGGTCTCGATACCCGCATTACCAATGGCGGCCGGTCGTTACCATCGCATGTTGCCACCAAGCTGCTGTTTGCGCAGGGCATCGCCGGCTCGCCACGTCTGGTGATTTTCGACGACCTGTTCATGAATCTCCTTTCCGACGACCGTCGTCGCTTGTTGGCCATTCTCACCGATCCCACGCGCAACTGGACCGTGATTGCCGTGTCACACGATCCGGTGCTGCTCTCCGAGTTCGATCGTGTGCTTGTGGTACGCGACGGTGAACTGGCCGCAGACGGTCCGTTCGCTGAAGTGCGCGAGGATCCGTATTGCGTACGGCTGCTGGAATCACATGTGCGCGCCGGTGAGGTGGCGCGCGGTGTGCGTTCACGCGAGACGGTGCAGGGGGAAGTATGACGCCACGCATGCCGAACGTACCCAAGGGGCTGCCGGAGCGACCGGAGAGCAGCGGCGAGACGTTTGACCCGGAGCGTCTGCCACTGCATTCATCGCGGCTGTTGTACGAAACACAATCATACGCGGCAGTATCGCGGTGGATTCTGTTCATCTTTGTTGCCGTCATATTGGCCGCGTTTTTGCCTTGGCAGCAGAGCGTGCAGGGCACGGGCAAAGTCAGCGCGCTGAGTCCGGCCGATCGACCGCAGTCGTTGCCGTCACGGATTGACGGGCGCATTGAGCGTTGGTTTGTGGCCGAAGGGCAGTATGTCGCGCGCGGCACACCGATTGTGCAGATCTCTGAAATCGCCGATGCCTATCTCGATCCGGAGCTCGTGCAGCGTACGCAGGAGCAGCTGGACGCAGAGCGGTCGTCGAATCGCGAGAAGGAAGCCAAGGCGCGGGCACTGTCCGAACAGATCGAGGCGCTTACCGATGTGCTCGGGCTCAAGCTAGAACAGGCCACAAATCGCGTCACACAGCTGCAAGCAGCGGTAATACAGGCCACGCTTGAGGATTCCATTGCCAGCGATCAGTTCGCTCGGCGTGACTCGCTGTTCCGCTCGCCGTTGGGACTGGTGTCGCTGAACGATCTGCAATCGGCTCGCATGCGCTCGCAGTCGGCCAATGCAGCGCTGGTGCAGCGGCGCAACGAGTTGCTCAACGCGCAGATCGAGCTGCGTTCGCTGGAAGCAGATTATCGCGAAAAAATCGAGAAGGCGCGATCTGATCGTGCTGGTACCATGGCCGAAGTGGCCAAAGGGCAATCAGAGATTGCCAAGCTGCGTAACCGCGTGGCTTCGCTCGAAGTGCGTCAGTCGTATTACACCATTGAAGCGCCGCAGGATGGATACGTGGTGCGCGCCATGCAGCAGGGTGTGGGCGAGATGGTGAAGGCGGGCGCTCCCATTGTCACGGTGCAACCGGCCACGCCGCGCCAGGCGGTAGAACTGTTCGTGCGCGCCATGGACGTGCCGCTGCTCAAGCCCGGACGCAAAGTGCGACTGCAGTTTGACGGTTGGCCTGCGCTGCAGTTCTCCGGATGGCCAAGTGTGGCGGTTGGTACATTCGGTGGCGAGGTTGTCGTGATCGATCAGGTGGCCAGTGCGGACGGCCGGTTCCGTGTGCTGGTGGTGCCGGATCCTGAAGACGAACCGTGGCCTGTACAACTGCGCGTTGGCTCGGGCGTATACGGATGGGCGCTGCTCGATGTGGTGCGTGTGTGGTTTGAAATCTGGCGCCAGCTCAACGGTTTCCCGCCGGCCATCGATGCGTCTCAGGCGGCGGGAGGCGGCGACGCGCGCGGACAGATGGCGCCAGGCGACGGGGAGAGCGGCGACAAGGGGAGCATGAAGTGAGGCGTACCGCACTGCTGTTGGGGAGTTTCGGAGTGTTGTGGTCCACGTCGCTTTTCGCGCAGTCAACCTCGGCCGTCACGTCGGCCAGTGACAGCACTGGTACGCCGTACCCGTACGCGGTTTTCATTGCACAGGTGCTGGCCGACCATCCCATTGCGCGTCAGGCAGATCTGATCGCGGAGGATGTGCGCAGCCAACTGCGGTCTGCGTGGGGTGCGTTTGATCCCACGATTACCGCGATGTGGGATCAGAAGCGCTTTGACGGTACGGGCTACTACGCCTACTCCGATATCGCCCTGAAAATTCCCACACCCATTGGAAGCGACATCAAGGTTGGCTTTGAACGTGCGGCCGGGACGTACATCAATCCAGACCGTCGCACGCCCAATATCGGGTTGGTGACGGTGGGAATGAGCATCCCTCTTGGACAGCGTCTGATCACTGACGAGCGACGTACCGCACTGGCGCAGGCCCAGGCGGTGCGTGACGCCGGTGAAGCCGATCGCATCGCAATCCTGAACGCGCTCGTGTTGAACGCCGCGCGCACGTACGGTGCCTGGTACGAGGCATGGCGCCGTCGGCTGATCGCGGCGGAGGGCGTTGAACTGGCGCAGTTCCGGTTGAACGCCGTGATTGAACGCCTAAACGCCGGCGAACTTCCAGCCGTGGATACACTCGAGGCGTCACTGGAAGTACAGCGCCGAGAGGTGGTGCGTCAGGAGGCCGAAGCCACATACTTTGCAGCGCAGCTTACGCTCACCGCCTTTCTGTGGGACCAGGAGTTGCGTCCCGTGGAATTGGCCGACAGTGTGCGACCGGCGCTGATTGGACTCGAGGCCGCTGAGCTGACACTCAGCGATTCCGAAAGCGTGGCGCAGTGGGTGAGCGCGGCGCGAGCGGCCAACCCGTCGTTGCGGAAGATTGATGCGAATGTACGTTTTGCCGAAGCCGACCGGCTGCTTGCAGCGCAGCAGCTGATCCCCTTCGCCGAAGCCGGCGTGTTTGCACTCAGCGAACGCGGCACTACGCCTCCGGTGTTCGATCGTGCAACGTCGGAAGACAACTACAAAGCGTCGTTGGAGATCAAATCACCGCTTCTGTATCTCAAGGAGCGTGGAAAGTTCGGCAGCGCCGGTGCCAAGCTGGACATCCGCCGCGCCGAACGCGATCGGCTGCAGCGTGAAGTCGAGAATGCCGTGCGCATTGCCGCCAACGATCTCAATCTGCTGGCGTCACTGGTGAGCATTCAGCAGCGCAATCTCGCGCAGACACGACTGTTGCGTGATGCAGAAGTCGAACGTTTCGCAAATGGTGAAAGCACACTGCTGGTGGTCAACCTGCGTGAACGCTCCGTGCTCGATGAGGCCGTGAAGCTTGCGCAATACGAAGCACGCGTGGCCGCTGCGCGCGCCTCGCTCGCGATCGCCATTGGGGATATCCGTGCGCTGCCCGGCGTGCTTGGCCAACCGTAACACATCAGCACTCGTATCAATAAGTCGAAGTCGAGACATCAGTAGCACCGGCAATACCAGCAACACAACAATACCATCAACACCAGCAGTAGCAGTGCAGGGTGGGGCAGCGGTCTCAAGACCATACGAAATGAACGCACTGTGTAACCTGACAAGCAGACTTTCGTAGTACAGACAACACCATCTGTTGCTCCCCGTCCCACTGCACCACTACTCATATGCGCCGAGCCAATCTCACTGCAATGCGTTTCGCCGCGGCCGCCGCGCTGGCTGCGACCGCCCACTCCACTGTGCTGCAGGCCCAGCAAGGTGAACCAGAGCTCAATGGCCCTGTGTCCGCAGGACTGTCGCTCAATGTCACCGACCCGCGGGGCGAGTTCGATCAAACCACCGGTGTTGGGTTTGGACTCAGCGGCAATGTCCTGTTCCGGCTCGACGAGAACTCGATTCTGAACCTGCGCGCCGATCTCGCGTTTCAGAACTACGGAAACGTGCGCCAGCGTGTACCGCTCAGCCCCAACCTCGGCAATCTCATTCAGGTTGATCTCAACACCTCCAACAACATTGCCACCTTTCTTGTTGGCCCGCAGTTGTTGGGACCCACGGGAGCGTTCACGCCGTACGCGTCAGCGCTGGGCGGTTTTTCAGCCTTCTGGACAAGCAGCTCCGTAGAAGGCACCAACGAAGAACGACCGTTTGCCAGCACCACGAACTCCAGCGATTTCGCGTGGGCGTATGGTGGGGCCGCCGGCGCCTACATCCGGGTGAGCAGCGGCTCCCGTCCGTTGCGGCTTGACGTGGGGGCGCGCTACCTGCGGCACGACGATGTCACCTATCTGACAGCCGACGAAGTCCGTGACGCGTTCGAGCAGCAGCGCACTGTCCGGCCGCTTCGCTCGCGTGTTGATTACTTCACGTATTACGTGGGCGTGCAAGCGGTGGTGTTCTGAGGCACGTGTACACGCGCAGCGCTTTCGCCCGGGTGATCCCAAAATCAAGTGAAAAACGCCGCGTGTGAGCCCGTGAACTGCGCCGGCGCGATGACCCGCTAACTGTCAAAATCGCGCCGGCTGCGCTCACGCTTCCGGCTGGCGCGCTGCTTCTTTTCATCGAGCCGACGTTCTACCGCACCGCGCGTGGGCTTGGTGGCTTTGCGAGGTGTCGGATCGGGCAGCGCGGCGCGGATTATCGACACCAATCGTTCAGCCGCCGCATCACGGTTCCGGCGCTGACTGCGATGCTCGGCGGCAACCAACCGCAACACGCCGGCGCTGTCTACACGCCCCGCCAGGCGCTGCAGCACACGCTCCCGATGCGCCGGAGAAAGCGCCTGCGACAGTGATTCACTCGTTGCTGGTCGCCAGCGAAGCTCAATGCGTGTTGCACTGCGATTGACATGCTGTCCGCCCGGTCCGCCGCCCGTGGTTGCACGATACTCAAGTTCGTCGGGGTTGAGCGACAGATGCTGAGTGATCACCAACGCGCCGCTCGTCTCCTCTCGCGCACTACGTTCGGCCGTCATGCGTTGCGCCGCCTTGCCGTGCCGCTGCTCACTCGCGGCCGCCCGGCACAGTGCACGGATTCTGCAACAGCATCTCGGCCAGCGCTTCGGGCGACGGCCGCTCGGTGAGCGACGGCGCCAGAAACACCGCGACGTACTCGCCTGGCACGCTGCGGTCCACTGTGTCGGCGCGGTAACCCACTGCGGCCAACTCGCATCGCAACAAGTCGTACGGTGTGCCATGTCCCCAGGTGGGGCGATCAAGATCAACAATCACAACCCGACCGCCCGGCTTCATGGCCGTGGCCAGATTCCAGAGCAGTCCAAAAGGCTGTGTGATCTCGTGATACATATGTACGAGCAGGGCCGCGTCGAGCGTTGCCGCCGGCAGGCGCGGGTCGTGCGCTTCACCTCGCACCACGTCCACATTGCTCCATCCCGAGCGATCAGCGCGGTCCGCCAGCAGATCGAGGTAGCGCGGTACAATGTCTTCGCCGTACACGCGCCCCGTTGCACCTACCCGCGGGACAAGCCGCGCCACGTAATAACCATCGCCGGCTCCGATATCCGCGATGTGCTGCCCTTTCTGAGGGTTGAGCACCCGGAGCACGCGCTCCGCCTCTCCGATGTCATCACGGTCGTCTTCGTTGCTCCAACGCGGGGCAACGATATCAGCAATGGGTCGTGTTGGCGCAGGGAACACGCTGTCGGGTGCACCCGGCGGGGCCATCTCACGTGCCACGGCGGACGACCGTGCCCCGTCCTGAGCGGCTGGCTCATCACCGCGATCGGACGCGTCGCAGCCGCCAACAAGTACCAGCCACGGACTGAGCAGTGCGGTGCACAAAAGCGCACGCCGCGACCGCAGCCCGCGCGTTGTCACGCAGCCCCTCATCGTGTGACCGGCGTGCGGGATAGTACGCGAAGCGCAGCAACGCGTCGTCCGTCCATCGCAACTACTTCAAGTTCTCCGCCCGGAAACGTCACTCGATCTCCCAGATGTGGCAAACGACCGATCGCCGAAAACGCATAACCACCCAGTGTGGTCCAGTCGCCCTCGGGAATCGCCAACCCGTAATCCGATCGCACGTCAACCAGTGAAAGTGACCCGGCCAGTTCAAGCACACCGTCCGTGATCACCGACTCCCGCGCCACCTGGTCGTACTCATCGGCAATGTCACCTACAACTTCTTCTACAAGATCTTCAAGTGTCACGATGCCGGCTGTGCCGCCGTATTCGTCGAGCACCACCGCCAGATGTGCCCGCGTGCGTCGCAAATCATCGAGCACACGTTCGGCAGCGCGTGTGGCCGGTACGAACAGTGGATCACGCAGATGCTCGCTGAGCAGGAAGGGTTCGGACTTCTCGTACAGCCAGTAGTCCTTGGCCAGCAGCACGCCCACGACGTCGTCCAGCGTCTCTCGATATACCGGATAACGCGAATAGCGTTCCGTACGCAGGGTGTGCCGGATGTCCTCCTCGTCCGCGTCATGGGCAATAGCCGCCACATCGGTGCGCGGCCGCATCACATCCCAGGCCTTCTTGTTGTGAAAGTCAAAGACGCCGGCCAGCATCGCCGAGTCGCTTTCGTCGAGCGTGCCGTGAGCGCGGGCCTGCATGACCAGCAGCCGCAACTCTTCGGGCGAATGCACGTGGGCGCCTTCACTCGCCGGCTCCACCCCGAGCAGCCGGAGCAATCGATTGGCCGTGCCTTGCAGCAGCGCGATGAAGGGCGACATCACATTGGAGAACACAATCAACGGGCGCACCACCCACAGGCTGACGCGCTCGGGGCGGATAAGCGCCACCGATTTGGGCATCAGCTCACCAAAGACAATGTGCAGAAAGGTCACCACAGTGAACGCCACCAGAATGGCGGCCCCGCTGTGCACCGCGCCCGACGGGAGCGATATCCCGACCATGCCCAGCACATCGTCTACCAGCACCGCGATGGCGGGCTCGCCGATCCAGCCCAGCGCCAGCGATGCGAGCGTGATGCCCAGCTGGGTGCCCGAGATGTAGCGATCGAGGTCCTTGAGGGCGCGCTGCACCACCATGGCGCCACGGTTGCCCTGTGTGACGAGTTGTTCAATACGGCTGCGGCGCACCGCGACCAGCGCAAACTCGGCGGCCACGAAAAACGCGTTGGCGGCCACCAGCAAAAGCACCATGGCCAGCCGGAACGCAATCGTTCCGGCACTCAGGGAAAGTTCGGTACTGGCAGGGTCAGCGGACATTCGATGTGGAAACGGGCGCGCTCGTGGTTCGTCACTCTCGTGCTGGTCATGCAATCTGCAAGAGTCACGGGCAATCCGCGGCTCTTGCATCATGCGACGTTGTGCGCCCGCGCCGGCTCACAACTCGCTTCGCCCTTTCCTCGACATTCGCCGCGAATCGGACGTGCGGTACACTCCAAGTTATCCGGAAATAGCGGTTCAACGCATGCTCGACCCATACCGTGTATTGCGGTGGGTCTGGGTTGGCCGTGTGGTGATTGGACTCGCGATACTGGTTGCCGCGGTATTTGTGTGGGAGCAGGCCGAGCCGCAGGATACGCTGATCGCGACACTGGCGTTCGCCGCGGCGATTCTGGCCACGGTGGCGTCGGCAATGTACCGCGAAATATACCGCCGCCCGACCGGACGCGGCTTCTTTTTGTTGCAGTGTGTGCTGGATTTGTTACTGGTCACGGCCATCGTGCATATAACCGGCGGATGGAGCTCGCAGTTCGCGGCGCTCTACATCCTGGTGATTGCCGTGGCCGCGCTGCTGCTGCCGTTCAGGGATGGTGTGCTGGTGGCAGTGCTGGCCAGCGCGCTGTACGCGGTGGACGTACTGCTCTTTCGACTGGAAACGCCGGCGCTGGCGATCTGGGTGCAGGTGGCGGTGTTTGTGGTGGTGTCGGTGGGCAGCGGGGTGATTGCGGCGCGGCTGCGGCAGGCGGGCGACGGGCGTGACGCGCTGGCCGCGCAGCTGGTGAAGGTGCAACTCGAAGCCGCGGACATTCTGCGCAGCATCCAGTCGGGCATCGTAACCGTGGACGCATCCGGTCATCTGCTGTACGCCAATCCCTGTGCGTCCGATCTGCTGGGGCTCGCGCTGCGCGGCATGGTGGGCCGGCCGGTGCTGCGAGAACTGGCGTCGGTGGCACCGGAGCTGGCGCAGGTCCTGGAGCAGACGGCGCGGGATGGAGAACGGCGCACGCGCGTTGAGGGGACGATCCGTCGCGATGGGCACACCATGCTGGTGGGCCTCACCACGACCATCGCCGAGCGTGGTGGGCCGGGGGGCGCACGGACCGCGACCGCCATTTTTCAGGACATTTCAGACAGCAAGCGACTGCAGGCGCTGCACGTGCGCACGGAACGGTTGCAGGCGGTTGCCGAGTTGAGCGCCTCGCTGGCGCACGAGATCAAGAATCCGCTCGCGTCCATTCGCAGTGCCACCGAGCAGCTGGCGCGTCGCAGTCAGAAGCGCTCCGACGCCGATGAGGATGAGCAGGCACTGTTCGCATTGACGGTGCGCGAGTCGGACCGGTTGAGCCGATTGCTGAGCGAGTTTCTGGATTTCGCGCGCACGCGTGCTGCGCAGCTCACACCGATTGATGTAGGCGCTGTTGCGCGGTCAGCGGTATCGCTGGTGCAACAGCATCCAGCCTGCCATGAAGGAGTGCGCGTGTTGCTGGAGACGCCGGCGCAAGACGGAACGTGTGTGGTGGCGGGCGATGACGACCTGCTGCATCGCGCCGTGTTCAACCTCGTGCTTAACGCCGTCCAGGCGGTGGAGCAGGGCGGTGAGGTTCGCGTGCGTGTGCTGCACACCACCGACACGGCGCTCAACGGCGAAGCGGTGGCCGTACGCGTGATGGATAACGGTCCCGGCATTCCTGCCGGAATGCGCGACCGGTTGTTTGAGCCGTTTGTGACATCAAAGATCGGCGGCACCGGACTCGGGCTGCCCATCGTACACCGCGCCGCCGAAGCACATCGCGGCGTCGTGCTCGTTGATCATCTGCAACGTGGCACACAGTTCACGTTGTTGCTGCCGCGCGTGCAGATCACGGCATCGCACGAAGCAGTGCAGTCTTCCATTTCCCTAGCCAGAGCGTCGTAGTGAGCTTCCCCACGACTTCTTCCGCCGCGGCATTGCCGCGCGTTCTGCTCGTTGATGACGAAACGGGCATCCTTGAGTCTTTGCGCATTCTGCTCAAGGGCGAGGGCTTTCACCCTGTACCGGCTTTGGGCGGACGGGCCGGACTCGACAGACTCGACGACGGCGAACCGGATGTTGTGCTAACAGACATTCGCATGCCCGATGTCACCGGTGTGCAGGTGCTGGCCGCGGTGCGTGAACGCTATCCTTCATGCCCCGTGATCCTCATGACCGCGCAGGCTACGCTGCAGTCGGCCATGCAGGCGGTGAACGAAGGCGCGTTCTACTACATACAGAAGCCGTTCCGCAACGACGAGCTGCTGGCGATTCTGCGACGCGCTGTAGAGCACAAGCAGTTGCGTGCGGAGAACACGGTGCTCAAGCAGGAGATCAGAAAACGCGATCGCACCACAACTGTTGCCGCCATTGGCAAGAGTCGCGCGTGGCAGGATGCAGTGCGCATGGCCGAAATGGTCGCGCCAACCGACAGCACGGTGCTGGTCACCGGTGAGTCGGGTACGGGTAAGGAAGTGATCGCGCGCTACGTGCATGATTTGAGCGGACGCACCGAGCTGCCGTTCATGTCGATTAACTGCGGTGCGCTGCCGGAGTCACTGCTGGAGAGCGAACTGTTCGGACACGTGAAGGGCTCGTTCACCGGCGCCGTCAAAGACAAAACAGGTCTCTTCGCCGCCGCAGCGGGCGGCACATTCTTTCTTGACGAAATCGGCGAGACCACCGCGGCAACACAGGTAAAACTGCTGCGTGTATTGCAGCAGCGCGAAGTGATTCCGGTTGGTGCCACTGAGTCGATTCCGATTAATGCGCGTGTGATTGCTGCAACCAACCGCGATCTCGAAGAGGAGATCAAACGCGGCAGCTTTCGCGGCGACTTGTACTATCGATTGAATGTGATTGCGCTGCACCTGCCGCCACTGCGTCATCGTGCCGATGACATTCCGTTACTCGCTGAGCACTTCCTGTCACGCGTGGCAAAGCAGCGTGGTGAAACGCAAAAGCAGCTGTCGGAAGGGGCACGCGATGCCATGATGGCCTACCAGTGGCCCGGTAACGTGCGTGAGTTGGAGAACGCGCTTGAACGTGCGGTGATTCTCTCTGCCGGCGACTGGATTCAAGCCGACGCGTTGCCGGCACGCATTGTAGAACGACGCGCTGAACCGCTGGTGGCCGATCGCGCGCCGTCCACACCCACGCTGGAAGCGATTGAGCGGGCCTACATATCCTGGGTGCTGCAAAACGAAAGCGGCAACAAGAGCCGTACGGCCGAAGTGCTCGGCATTGATCCATCAACGCTGTATAGAAAGTTGGCGCGATACGGCGAGGACGCAGCGTAAAAGTGCAGCACAGACGCTATTGCAGCAGCGCGCTGCCCGCGTCGAAGGCGCCCGGATGGCACCGCAGCAACGCCGGTATCACACGCACAGCACATGCATTTCACACACGGCCCGGCCCATGCCCAGCATGGTGCCGGGCCGTTTTGCACCGTGCAAGAGATCGTGCGAAACGCGGCCGGCAATGCCGTGATGCGGGGCGCGTGGAAATGATGTAAGTGATTGCAGCACAACGTGTTTGTGTTCAAAACTCCTCGTGGCCCGCGCATTGCCTTACTGGTTGGCGTCGCGCAGGACTCGAGTGAGACTGCGTCGATCGAAACCCTCAATCTCTTGGAGATACGGACATGCCCCGGAACCGCACTCGCAAAGGCTTTACCCTCATCGAACTTCTGATCGTCGTCGTCATCATCGGCATTTTGGCCGCTATCGCGATCCCGAAGTTTGCTGAGACCAAGGAAAAGGCGTACATCTCGTCCATGAAGTCCGACCTGAAGAACATCGCCACGTCGGCCGAAGCATGGTTCTCGGACAACAACACGTACGTTGGATTCACGCCGGGACCGGCGTCGAACGACGGTCTGCCCATCACGTTCACGCCTGATGGAGCGGCTGGCTGGACGGCCACGGCCACGCACCCGGGCGCCCCGGGCTGGACCTGCACCAACGCTGCTGGCAGCACGGTTGCCGCTGGCGCGCCGGACGGCGAAGTCGTCTGCACCGAGTAATCAGCACACTACGCTGCTGAAACAAAGCCGGTCCATCGGACCGGGGCAAAAGGGGGTCGAGCTTGCTGCTCGGCCCCTTTTTGGCGTACTGCTGGACCCTGCGCGCGCGATCAGGCACCTTCCTGCACACGATGCATTCTTCACACTCGAAACGTCCAACAATCGTTGCGCCCTTTGCCGCGCTGGTTGGCAGTACGGCACTGGCACTGCTGATTGCCGCCCTCGTCGGTGCGCGGCTGTGGTCGGCCAAGCCGACGCCAGTCTACCTCGTGTTGGCGTTGATACTGTTGTTCGCCGCCTGGAGTGTGTTTGTTGTCTTCCTGTTGCGACGCTACGTGCTCGGCCCGCTTCAAGAGGGACACGAGGCCAATCTCGCATTGCGCCGAGCCGACAAACTGGCCGCCACCGGGCGTTTTGCCGCGGGCGTGGCACACGAGGTGGGCAATCCGCTCAGTGCCATCGCCAACTACGCCCATGTCGTGCGTCAGCGCGCTCACGCCGTGAGCGGCGTGCAGGAACCGCTCGATGCCATCGAGCGTGAAGTGGAACGCATTGATCGCATTGTGCGTGGTCTGCTCGACTATGCGCGCCCCCGACGCAACACGCCCCGCAGCGTACGCGTAGACGAAGTCATTCAGCACGTCGTACAGTTGCTCGCCGACCAGGGCGTCCTGCGACGGGTTGAGGTGCAACATACCCTCGACGATGCAGGCGCCGAAGTGTTCGCGGAACGGCACGATCTGGAGCAGGTGTTCGTCAATCTGCTGCTCAACGCCGTGGACGCGATGAACGGTGCAGGCACAATCAGCATCCGATCGCGCCGTTTGCCGGCGGCCGTCATGCAAGCCGTGGAAGAGCGTCGTCGCATGGACGATGAACCCGGTGAACGCTTTGTACACGAGCCCAATCTCCGGGCGCGGGTGTGGATCTCAGCCCGGCAAGACGCATCGGCCGTGTTGCAGGTTGTGGTTGCCGACTCGGGGCCCGGCGTGCAGCCAGCCGATCGTGACCGGGTGTTCGAGCCGTTCTTCAGCACCAAGCCGGCGAGCCGAGGAACCGGGTTGGGGTTGGCAATTGTGGCGCAAACGATCGACGGATTGGGTGGTACGGTCTGGACACAGAAGGCGCGCGAAGGTGGAGCGGCGTTTGTGATTCTGTTGCCCGTGCAGCTGACGCAGGAAAGCGCAGCGTAACAAGCGGCACGCTGCCGGGTGACTCGGGCGCTTTGCGCGAGCGCAGATGATGCGATGCCGTGATTGCGTGTGCGTGGAAATGGTGAAGCTGTTTCCGACAGGTGATGACAGGTTGCGCCATGTCTCCTACGCACCGTATCCACAGCGACCGCCCCCGCGCCGGTCGCGCACTCATCGAGCTGATCGTGTCGGCGCTGCTCCTGTCAGTGGCTGCTACCGCCACGCTGTCGCTGCTGCAGCTCACCGTGTCCACATCGGTACGCATCGCCGACCTCAACTCCGCGCGCGACCTGGCACGCGATCTGGCTGAAGCGACAGCTGCGAACCCGTGCGCCGCGGCCGCCGGCGTCGCAACTCAGCCCCGCCTGGCCGCGCAGTGGTCGCCCGCCACCGCGTGGCACGTCACCAATGTGTCGCTCACCATCAACTTCGCACCGCGTAACGGCGCCGATGCTCCACCGCAACCGCTCGACGCCGTGCTGGCCGGATGGTGCAGATGACCGCGACGTCACGCTTGCTCGGCCCGCGCCGCGGCAGCGCTCTGCTGGAGCTGCTGGTGGCATTGCCGCTGGCCCTGCTGATGGCAGGCCTGGCCGTGCAGCTGTTTGTCACGCAGCTGCGCGTAACCGCAGGGATAGAAGGAAAGCTGCACAACCAGCGTGAGCTCGAACACGCCGCGATGATGCTCGCTTCAGAGCTGCGCGCCGCATCGGCAAACGCTCTCGAACAGTGGACAGATACCAGTCTCGTCATGCGCACCTCGGTACTGTCGGGCATCGTGTGCGCCACTCCGGCGCCACAGGTGATTGACATAGTTGTTGGCGACACCGGCGATCCGCTGCGTGCTGCGCTTTTCGCCACACCCGGTGCGGGCGATGTGCTTGCCGCACCAGCCGCTGATACAAGCAATCCCGGTGCACCGCTGTCGGTGCTCAACGATAGCAGCCGTTATGCTGTGATCACCGGCGCACAACGTGAATCGGCGGCCTGTGCCACCTCACCACTGCGACGTGCGGGTTCTGCATCACCGTGGCGATTGACCGTTGCCCCGCCTGGCATCGCCTCCGTTGCACCGGGTGAACTGATCACCGTTGCCCGACGCACCGAGTGGCGCGCCTATCGTGCCGCCGATGGCGAATACTATCTGGGCAAACGCGAGTGGAACGGTAGTGCGTGGAGCATTACACAGCCTGCGGTTGGGCCGCTACTGCCCAACAGTCAGGCAGGGTTTCGTATCGCCGTCACTCGTGCCGATGGAACGCTGCTGAGCGCCAGTGATCCCGCTGCACATTTGGTACGACTGTCAATTCGCATGGCTCGCGTAGCATCTACTGCTGCCGCACCGTATGACTCACTGCTGGTACAGCTCGCGCTGCGAGGCGGACAATGAGGCGGCGCAAACGGTACTCGCGTCGTGCGCAGCGCTCAGGGTTTTCACTGTTGATCGTGCTGGTTCTCACCAGCGCACTGCTTTTCATCGCAGTCGCCTTTACCGACGCCGTGGTGCATGCCTTGCGCACCACCCGACTCGGCTGGCAAGGCGAGCGCGCCACGCACGCCGCCGACGTGGGCGCACTGGGCGCACTCGCAGCGTGGGAACCCGCTCGCGCGGCGGCGTTGCGCGTTGGCGAATCAGACACGATTGCAGGAGTTACCAATGCCAAGCTTCGTACCGGCGTAATCCGCACTCGCGTGAAAGCCCGCTCGTTCATGCTCGAAGGGTGGGCTGAATCCCGCGACGGAGCCGTGCGTCCCTCTACACGTCACATCTGGCGCGCTGTACGCCTGCAATGGCCCACCGTGCCGGCGCACGCCGCGCTCTCAGCGCTCCGCGACGTTGCTGTTGGACCGGGGGCGGCACTGCTCGGTACAGACGCCCAGCCCGCTGCGTGGAATGATGAGTGCGCCGTGGATACACGCACCGATCCTGTAGTCGCGCTGCTGGCCGGTTCAGCAACAGTGGATTCACTGGCCGTGATGGCAGGGCACGGTGCCGCAGTACAACTGCTCGGGGCTTCGCTCAACGCGCCCATGGACAGCGCCATGGCAGAAGCCATACGGGCGCTAAGTGCCCGTGCCACAGTTGTCACCAGCGACAGCCTGTTGTTCCTCAACACACCGGGCAGCGGTACGCCCGCCTGTCCGCTCTGGTTTGGCGATGCACGACGATCGGCCGCGGCGCACGATAGCTGCACCCGTCGCTGGCCGATCGTTGTGGCTGCGCATCCGGGCGAAACACAACTCATTGGCGGCTTCCCGGCGCAAGGCGTGCTCATCGTGCGGGGTGATCTGCGCGTGAATGCCGGCGTGCGTTTCGCTGGTCTGGTGCTTGTGAACGGACGCATCACCGTGACTGCACCCGCAACGGCACCTACAGAACTGCTTGGCGCGCTGCTGGTGCGCGACACGCTCAACAGCGGCAGCACGATCAGCGGTGCCGTGGTGGTACAGTCGAGCCGTTGTGCTCTTCGCTTGGCGCTCGCAGCCGCCGGAGTGCCGCAACCGGTGCCGCAGTACGGCTGGACAGAACGACCTTGATGAAATCCTCACCACGTGACAGCACAGCGATAGCGCTGCCTCGCGATGCCTCCACAACGGCACAGCGCGAGCCAAAGGTGTCACAAATCCTGCCACTAGCAGGGGGGGACCCGCTCCTTGTGGCGTTACCTCGCTCTTCGCCGGTCGTATGGAGGGTGAATCGCCCGACCTCTCAGGTCAAAGTGTCCAGTGCCATTTGTGTGATGCTTTGCCCGGGATCGCCCCGGTCTTATGACCACCACCGCGCAACCCCCTGCCGTATGCAGCTCTTCGGCCGAAAGAAGACGACCATTGGACTCGATATCGGGTCAGGCCTCGTAAAGGCCGCGGTCATCGATCATGCCGGTGCGACACCGGAACTCACCAAAGTCATCATCACACCACTCAACGAGAACGCCATCGTTGAAGGTGAGATCATGGACCACGCAATGGTCGCCGACGCGATCCGTCAGACCATGGAAGCGATCGGTGCCAAGAAGCCCGATGTCGTCGCTGCCGTTGGCGGACGCGACGTCATTGTGAAAAAGATCCAGGTCGAACGCGTAAAAGACGCGCAGGCACAGGAGCTGATTCGCTGGGAAGCGGAACAGCATGTGCCGTTTGATATGGAATCGGTTGAACTGGATCATCAGATCCTCGATCCCGATGGCGATAGCCTCGAAATGAACGTGCTGCTTGTGGCCGCCAAGCGCGATCTCATCGAGATCAAGCGCCACCTGCTCACCGACGCTGGCGTATCGCCAAAGATCATGGATGTCGATGCGTTTGCATTGCACAACGCGTTTGCCATGAACTATCCCGATGCCATGCAGGGTGTGGTGGCGTTGCTCAACATCGGAAACGATGTCACGTCGCTCAACATTCTCGACGACGGCGTACCGATTCTCACGCGCGATCTCACCGTCGGTACGCGCCGCATGCGTGAAGATCTGCAGCGTGACCACGGGCTGTCGTCCGAAGAAGCCGAACAGCTCGTGCGCGGTTTTGACCGCACGCCGGCACTCAACGATGTCATCGCATCGCGCGGTGAAGAGTTGGCGGTTGGCCTCGAGCGCGCCATGTCGTTCCTCGCGTCGTCGTCACGTCACTACGGCCAGACGCGCGCGGTATTCGCATGCGGCGGCGGTTCGCGCACTCCCGGCCTGCTGCCGTGGTTGGGCGAGCGTCTGCGCATGCCCGTGCAGCCTGCCAATCCCCTGGCGCGCCTCGCCGTGCGAGATGGCGCCATGGAGTTCCTGTCCACTGATGAAGTGGCACCTTTGCTCATGTTGCCGGTGGGCCTTGCCCTCCGCACTGTTTCCTGAGGCGAGGACATCACCATGCAGA
The DNA here is from genome assembly GCA_011390805.1 of Gemmatimonas sp. Classification (GTDB taxonomy): domain Bacteria; phylum Gemmatimonadota; class Gemmatimonadetes; order Gemmatimonadales; family Gemmatimonadaceae; genus JAABRT01. The sequence continues at coordinate 7,419 of JAABRT010000012.1, read as the reverse complement.
TTCAGGTCAATCTCCTCCCCGGCGGCAAGAAGAAAGGCAAAGCTGGCAAAGGCGCCGCGCTCAACCTGGGCGCCGCGTTCGCCGGCTTGTCAGACAAGGTACGCGATCCGCTCATGCTCGGATCCGTTGGCGCAGTAGTCGCGTCGGTGCTTGTTGTCGGCGCGCTGTTTACCACGCAGCAGGCCAACGCCAGCGAAATCGAAGCACGCCTGGAGAAAGCCATCAGCGACTCCACGCGTCTCACCACCGTTCTCGAAGCACGTCGTGTCGTGATGGCGGAACGTGATTCGGTAAACCGTCAGGTGCAGATCATCCGCACCATTGATGACAACCGCTACGTGTGGGCGCATCTGCTCGACGAAATCAGCACCGCACTGCCGCAGTACACCTGGCTCACCTCCGTTGAGCAGACCAGCAAAGCCGAACTGCCCGCCGGCGCCCAGGCACCGGAGCCGGCCGTGGCGGGACGTTCCGCGGCAGCGAAAGCGGCTGCGGACAAGGGAGCCGCACCGGAAGCTGACTCAATCGTGATTCATCAGCCGATCGAGTTCCGTGTGGTCGGACAAACGGTCGACATGCAGGCGCTCACCACATTCATGAAAGATCTCGAAAGCTCACCGTTCGTGAAGAACGTGATGCTCGTGAAATCGGAGATCGTTGTGGTGGACGGCAAGGATATCACCGAGTTCCAACTCAACGCCGAGTATGAGGTCGCGCCGCTGTCGACGCTGCGCACCGAGCCACTCGTTGTTCCTGTTCGCTGACCGAGGCCACACACCATGCAATTCCCTACGAACCAGCGCGACCAGCTCAAGATCGTCATCGGCTTTATCGCCGTGGCTCTGGCCGTGGTCTACTACATGTATCCCTACTCGACTTCGAGCGAGCAGTTGGCGCTCGATACCGAACGCGTCGAGTCACTCGAAACAGCCAACCGTGCGGCGCAGAAGCAGTTTGCGTCGGGTGATGTGGAATCACTGCGCACAGAAGCGGCCGAACAGCGTGCGTCACTTGTCGCCATGCGTCGTCTGGTGCCAACCAGCAACGAAGTGCCGGCTCTGCTTGAAGAAGTATCAACGGCCGCACGCCGTTCGGGACTGGACATCGGTACGTTCACGCCCGAGCCCGTGATCATGGGCGACAAGTTCGAAACGCATCGCTACAAAGTCACGATCATTGGCGGCTACCACCAGATTGGCGGCTTCCTGGCCAATGTGGGGTCACTGCCGCGCATCGTCGCACCGGTGCACTTCGCACTCTCACCGGCCAATCCCGCCGCTGGCATGCGCCGCTCAGCGCGACTCTCGGGCATTGCCGCGAACGCCAAACGTGAAGGCCTCGAAGCGACTGTCACTCTGCAAACCTATGTCGAGCGCACGTCGCGTCCTTCAGCCGCTGCACAGGTTGCCAGCGCGGAGAACAAATAATGATTCGTCTTACTCAACCGCTCTCCGCGTGCACGCTCGCAGCCTTGCTGCTGTTCGCGGCCGCACCGCAGACAGCCGGTGCACAAGCCTCGGCGCGCCCCGCTGCGCGTCCGGTATCCACCACCACTGCCGACAGCGCCACGCGTGTCACACGCGGCGAAGCGGCGGCGCCGTCAATCAACATCGAACGCGAAGTGTTCAGCTACTCCGGCATGGGGCGTCGGGATCCGTACGAGTCGCTCATGGCCACGGGAGAACTGCGGCCGCTCGTGAGTGATCTGCACCTCACCGCCGTTGCCTTTGACCCTGTGGGACGCAACTCGGTCGCCATTCTGCGCGACCTCACAACACAAGCGCAGTACCGCGTACGTGTCGGGCAGACGCTCGGCCGCCTGCGCGTCTCAGCTATCCGGCAGAAAGCCGTGATTTTTTCCATTGACGAGTTCGGATTCAGCCGGCAGGAAACGCTGCCACTGACGAGCGATTCCACCACAACGAGGACGCGATGATCGTTCAGTCGACGGCCGCGGTGCTTACCGTAGCCCTGGTGCATGCATGGACGGCAGCGCTGCCCGTGCACCCGGAGCCACGCACCGCTTTTGACAACGCCGCCGTGCGTTGGAACCTGCCGCATGCCGCTGCGTCCAACGTGACCGGCGTGTCACTTGTACCGGGCAGCGAGGGTGCAGAACTGCGCATCGCAGTAGATGCCGCAGCCAAGGTCTCTGACTTCACGCTCTCCAATCCCAATCGCATCATCATTGATGTGGTGGGCGCACGTCTGGCCGTCAAGCCACGTGGTTATGACCGCACACAGCGTGGTGTGATCAGCGACTTGCGGGTCGCGCAGTTCAATACCGATACCGTACGTGTCGTGCTCGAACTGAGCAGCAAGCAGGGATATACGGTGCGTCAGGAGAATGGCGAGATCCGTGTCACGGTTCGTGGCGCGGCGCAGTTTGCGCGCTGGGACATGGCGCCCGCCTCGTTCTCACCGGCCACGCGCGTGGCCGCAAACACGGCAGCACCGAACACGGCACCTGCCGCAACGTCAGCGGAAGCCAACAACACGGCTGACGTAAAAGCCGTCGCAAAAGCCGACGCATCGTCCGACGCCATCGAAGCGTTGCTCGAGACACCGGTAGCGACGCGCGCACTGCCCGCGCCCACTGCAACGCTCGCGTCGCAGACTGCTGGCCTCAGCAACGTGCCCGCCGAAGCCCTCCGCCCGGCACCGATCGTGCCGGCCGCGCTGGTGAACCCGGCCGAAGTACTGAATCAGCCCGCGACACGCGTCGAGACCACGGTCACGCGTGATCAACGCGCCGGACGCATTGACCCCGACGCCAGCTCGTTCTCGTCGGCCGATGCACCGGTTGCAATCTCGCTGCCGATCTCGATTCCGAAGGCGCCTGAAGCTATGCGCTCGTCGCAGATTCAGCCGTCACAGCAGCCGCGCATCACCATCAGTGTTGACGGCACCGATATCCGCGATGTGATCGCCACCTTCGCGTCGTTCTCAGGCCGCACGATCGTTGTTGGCAAGGACGTCGCCGGCAGCGTCACCGCCGACATTACCGACAAGCCGTGGGACGTGGCGCTGCAGGCCATCCTGCAGTCGCAGGGATTGGCCGCCACCGAAGATCCAAGCGGCATCATCACCGTGGACAGCTACACGGCACTCGCCACGAATCAGTCGCTGGAGCCGCTGGTCACGCAAATCGTGAATGTGAACTACGCCAAGGCGGCTGGCCTTGTGCCAACCGTACGCGCACTGCTCGCCCGTGATTGCTCGAACCTGGCCACGATGCAGGTGGGTCGCGACATGGGTGGTCAGCAGGGTGGCGTTGGTGGTGCCCGCGGTGGACAGCAGGCCGAAGGGCAGGGCTGCGCTATCCGTGGCTCGGTTTCCGCCGACAGCTCCACCAACAAGCTGATCATCAGCGAAGTCCCCACGCGTTTGCCCGAGCTGATCAAGCGCCTGCAGGAGCTCGACGTGCGCACGCCGCAGGTCGCCATCAAGGCCAAGATCATCTTCATCAACCGCACGGGCATCCAGGACATCGGGCTCGCGTACGATCTCGGCACCGGCTCCAAGCAGTTCTTCCAGCAGTTGGTGCCGCGTACCGATCCGAACACGCTCGTTCCGGTTGATACCGACGGCGACGGTGTGCCCGACGCACGTGGCGGCGGTACGCCGTTCCAGGGCCCGGCGCGCATCGCCCTCGGCGGCAACGCGATCTCAGGTATCGCCAACGCCAACAACGCGATCAAGCCGAACGCGCTCAACCTCATCTACTCAACCGCGCTCGGCCGCTATCAGCTGACTGCGTTCCTCAACGCGCTGCAGACGTCATCGCTGGCCGATGTGCAGTCTGAGCCCAGCGTCACGATTCTCAACAACCGCACGGCGGAAATCTTCGTCGGTCAGGAAATCCCGATCCGCGTTATCGACGCCAGCGCCGGCGGCGCCGGTGGACAGGGCGGCGGCGGTGGTGGTGCCGGCGGCGCGGGACTCGATCCCAGCGCCCAGACCTTCTTCCCCCGCGCCTCGGTGCAGATCAAGGAAGCGGGTATCCGCCTGAGCGTCACGCCGCAGGTCACCAACAACCGCATGGTCATCCTCGACATCAAGGCTGAGAACTCCAACGCAGAAGTTGGTCCCTCAGACGTCGGCATCATCTTCAATCAGCAGCGCGCCGAAAGCCAGGTACTGGTGGCCGATGGCGAAGCGGCAGTGATCGGTGGTCTGACTGTGACCGAAGTCTCACGCTTCCGCAGTGGCATTCCGTTTCTCATGGACGTGCCGTTCCTTGGTCGCCTGTTCTCACAGAACACCAACAGCGAGACCAAGCGTGACCTGCTCATCCTGGTAACCCCGTACATCCTCGAAGACGGTGCTGCTGCGCCGCCTCCAGGCCGCTAAGCCACCAGGAGCATTCACATCATGCCTGCATTCGCCATGACCCAGATTCGACAGGTCGGACGATCCGGTGCGCTCGCCATGCGAGCCACCGTGCTCGGACTGGCCGTGCTCGGGTTGGCAGCGTGCGACGGGGACGAGGTCATTGATCCTCCCTTCCGCGATACTGCCAAACCGCGGGTCTCCATGACCCGCTCCACCAATCCGCCCGATTCGGCGCTCGTCTTCTCCGTGCGCGCCGTGGATGATATCGGCCTCAAGTCCATCCGCATTCAGCTCAGCGGTGGCTACGACGCGGCTATCGACACCACGTTCACCACCGCCGTGCAGGAGTTCACCTTCAATGTGAACGCGGTGATCCCCTCCACGGCCGCCCTCGGCAGCACAGTCTTTGCCAACTCGGTTGCTGAAGACGGCGCCGGAAACGTGTCGGATACGGCCACACTGTTGCTCACGATCGGCAATCTGCAGCCACCGACTGCGGTGATCACGAGCCCCTCTGCCGGCAGCCCGGTGGTTACCGGCAAGTCGCTCGTACTCGCGCTCAGCGCCAGTGCGCGCTACGGCGTGCGCACCCTCGGCTTCGTCACAAGCGGCGCGTATGCGTCGGCCGACTCCACGGTGTTCGGCGGCGTTCTGCTCGACTCGGCGGCTACGCTCGACACACTGGTCGTACCCGATTCGGTCACGGGTGCCACGCTCACCGTCACACCCTTCGTCACCGACTCACTCAATCAGCGTGTGCTCGGTAACCCTGTGGCCTATGCGGTGCAGAGCCCCGGCAATGCCAACACCGTACCGTTGGTTTCCACCGGTGTCGCACGTCGACTGGAAGTCACCGATACTGTGTTCGTCGCGGCCTCCGATCCGGTGGGCATTATCGCTCTCGGCTACGAAGTGCGCACGCTCGGTGGTGTATTGCTGGTCGCCGACTCCGTACAGTCCGACGGCAGCTTCAGCAACCTCGTGCGCACCTTCAATACGCGCATTCCCGTGAGTGCCTTCCCCACGCCGGTGCTCGTGCAGGGCTTCGCACGTAACGCCAACGGACGTCGCGATGTCGCGCGATTCCAGTCGGGCGCTGTGCGCGTGGATACGGCGCAGGTTGTGGCCGGCTACACACGTCCGTTGCCGGAGGGCGGCCAGATCGCCGATGCGATCTACTTCCCGCGCAACAATCGTCTGTATCTGTCCAACATCGAGCGCAACCAGCTTGAAGTGTACAACCTGGCCGACTCCACCTTCCGCCAGGCCATTAACGTCGGCTCGCGCCCATGGGGCATCTCAGCCTGGCCGCGTAATCGTGATGGAGAGATGGGCGACACGCTGCTCGTTGCCAACTCGGGCGGTACCACGATCAGCTACGTGAACCTGCTCGGTGGTAACACCGGCCAGGAAGTCTATCGCTATCCGCTCCCCAACATCATCGCCTACAGCGTGACGTCGGTGCGATCGGAAGAGACCGACGAGATCATCACGCAGCGCACCATCTACGACTTCTCCGATCGTCCGCAGTTCATCGCCTCCACCTGCCAGGGCAGCAGTGCGCCCGGTTCAGCGTGCGAAGATGTGGTGCTGGTGTACTCCACCACGCCCACACCCGGACAGTCGGCCCCGTTCGGAAACCGCGGCACCGTGCGTTGGGAAAACCTCACGCGTCAGACGTCGCATCTGTTCTTCGAGCAGGCGATCGGTCAGACAATGGGTCGTGCTGACACGCTCGAGGTTGAGCGCTACGCGGCCGGTGGCGTGGGTAGCGACTCGTCGCTGGTGCCCTACCGTCAGCGCGTACCGCTGCCCGACGGATCGTTCTACGATTACTCGGTGGTTATTCGTATTGATCGTCTCGCGTTCCGCGATACCACCTATGTGCGCAACTCCGGAAACTTCCGGCGTGCTGTGGTGGGTGAAGGCGGACCGGTGCTGGGAAGCCGAGGCATGATGTACGACGCATTGCAGGGATTTGATCCCACGCCAACGATTCCCGTCATCGATCGTGGCGTATCACGCGCCATGGACGTATCGGACTACATCGCGAACTCCTTCGCTCGCGTGCAGGGTGTCGGCATCAACTTCGATGGTGAGCTGGCGGCCATCAAGGGCGACTCCACGTATGTGTTCGATCGGATGCTGCGACTGCAGGGCATCTTCCAGTCGCGCGGCAGCACTGGTGGTCTTGATTTCCACCCGCTCAATCGTGGGCTCAACACACCGGCGCTCAACACCCGTCTCGCATTCGTCGCGTCAGCGGAACCGGTGATCGACATCTACGACAGCTACTGCTTCAAGCGTGTGGCGTCAGTACCAATCCGCGATCCGATCATCGGACCGGTACGTGCCTCACAGCGCTCCGATGGTGCGATTGTGCTGGTTGGTGCGACCATCCGCGGTGTGACGCTGGTGGAACTGCCCGACAACTTCACCACCAGCTGCAACTGATGCAGCGTTTGTGAAGCACCGAGTGTCCGTCACCTGAACGACGGCGCTGTGCACACGCCGCGTTCCCCTGGGGAGCGCGGCGTGTTGCATGTGTGCCCAGCATGGGCATTGGCTAGGAGGTGGAAGTCCTCTGGGAAGTTGATCGCGACGACCCGAGCGAAACACAAGGCGTGCATCGTGAGAGACACGCTGAAAGCAGTGAGGTAGCGAGACCTGCGGGGCGACGAACAGGAACCGGATATGAGGCGGTGCCACTCAGGGCGAGCGTGCATGCAAACGCGAAGCTCTTGCGATCAAGGCGTGGTGTCGTAGATCCGGCGCTCGTGCAGGGACAGCCAATGTTCTTACCTGGGGAGATCTCGCCTTGCTCCTGAAAGGGAGACGATGTGTTCACGAAACATGTCGGAGCGAGAAGTCAGCAGCGGCCATAGTAGCGGCGGGCTTCGGGGACGGTGGACCGCCCCAATGCGAAGGGCCAAACGGAGAGGAGAGCGACACGACCGTGCGTCACGGCAAGGCCATGCACCAGAAGTTCATCGAGCAGATGGAGCTGCCGCTGGAGGACAGGGGTGAAGCCCCGACCACAGACCGGAGCGGTGAAGCCACGCCGACGACACAGGGCGCCGAACG
>JAABRT010000127.1 GCA_011390805.1 Gemmatimonas sp. | reverse complement strand
TTGTATTCACGCAGCACGACGTTGGCCAATCGCTGCAACGAACTGGCGATACGCTTGTCTACCTGCGCACGCTGGTACAGCAGGTGGTCGAAGGCATTGACGCACGGCGGCGCGCCAGTGCGCCACTCGACGCCGACGCCAAGAGTGCACTGGTGTTGCGTGTGTTGCGCGGGGATGAGCTGGCTCTGGTCGCCCGCGAGGCCAATGTGACAGTGGCCCAACTGGAGAGCTGGCGCGCGGCGTTTCTGGCGGGCGCCGTGGCGCGACTGGGCGAGCAGTAGGCTACTGGCGCGCTGCAGCAAGACCGGGCGAACCGTAGTCGGCTGGCGCGCTGCAGCGAGACCACGTACCAGCGCGTACACTCCCAGTATAGGCTCGCAGCGCCAGGGCGAGCCAGCGTTTGCCACATCTGGTGATCACCTGCCGCCGACTGCCTCACCGCTGCCACCCGCGTAGTCACGGCCGCGGTGCGGCTCTCCCACCTCCCCGGAGTACGAATGTTTCGCTTTCGCGATGCGATGCGCCGAGCTGCCTGTTCAGCGCTTGCACTGGCCGCTGGTAGCGTTGCCTCGGTCACCACGGTCACCGCCCAGGCCACGCAGAAGATTGATGAGGCGTATACCGCGCAGATTCGGGAACTGCTCACCGATCCACGCATCAGTACCGAATTGGTGAACTACCTGCCGGCGTCGGAAACGGTGCCTACACCCCTGAGCTTTCCCGGGATCAACCGGGTGATCGGCACGCCGGGCTATCTCACCAAAGCACGTGATATCCACCGCTATCTCGAAGCGATTGCCAAGGCTGCGCCTACGCGGGCGAAGTTCTGGGTGATGGGCAAGTCGGAGGAAGGACGCGACATGGTGGCATTCGTTGTGAGCGACGAAGAAACCATCGCCAATCTCGACAAGTACAAAGGCTACATGCATGAACTGGCCGATCCGCGTCGCACAAGCGAAGAGCGCGCGCTTGAGCTGCAGCAGATTGCCAAGCCCATTTATTACATCACCAGCGGCATGCATTCCACGGAAACCGGTGGACCGGAAATGCTGATGGAGCTGGCGTACCGACTGGTGGTTGATGAGTCGCCAAAGATTGCCAGCATCCGGAAGAATGTGATCACCATGATCACGCCCGTGATTGAGCCAGATGGTCGTGAGAAGATTCTTGACGGTGTGTGTTACCGCGTGCGCACCGGTAACCCGCTGCCCACGCCGTATTGGGGCAAGTACGTGGCGCACGATAACAACCGCGATGGCATGGGTCAGTTTCTCAAGCTCACGCAGCATGTGCGGAACACCAATCTCGAGTGGCGCCCGGTTGTGATGCACGATCTGCACGAACAGGCCACGTTGCTTTACGTCTCCACCGGCACCGGCCCGTACAACGAGCAGATCGATCCCATCACCATTAACGAATGGTGGTGGATGGCGGAGAACGAGGTCATGGAAATGACCAAGCGCGGTGTGCCGGGCGTGTGGACGTACGGCTTTTACGACGGCTGGGTGCCCAACTACATGTTCTTCATGATGCACACGGTAAATGCGATCGGTCGCTTTTACGAAGTGCAGAGTTACGGGAGTGGCTGTGATGGTCAGGTGGCAGGTGGACGTGGGCGTGGCACCGGGCCGCGTGACGGAACGCCCGACGACTCCCTTACCCGCGTGCTCGGCGGCACCAGCTACAACCAGAGCCGTGAGTGGTTTCGCCCCAACCCGACGCCCAACGACATTCGTTGGGGGCCACGCGCCAATACCAACATCCAGCAGTCCGCACTGATTCTTTCGCTGTGGAATATGGGCAAGGAGCGCGATCGCTTTCTTGAGAACTACTGGATCAAAAACCGCAATGCGATTAACCGTGGCAAGCTGGGACCGATCAAGGGCTGGGTGATTCCCGCAACGCAGCATCACAAGCAGAATGCGGCGGAAGCGGTGAATGCGCTCATGGACCAAGGGCTTGAGTTTCACGTTGCAGAACGCGACATGACGCTCGATTCACTGTCAGTGAAAAAGGGTGACTGGATCATCCGCGGCGATCAGCCTCTGCGCACGATTGCGGATATGTATTTCGCGGTGCAGAACTATCCCACCACCAACCCGTCGCCGTACGACGACACCGGCTGGACGTTCCCGATGATGCGCAACATCATCGTGCACGAAGTAAAAAATCCGCGATTGTTTGACGCGGCCATGACGCTGGCCAATGCGCATGTGACGGCGCCGGGCGGTGTGACCGGCACCGGGTCTACCATCATTGTGGAGCACACGGGCGACAACAATCTGGTACGCTTTCGCTATGCACTGGCGAACGTTGCCATGCAGGCCGCAGAAGATACGTTCTCTGCGGGTGGACGCTCGTTTGGCGCTGGTGCGTTCATTATCCGCAACGCGAATCGCGCGCAGATCGAGCCGTTGCTCACAGAGCTCGGGTTGACCGGCGTCGCGGTGAGTGGCGCACCGGCGGTGAAGACGCATGAAATCGACCTGCCGCGCATTGGCTATATCCACAGCTGGACGAATACGCAGAATGAGGGCTGGGTGCGCGCGGCACTTGATCACTACGGTGTGCCGTACACGTACTTTGGCGAAAACGAAGTGCGGAAAATGGGTTCGCTGCGTGATCGCTTTGATGTGATCATGTGGCCGCACGGCGGCAACGTGGGGCAGGGTGCTCCCACCGGTGGCACACCCATTCCGTACAAGCGCACAGCGGAATATCCGGACATCGGTTTTCCTGATTCAACGGATGACGTGCGTGGTGGCCTCGGCACTGATGGGCTGGCCATGCTGCACGAGTTCGTACAACAGGGCGGCACGCTGATCACGGAAGGCAACACGTCGGCGATTTTTCCCAGCTACAGTCTGACGCCCGGACTGCGTACCACGAGCGCACCCGGTCTGGTAAATCGTGGCACGTTGTTGCGCGGTGTGATTTCCGACATGAGCAGCCCGTTGGTGTACGGCTACAAGGTCAATCAGCTGCCGATTTATTTCAGCGGCGGTACGCTGCTCGACGCCGGTGCACCCACCACGCCCGATGCGAAGCCGGTGAGCACGGTAAACGTATTCCGGCCCGGCAGTTCAGCCGCTCTCTCGGGCGCGGCGGCCGGTGGCGGTGGCATTGGTCCGGCCGCGCGTCGCAGCAGTATTTATCAGAACACCACGCCGATGGCCACGTGGGTGGAGCATTCGCAGTGGAATCCCACGCAGCAGTGGCCCGCGAGCGCGATCACCAAGGTTGACGGCGGCGGACGCTTTGCTGGCGGCGCAGAGCGAATCAATACACTGCCGGGTATGGCCCCGCGTGTGGTGGTGCAGTTCCCATCAAGCCCGCGCGACATGTTGTTGTCGGGCGTGCTCGAAGGTGGTGAGCATCTGTCCAACCGCCCTACGGTCATGAGTCAGAAAATCGGCGAGGGCAATGTGGTGATGTTCACAACGCGACCGTTCTGGCGCTGGCAAACGCAAGGCACGTTCATGATGGGCTTTAACGCCATCATGCACTGGAATGATCTTGACGCTGGTGCACCCTGATCAGTTGCTGAAGCCAGTAGCGCGCACCGGCGAGGTCCCGGTGCGCGCTGCGTCGCAACTACTGGTGGTTCGTGAAGCCTGCATCGTCAACTGGCGGCTCGTGACGCCTGCATCGTCAACTGGCGGCTCGTGGCGCCCGTATCGTGAGCGAGTTCAGGTGGAAACGCCTGCGTCGCGTAACAGCTGTACGAGCTGTGCCTTGGGCACGGCTCCCATCTGTTGCGCGACGGCTTTGCCACCGCGAAAGGCAATGATCGTGGGGATGCTGCGGATGTTGAACGCCTGCGATGTGTGCGGCGCGTGGTCGGTGTTGAGCTTGGCCACCAGTGCGCGGCCGGCAAACTCACCCGCCACCGCGTCAAAAGTGGGCGCCATTGCCTTGCAGGGACCGCACCAGTCGGCGTAGAAGTCTACCAGCACTGGCACATCGGCGTTCGCGATCACGTCGCTGAATGTCTGATCGGTGAGAGGCAGAGGCCGATCGAGAAGGATGGGCTTGGCGCAGTCCGCGTTCCGGCACTTGGGCCGATGCGCAACACGCGCCATGTTGACCTTGTTGCGTGTGCCGCAAAACTGGCAAGGCACCGTGACGTAGCTTTCAGTCATCAGATTTCTCCGCACATCAGTAAGGCGACCGGATATCCTGGCTTGAGAGCGCTCGCTTCACGCATCGCGCGCGTGGCCAGCACTCACCGGGAAATCAGCGCATCACCCGGTAGCGGCGCAACCTCGTTACGTACCTCTCTAACCAGTCAAGCGGATGTCCGGTCGCATTCACCAGCTTTCACGTTCATCCGGCGGGGTGCCCAAAGGCGCCGTGGAGCAGGTCATGCTGCTCACCAGTGGTCTGCAAGGAGACTGGCAGTCCAACCGCAAGTATCACGGCGGACCGGATCGCGCCGTCTGCCTCTTTCCGCTGGAGCTCATGATCACGCTGCAGGCGGAAGGGCATCCGATCTCGCCCGGCAGCATTGGGGAAAATATCACCACGTTCGGACTGGACTGGACGCTCGTCGTTCCGGGGGCGCAACTCGAGCTCGGTGAAACGGCAGTGATCGAGATCGTGAGTTACACGGCACCCTGTCGTACCATTCGTGCGGCCTTCAGCGACGAGGATTTCATGCGCATTTCACAGAAACGTCACCCGGGGCAGTCGCGGGTGTACGCCCGTGTACTCGAAGAGGGGCTGCTGCAGCGTGACCACCCGATCCGGCTTCGCTGATCATGACACAAGAATCCGCGCCGTCCGAACACGCGCACAGCAGTGAACGCGAGTACGTGCTCGGTACGCACGACGATGAGCTGCACCGACTTGGTTTCCAGCACCAGGTGTGGGCCCCGCAAACTTCGCGGCTCTGGGAGCTGGCCCGGTTTGCCCCCGGTGCACAGCTGCTCGACCTGGGCTCCGGGCCCGGTTACGCCACCGCTGATCTCGCGCAGCTTGTTGGTGTTGATGGACACGTCTGCGCCGTTGATGTGTCGCGACGGTTTCTTTCGTCGCTGCAACAGCTCATTGCGGCGCGTGCCCTGCGCAACGTGTCCTGGCATGAGTCCGATGCGGCGTCGCTGCCACTTGATTCATCATCGCTCGACGGAGCGTTCGCGCGCTGGTTGCTCTGCTTCACGACAGACGCGCAGGCAGTGGTACACGAAGTTGCCCGTGTACTCAAACCCGGTGGTCGCTTTGCGATCATGGACTACGCCAACTACGAAGCGTTAACGATCGCCCCGCCCAGTGATGCGATTGATCTTGTGATCCGAGCAACCGGACAGTCGGTTAAGCTGCACGGTGGTTCATTCGCGGTCGGGCGCGAGTTGCCCAACATGCTGCACGCCGCAGGATTTGACGTTGAGCACATCGAACCGATTGTTCGTGTGGCGCGACCTTCGAGCGCGTTGTGGAACTGGCCGTCAAGTTTTTTTCGCAACTACCTGCCCACTCTGGTTTCGCTCGGCCTCATTACCCACGCCCACCGCGATGAGTTTGAACGCGTGTGGAACGAACGATCCAACAACCCGTCGGCGTATCTGATCACACCCACCATGGTGGGGATTGTTGGCGTCAAGCGGTGAAGCGTTCACACCGGGAACAGACCGATCTTTTCGGGGCACCTGACAATGCGGACACGTCGTCAACGCACCGCCAGTCGCCCGACGGCTACTCGCCCCGAAGGCGCAACACCGTTGAAGCCGCTGCGGTAGACGACTCACTGCAGGGCCTGGCGAAGCAGTTGCCGCACACGCTGCGGTTGGGCACCTCAAGCTGGGCCTTTCCGGGGTGGCAGTCGCTGGTATACGGTGGCGCCTACTCAACCAGTGCCTTATCGCGTCAGGGACTGAACGCGTACGCACAGCATCCGCTGCTGCGCGCCGTGGGGGTTGACCGCACCTTCTATGCACCGATCAGTGAACGTGCCTTCGCGGAATATGCGCAGGCGGTACCCGATGACTTCCGGTTTCTTGTCAAAGCACACGCCGCGCTCACCACGCCGCGCGGAATGCGTGTGCCCGGTCATGCTCCGGCTGTTGACCGCTTTCTCGATGTTGCCTACGCAACAACCGAGGTGATTGAGCCGGCGCTGCGCGGTCTTGGAGGGCGGTTGGGCGTGGTGCTGTTTCAGTTTCCGCCGCTCGCACTTTCCTCCCGCAAGCTGGCGGCGCTACCCGACGCGCTCGGCGAGTTTTTGCAGGCTTTGCCCAAAGGGGTGCCGTACGCGGTGGAAGTCCGGAATGCGGCGCTGCTCGGTGCACCCTACATGCACGCATTAACAGCGGGCGGCGCGACGCACTGCTACACCGTGCACCCGAGCATGCCCGGTATCCCTGCGCAACACGCTGTGGTGGGCGCGGCCGGCGCGAACGCCGGTCAGGCCGTCATCCGGTGGATGCTGGGCCACGGCCGCGAATACGCCG
>JAABRT010000126.1 GCA_011390805.1 Gemmatimonas sp. | reverse complement strand
GCATGCACGTACGCCGGCGTGATGTCGTGCTCCCGCATGAAGTCACCGATGGCCTGCAGCGCACGTTCAGCGTAGCGCTCACGCTTGAGCTGCTTGTCGCGCACCGGCGTGTCGAGTTCATCGAGCAAACCGAAGTTGGCGTTCATCGGCTGAAAATGTTTGGGCTCCGCTTCCCGCATGTAGCGATAGAGCGCGCCAAGCATGCTGTGCGCGGGTGGTACGATGGGATCGGCACCGTGCAGCATGCGCGACAGGTTGATACCCGCAAGCAGCCCGGTAGCGGTGCTCTCCGTGTAACCTTCAACACCGGTGAGCTGTCCGGCAAAAAGCACCCGCGCATTATCGCGCAGCGACAGGTGCGGTGTGAGCGCGCCCGGTGCATTGAGATACGTGTTGCGGTGAATCGACCCGAAGCGCAAGAACTCAGCGTTTTCGAGTCCCGGAATCAGGCGAAAGACGCGCTGCTGTTCGGGAATGCGCAGGCGTGTTTGAAAGCCCACCAGATTCCACATGCGTCCGGCGCGGTCTTCCTGACGCAGCTGCACGACGGCCCACGGCCGCTTGTCGGAGCGCGGGTCGCGCAAGCCGATGGGCTTCATAGGACCAAAGCGCAGCGTATCGCGACCACGACGCGCCATCTCTTCGGCCGGCATGCAGCCTTCAAAGTACGGTACGGCGTCAAACTCTTTGGCCGTGAACTGATCGCCGGCCACGAGCGCGTCAATGAACGCTTCATACTCATCGCGCGTGAACGGACAGTTGAGATACGCGCCCGCGGGATCTGCGCCGTCCATTGTTTCCTTGTCCCAACGCGACTGACGGAACGCGATGCTGCGATCGATAGACTCTTCGGCAATGATCGGGGCAATCGCGTCATAAAACGCGAGCGACTCGACACCCAGACGCGTGCGGATGGATTCGGCCAGTGCATCGGCCGTGAGCGGCCCGGTGGCAATGATACCGCACGACGGCAGCTCGCTGACTTCTTCACGTGTCACCGTGATGCGCGGGTGCGCCATGATGCGCTCGTGCACCTGCGCGGAGAACACATCACGATCAACCGTGAGTGCGCTGCCACCCGGAACACGCGCAGCGTCGGCGCAGGCCAGCACCATGCTGCCCAACGCACGCATTTCGGCTTTGAGCAGTCCGTGCGCGTTGGTGGTCTCGGTGCTCTTGAAGGTGTTGGAGCAGACGAGTTCGGCCAGACGATCGGTTTTGTGCGCGGCTGTTCCACGCACCGGCCGCATTTCGTGCAGCACCACATGGTGCCCGCGCTCGGCGAGTTGCCAGGCCGCTTCACTGCCCGCCAACCCGCCGCCGATGATCTGCACCGCATCGTGCGTTGCTTTGTCCATCATGTTGTCCATCACGTTGCCCGTCGCGTTGTTCACCACGCTGTGTACATCATTTTTGGCTGTCATGCTACGCGACTTCCGCCACCGCCTGTTCGAGACCTGCTTCGTCCGGCGACGGCACATCCCACTCGTTGCTGCAGCTCAGACATTTTCTGAAATGCCCACGCGACGCCTTGAACTTGGATTCGGCGCCCATGTAGCCACACTCCGGACACTTTTCCTTGACCGGCTTGTCCCACACCACGAAGTCGCACTCGGGATAGTTCTCGCAGCCGTAAAACGCCTTGCCACGCTTCTTCGAGCGACGCTCGGCGATTTCACCACCGTCCTTGGGACAGAACACACCAGTAGGCATGGACCGTGTACCGCGACACTTGGGAAACTTGGAGCAGCCCAGGAAATCTCCTGAGCGACCATGTCGCACCACCATGAACTCGCCGCATTCCTGACACTTGTACTGCGTGAGTTCGGCAGGCTTGCGCTCGCCTTTGATGGGGCGCGTGTACTTGCACACCTTGGGGTGGTTTTCGCAGGCCACAAAGGGCCCGAAGAATCCGCCTTTGGCGACAAGCTTTCCACCGCAGTCAGGACACTTTTCAGTTTTGAGTGCTGAAAGATCGTGCGCTTCGGCGATCAGCAGATCGAGATCGTCGTCGTTGAGCGTTTTGTGAAACGGCTCCCAGAACTCATCGAGTGCGGTGTGCCAATTCAGATTTCCCTCTTCAATACGATCGAGCTCGCCTTCCATTTGTGCGGTGAACCCGACGTTAAAGACCGCCGGAAACTTCATCACCATCACCTTCTCCACCGTTTCGCCCAGTGGCGTGGGGAAGAAGCGGCGCTGCTCCAGCATCACGTAGCGACGCTCTGCCAGCACGCTGATGATTGACGCGTAGGTTGACGGACGACCGATACCCAACCGCTCGAGCTCTTTCACCAGAGACGCTTCAGAGAAGCGCGCCGGCGGCTTGGTGAAGTGCTGCGTGGGCAGAATCGCACTCACGGGCACGACCATGCCCTGCTCCAGCACAGGCAGCGCCTGCTCGTCTTCAATCGCCTTGGCGTCACCCTCTTCACGCGCCTCGCGGTAGAGCGCCAGGAAGCCGGGGAACTTGAGCACCGAGCCGGTAGCGCGGAACAGGTAATCGTGTCCGCCGCGCGGAATCGAAAAATCGACAGTAGTGGTATCGAAAACCGCCGGTGCCATCTGCGACGCCATGAAGCGCTGCCAGATGAGCTGATAGAGCTTGAACTGATCGGCCGTGAGGTACTTCTGCACATCTTCCGGACGACGCGACGGATCGGCGGGACGCACGCCTTCATGTGCGTCCTGCGCGTTCGCTTTGGTGCTTGGATACAGCTGCGGCTGCGCGGTGAGATACTCATCACCAAACTGCGCGCGCAGCAGATCACGTGCGGCCAGTGCGGCGGCTTCAGAGACACGCTCCGAGTCGGTACGCATGTAGGTGATGAGACCTACGGCGCCTTCGTCACCCAGCTCGATGCCTTCGTACAGATCCTGCGCGAGTCGCATGGTGCGCTTGGAGCCATAGCCGAGCTTCTTGGCCGCTTCCTGCTGCAGCGTACTGGTTTTGAATGGTTTAGCGGTGTTCTTGCGGCCTTCGCGCTTTTTCAGCTCGGTGACTTCAAAGGTTTTGACACCGTCGAGGTCTTTGAGAATTGCATCGGCTTCTGTTTGCGTGCCGATTTCCGGCTTCTTGCCATCCACATGATGCAGCTTGGCTGAAAACGGCTGCGCTTCATGCGCCAGATCGGCCGCAATGCTCCAGTATTCCACCGGCGTGAACGCACGGATCTCGCGTTCGCGCTCCACAATGATGCGCAGCGCCACCGTTTGCACGCGTCCGGCCGAGAGTCCCTTCTTGACGGTTTTCCAGAGTACCGGGCTGGCCTTGTAGCCCACCAATCGATCGAGCACGCGACGGGCCTGCTGCGCGTCTACGCGATCGGTATCGATTTCGAGCGGACGGTCCATTGACGCCTTGACGGCGTCTTTGGTGATCTCGTGAAAGAGCACGCGACGGATGGGCGCTTCAACGCGCGCATTCTTGTTGCCCTGCGTGAAGTAGCTCGCCACGTGCCAGCCGATCGCTTCCCCTTCGCGATCAGGGTCGGTTGCGATGAAGACCTCACGTGCTACGCGGGCGTGCTTTTTGAGGTCGGTGAGAATATCCTCTTTGCCCTCAATGGTCACGTAGTCCGGCTCGAAGCCCTTGTCGATGTCGATGCCCAGCTTCTTGGCGGGCAAATCGCGCACGTGTCCAACCGTTGCCTTTACCGTGTAGCCGCTGCCCAGGTATTTGCCGATCGTCTTGGCTTTGGCTGGCGACTCCACGATGACCAGCGACTTGCCCGAGACCGGTGGCGTAGTGAGGTCAACGAAGTTGGCGCTACGGCGACCGGTGCGGGCCGCCGCCTTGGTGGCCGTTTTGCTGGCCGCCTTACGCGGTGTCTTCGCAGCCGACTTGACCGCCTTTTTGGCCGTCGACTTTCTGGGTGCCGTCTTGGGCGAATCACCAGCGGCCTTTTTCGCGGCCGCAGTTGTGCCGGTTTTGGAGGCGCTGGTTTTCCGTGCGGTTTTTTTCGCGGCTTTTTTGATTGCCATAGTGCGTCAGTGCAGCAAAGTGCGGTCGGAGGCTGACGCGACCGCGTCCAACCCAACTTCATCGGCCAGTGCCCGAATCTCAGGCACACCAATGCGACCATCTATATGAAAGAGTGCGCGTTCCACCAGCTGTTCGAAATCGAACTCGGATACGACACCCGACTCATGCAACATGATGAGGTAACCCCACGCATCAACCGTGAAGCGTCCCCGTTCGTGCGGTCCTTGTACCCGGACGGACGTCGATCGGCCGGACACGGCAGCGGCGGACGGAGCTCTGTCTTCCGTTACCGTGCCAATCTGTTCGAAGTACAGCGAAAGCACCTCACCAATTTCCTGCCGGTCCAATCCCCGTGACGCCAGAAAATGCTCGAGATCCGCGACGTCCGAGTCGGCGGAAAAAGTCGCACGAAGCGTCTCCAGCATCTGTCCCCAACGATCACGCATGTTCTGTCTTCCGGGTGTAATGGTCGAGCACCAGCGCCAACACGCGCTGCACTACCTGTTCAATTGATACGCCGTCTGTTGCCACGGTGTAGTCGGCTTCGGCGTAGCAGCTGGCACGTTCAGCCAAGAGACGCTCCAGCACAGCGTGCGGATCGGCACCAGCGAGCAGGGGGCGAATACTCGCATCCTGTCGCACTCTCGCCAAGGCTCCATCGGGAGAAACCGAAAGATGGATGATACATGCATGGGGGCGCACAAGTGCCAAAACGCCCGGAATCGTAGCCCATCCTCCGCCCGGCGCCCATACCGTGGCAGGGCCGGCAAGCAGCTCTTCCGTGAGCTCACGCTCCATCTTCCGGAACGCACCAACTCCTTGCTGTGCAAAGATTTGCGGCACTGTGAGGCCGGTGCGTTGGGCCAGTTCCCGATCGAAATCCACGAATCCACAACCCAGCTTTTCGGCCACGGCGCGCCCGACGGTGCTTTTGCCCGCGCCGGGCAAGCCCACAAAAATGAGTGGCGCAACCAGACTCATGCTTGCGCCGGACGCTCCACCCGTTCGTCGAGTCGCGCCAGGTAGGCTGACAGGTTGCGCTGCACTTCGCCCAGCGAATCGCCCCCGAACTTTTCCAGCACGGCCTGCGCGCAGACAAAGGCGGCCATGGCTTCGGCGATCACGCCCATCGCCGGTACGGCCGTCACATCACTGCGTTCGGCGGCCGCCGAGGCGACGTCGCCCGTGGCCGTGTCCACAGTGGCCAGCGGCTTCATGAGCGTTGCGATGGGCTTCATGGCCACGCGAATCACCAGCGGTTCACCCGTGGTCATACCACCTTCCAGCCCGCCGGCACGATTGGTACGGCGACGTACGTGACCTGTGGACGTACGGCCGGGCGCCGGCTCGATTTCATCGTGCACCTCGGAGCCCTTGAGGCGCGCCGTCTCAAAGCCCAGCCCGATTTCGACACCCTTCACTGCCTGGATTGACAGCATGGCCTGGCCCAGTCGTCCGTCGAGCTTGCGATCCCACGACACATGCGAGCCCAGCCCCACGGGCAATCCGGTCACCACCACTTCGCAAATACCGCCAAGCGTGTTGCCGGCCTTCTTGATTTCATCGATGTGCGCAATCACCCGGGCTTCAGCATCGGGATCAAGCATGCGCACCGCCGATGCGTCGGAGACGGCATTGATATCATCGGGCCACTGTGCAGGCGGCATTGCATCAATGCCACCGAGATGCGACACGTGCGAACCGATGCGTACGCCGAGTTCTGCGAGGAATCGGCGACAGACGGCGCCCGCCGCAACGCGCGCGGTCGTTTCGCGCGCCGACGCCCGTTCCAGAATGTCGCGGGCATCGTCACGATCGTATTTGAGCACGCCTGTTAAATCGGCGTGCCCCGGTCGAACGCGCGTAACCACACGCTTGCGGGGCGTGGTAGCGTCACTGTCGCGCGGGGCGGGATCCATGATCTCGACCCAGTTTTTCCAGTCGCGATTGTGAATGAGCATGGCCAGCGGTGAGCCGAGTGTTTCACCGGCACGTACCCCGGACTGGAACTCGATGCGATCGGTTTCGATCTGCATTCGACGCCCTCGGCCGTACCCCTGCTGCCGACGCGCGAGTTGCGTATCGACGTCGGCGGCCAGCAGTGGGACGCCGGCGGGCATTCCCTCAAGAATCGCGATGAGTGCCGGGCCGTGAGATTCGCCCGCTGTGGTAAAGCGCAACATATAGGCAAGCTGAGACAGAGGATTACAGCGCGGAGCAGACGCCACGCCAACCGGTGCGCGGAGAAGCGCCACGATCTGGCGATAACGTAATCAACGCCAGGGAATGGTGCCTGACGCCGCAGGTCTTTGTTGCACGCGGGCACGCAACACGTTGGCCCCAAACGCAACACACTGCGCGCTCGATACGCACGCATGCGAAGGGCTCCGAATCGGGATAGGGAGTCGGGGAGGATGTTCCCCGACTTCCCTCCCACACCACCGGACATGCGGGACCGCATCCGGCG
>JAABRT010000125.1 GCA_011390805.1 Gemmatimonas sp. | reverse complement strand
GCAGGATGCCTTCTTTCTCGATCACGAAAAGGTGTTGTGGGACTGGCCCGATATTGGCGACCGGCTCATTGAGGAGCTGCGCTGATGGCCATTCGTGGAAGCCTGAGCGAAGCCAGCCTCGCCGATGTCTTGCAGTTGCTCGCGCTCGGTCAGAAAACCGGCGTGCTGAGTCTGGCCCGCGAAGACAGCTTTGGCTCGGTGCACTTTGATCGCGGCAGCGTGTGGCACGCCGCCATCATCAATCGGCGTGACCGTCTGGGCGATCGCCTCGTGCGCGCCGGCGCCATTGATGCCGATGCGCTGGCGCGCGTGCTCGCTGCATTGCCCGAAGATGACGATCGTCTGCTCGCGCCTGAACTGCGGCGTTTGGCACAGGTAGACGAAGACGTCCTGCGGCGTGAATATCGCGCGCTCATTGAAGAAGCGGTGTGTGCGCTGTTTTCGTGGACCACCGGCACGTTTGCATTCGAAGCCAACTCCACGTCGTCTGATTCTCCGGTCATCTCGCTGTCGGCCGACTCCATGCTTATGGAAGCGGCGCGACGCGTTGACGAGTGGACGCAGATTGAAAAGAAGATTCCGTCGCTTGATCTCATGTTCGAGCTGGATGCTGTGCGCTTGCAGCAAAGCGGTGTGGCGCTCACCGCGGAGCAGTCACGCATTGTCGCCTGGCTGGATGGTACGCACGATGTCGTAAGCATTGTGGAGCGATCGGGACTCGGTGAGTTTGCCGTGGGCAAAGCTATTTACGGCCTCGTGTCGGCCGGTTTTGCGCAGCGCGTTGGCCGAAGCTCGTCGCGTCAGCAACCGGCTCCCGAAAGTCGGGTGGCTGAACACCGCAATCTGGGCGTGGCCTTTTATCGAACCGCCATGTACGACGAGGCGGTGCGCGAGTTCCGGCGTGTGCTTGAGCTTCGCAGTGATGATCTCGGCGCACGGTTTCATCTCGGACTGGTACATTTGCGTCGGCACGCCTGGGACGATGCGGTGGAGGTGCTCACGCGGGCCAGCGAACAGCCCGACGCGCGTCCGGCGGTGCTGCTGGCGTTGGCGTATGCACATGAACGACGTGGTGATCTGGACGAGGCCGAAGCGCGACTGGCTGATGCGGCGCGCCGCGGAGGTGCAGACGATCCGCGCGTGGCGCTCTCGCAAGGGGTAGTGGCCATGCGACGCGGTGACCTGCCGCGTGCCGAAGAGCGGCTTTCCACAGCACGCACGCTGTGGGGCGCACGACAGCCTACCGCCGTCTGGTTTCATCACGCGGGAATTGCGGCAGCGCTGCGCGGTGAGACGAGTCGCGCGGCCAGCATTCTCGAGGAAGGCATCGCGCTGCATCCGCACGCCGCCGTGCTGCACAACGACCTCGCCGTGGTGCAGGAGCGTCGGGGCACGTACGAGGCCGCGGCGCGCACGCTCGATCATGCACTGCTCGAAGAAAGTGCCCTGCCGCATCTGCACAAGAATCTTGGTGACTATCTGTATCGTGCGCAGCGCTACGACGAAGCGTTCGAAAGCTACGAACGGGTGGTGCGGCTGGCCTCGGACTTCGGCGCGGACGTGTGGTTAAAGCTTGGCAACATTCATTACCGTCGCGGGGCCCATGACGAAGCGCGCACGGCGTGGGAACGCGCGCTGGAAATCGATCCTGATAATGTGATTGTACGCGGCAACCTGGGCGTGGCGCGTGCCAGTGCCGCGCCGACAGCTGCTGCGATCCCCGACGCTGAGCCGGAGAACGCTGGCGCCACCGCAGCCCCGGTCTGATGCTGTCGCATGTGGACGACGGGTTCTCCTCGCTGGTGGCCAAACTCACCACCGAAGGTCGCATTCCCTGCGATGGCTACAAGCACAGCTGTCTGCGTCGTCGTGTGAATGTGCGGTTGCGCGCCACCGGCGCGGAGAGCTTTCTGCGCTACGCCGATCTGCTGGATCAGACGCCCGACGAATGGGCGCAGCTGCGCGACGCGCTCACGGTGAATGTGACCAGCTTCTTTCGTGACCGCGTCGTGTACGAAACGCTGCGTGACCGCGTGTTCAGCCAGTTCGCACGCTCCGGGCGCCCGGTGCACGCGTGGAGTGCGGGGTGTGCCAGCGGTGAGGAAGCGTGGACGCTGGCCATGCTGCTGGCCGATAGCTGTGGGCTTGAGGGCACGCATCTGCTCGCCACCGATATTGATCGGCGCTGTCTTGACCGTGCCCGGGCAGCCACGTATCAGAGTGCGTTGGTGCAGGACGTACCGGCGCAATTGCGCGACGCGTTTCTGGTGGGTGATGAACCGGTCACAGTGCGCGCCGATCTGCGCGCACGCGTTCGCATTGAACGTCACGATATGCTCGCCGAGTCCCCGCCGGCCGAAGAGCTTGACCTGATCAGCTGTCGCAACGTCATCATCTATTTCGTGCGCGACGCACAGGAACTGTTGTTCGAGCGCTTCGCCAACGCGCTGCGCATTGGTGGTGTGCTGGTACTGGGAAAAGTGGAGATGTTGTCAGGCCCGGCCCGTGCGCGATTCAAAGCGGTCAATGCACGCGAGCGCATCTACGAGCGTGTGGCATGACACCTCTGATCACGGACATCAGGGTGTCTATTGCCGACTTTGCCGTGGCGCGGGCGGGTACACGTCTTGTCACCATCGGGCTTGGCTCGTGCGTGGCCATTGTGCTCTATGCGCGGCAGTACGGAGCCGGCGGATTGGCGCACATCATGCTGCCGCACGCGGCGTTGTCTCAACACACCGAAAGTCCAGGCAAGTTCGCGTCCACCGCAGTGCCGCACATGCTGTTGCAGTTGCGCGCCCTGGGGGCCGTTGATGGTTTCGAGGCACGGCTGGTCGGTGGGTCGTCCATGTTCACACAACTGCTGCCCAATGGCTCGGTGCCGCTTGGCACGCGCAATGTGCTTGCCGCGCGCTCGGCCTGCGCGGCGGCGGGCATCCCGATCGTGGCCGAAGACACAGGTGGCGGCCATGGTCGCAGTGTGTTCTTTGATCTCGACGATGGAAGCATCACCGTTCGCTCGGTTGCCGCCGGTGTTGTCGAGCTCTGACAAGGCGCGCAAACCGCGCGTGCTCGTGGTTGATGACAGCGCGTTCATGCGACGCGTTGTGCGTGATGTAATCGAAGCCAGCGGCGAGTTCGAGATCGCCGGCACCGCTCGCGACGGTGACGATGCGCTCCGTCAGGTGCACGCGCTTGATCCGGATATCGTGACCCTCGATATCGCCATGCCCGGCCTCAATGGCCTTGATGTGCTTGGCTACATCATGAGCGAAACGCCGCGTGCCGTGGTCATGCTCAGTGCCGGCGGGGGGGGGAACGGTGTTGGCAATGGTGCCGGTACTGCTGCGGGGACCGCTGTGCGCGGCACGGCCGATGACACGCTGCGCGCACTGGAGCTGGGCGCCGTGGATTTTGTACGCAAGCCGTCCGGCCCGATCAGTCTCGACCTGGCACGTGTTGGCGACCGGTTGCTCGAAGCGCTGCGTGCTGCATCGGTCATGCGGGTGGAGCGGGTGCATGTCATGGCGCGTGCACCGCAGCTCAGCGTGCGTCGCACGCGCCCCGAACCGGTGGCCGCTACGCGGGCCGTGCTCATCGCCGCGTCCACCGGCGGACCGGCGGCACTCACACAGATCATCCCGCATCTGCAACGCGGGCTGGGCGCCGCGGTTCTGGTGGTGCAGCACATGCCCAAAGGCTTTACCGCCTCATTGGCGCAGCGTCTTGATGGCGTCAGTGGCTTGCGTGTGTGCGAAGCCGAAGATGGTGATCTGTTAACGCCCGACACGGTGTTCATTGCACCGGGAGGCGTGCATATGCGTGTTGTGCGCACAGTGGACGGTCCACGGGTTGCATTGCAGAGCGGACCAACGGTGTGGGGCGTTCGTCCGGCTGCCGACCCCATGTTCACCAGTGCGGTGGTGGCGTTTGGTGCGCAGTTGGTAGGCGTGGTGCTCACCGGGATGGGGCGCGATGGCGCCGAAGGACTGCGTGTACTCCGTGCTGCTGGCGGATACGCCATTGTGCAGGAGCCTGCGCACGCCGTGATTCCGGGCATGCCCAACGCAGCGCTCCAGCAGGCAGGCGCCGATCAGATTGCCGATCTGACTGAGGTCAGTGCGTGCATTCAGCGCGCGGTTGCGGCTATGCCAATGTCAACCGTGAACGGAAGTGCAGCGTGATGCATATTCGGCCAATGTCTGCATCTGCTTCTGCCGCGACAGGCCGCTCAACGGTGGATTGGGCCACGCTGGTCTCCTTCACCGTGGGCCGTGATCTGCTGGCGGTGCCGGTAGAACTGGTGGAACGCGTATTGCGCGCCACTACACTGTCTGTCTTGCCACAGTTGCCACCGTATGTGGATGGAGTAATCACCTACGGCGGCCGCATGGTCACCGTGGTAGACTTGCGACGTCGCCTGGGTCGTACTGTTGACCAGCCGACTCCGAACGAGCGCATCGTGGTGTTTGCTGTGGGGCGGGAATGGCGAGCCGTTCTGGTAGACAGTGTGCGGGATGTGATCCGGATCGATGCCACCAGCATCGTGGCGCCACCGTCAGCACTGCGCGGTTTGCCCGGTGAGTACCTGCTCGGCGTGGCAGAACGCAATGGTCGGGAGTTGCTTATTCTCGATATCGGCCGGCTGCTTTCATCAACAGAATCGGTGCAGCTTGAGGAAGAGCATATGGAATCGGGATCACAACAGCAGGCGCAACCGGACGCACGAACATGACCGCTGTCCCATCTGTTACAGCACCACCATTGCCCGACCTCGGTGATGTCGATCTCGCACCACCCGATCTGGCGGCACTGTTTGCCGCCGAGCGTGCGTTGCAGCAGCAACTTGAGCACACGACCGATGCCAAAGCGCGTGCCGTGCTCAAAGATCAAATCATTGCGCTGTTTCGCGCCGTAGAAGCCGCCGAAGCACGTGTGGCATCACTCAAGCACGCGGTTAAGTCGCTGGCCGAACGGTGGAAACAGGGTGAAGGTCGCGGTTTGTCTTCCAACCGTGCGGGCGCAACCTCACGCGTTGATCACCTCGGTGCCAGTACGTACATAGAAAAAGGCTGGTCGCGTCTGGCCCTGGGCGACGCCGTGGCCGCCGAAGAAGCGTTGCAGAAAGCGCTTACGCTCGCACCGGGAAGCAGTGAAGCCGAGTCATTGCTGGGCTGGGCGCAGATGATGCAGGAGCAGTACGACTCGGCGCTGCTCACCTTTCACAATGTGCTGCTGCGCGAGCCCAATAACGCGCTGGCGCGCACCAACGTGGGCTACATCTGCCTGCGCAAGAAGATTTACGGTGAAGCCATTGAACATCTCTCGCGGGCCATTCGGCTCGATAGCGATGGCAAGGCCTCGCTGTACGCGCACCTCTATTTGGGTCTGGTGTATTTCGATCGGGAGATGTACGACGACGCGCGATTGTTTTTTCACAAGGCTCTCGCGCTCGGCCCGAATCTGCTGCAGGCGTGGTTTGAGCTGGGCCGGGCGCATTGGTTCTCGGGAGACCGGGAAGCAGCGCGATCGGCGTGGCGCGACGGTGCGGCGGCCAACAAGTTCAACCCATGGGGCAAGCGTTGCGCGGAACAGCTGGCGGCAGTGGAACGGGGCGAGGCGCCGAGTCGCGAGATGTAATCTCGCGCCTGCGGCGGGTCATACTGATTGCCCTCCTGGTGCTGCCTCTGCTTCCCGTTGCAGCATCAGCGCAGCCCGACGTCGTGCGAGCCCCCAGCAGCGCGCGTCCACTCAACGACGATCTGCTCGAATCCGAGATGATGGGCAGTGCAGGGGCAACGCGCACCTCGGCCACCGTGAATCGGGCCGGCCGGTTTTCGGTGATTTCATTCCCGCGTGATCGCAAGTTGGCGGAGAATGTGCTGCGCGCGGCGCAGCTCAATGATTCGTTTCCGGGACTGCCGCGTCCCGAAGCGAAGGTGCTCATTGCGATCGCGCCGGATAACGAGCGCTTTCGCGCCTGGGCCGGCCCATCGGCGCCCGAGTGGGGTGCGGCGGTGGCGTTCCCCGCGTTGCAGCGCATCATCATGCAGGGTTCCAACTCGGGCAGTGACGCGGGCGATCCCATCGTCACGTTGCGACATGAGCTGGCGCATCTCGCATTGCACGAGGCGATGGGTGACATCCCCACACGCTGGTTTGACGAGGGGTACGCGAGCGTGGCGGCGGGCGAGTGGGGACGTGAAGAGGCACTGGCCGCCAGCGTTGGACTGGCGGTGCGCGGCGTGCCTTCGCTCGAAGAACTCGAGCTGCTCTTCTATCGTGGTGCCGGCGACGCGCAAATGGCGTATGCGCTGGCGCATCGCGCGGTAGCCGATCTCGCGCTCATGGACAGCGAGCGTGGACTGTCGCTGTTTCTGTCATCGTGGAAAAGCAGCGGTTCGTTTGAGCTCGCACTGCGTCAGGCGTACGGTGTGACATCGGGCGGATTTGAAGAGACGTGGCAAAAGCAGACGCGGCGGCGATACGGTGCATTGGCGCTGCTCGCCAACCTGTCGGTGGCACTGGTGTTGTTCTCGGTTGTGCTTGGTCCGCTCATCTATTCCCGCCGCAAGCGT
>JAABRT010000124.1 GCA_011390805.1 Gemmatimonas sp. | reverse complement strand
CATCGCCAAGGCACTGACCGCCTTCTGATCCTACCGGTTGTTGCGTGCGCTGTTGGGCTTCACCAACGTGTCACGCAACACCATCTGCTCGCCTTCATAGTCCACAACCACACCGGCCGCACGTGTGAGCGCATCAAGCGCCTGACCTGACGATTCCAGCGTAAGTCTGGCCGATACCGGGCGGTCACCGAGCGTGGGATCGTCGAGCTGTGCATCGAGGTTGTGCCAGAGCTTGAGCTTTTCCAGTGCGCTGTTGAGTGCAACGTTCTCGAGGATGAGCTCACCGTCCACCCACGAAAACGCCAGCGCGAGTTCTGCTGCTGACGGAGTGCGTACGGTACCGTCGGCGGCGATCGCCAACGCGTCACCTGCCTCGAGCGCATGTGACGCATTTTCTTTCAGCAGCGGTTGCACGCGCACACTGCCCTCGCGCACGGTCACCAGCACCTCAGGCTCATCGGGGTACGCACGCACGCTGAAATCGGTACCGGTTACAACAATGGCACTGTTGCGCACCCGAACCTGAAATGGCAACGCCTGCCCCTGCGCCACAACAAAGTGACCCGATCCATCCAGGTGCACGCCGCGTAAATCCTGTCCGAAACTACGCGGAATGCGCAGCGTGCTGCCGGCGCCCAGTTGGGCCGTGCTCTCGTCAAGCAACGTGATGCTTCCACGCTGTCCCGGCGCGGCTCGGAGTGATCGCACATCGTCAGACTGGAGTGCGTTGGTGAGCGCCAACTCGGCGCTGCCCTGATCCATCCAGCGCAGCCCGAAGACAACGGCCACCAGCAAAACAGCGCCAACCACCAGCAGGCCAACCGGTATGCGCCGCGACGCGACGCTGTCCACATGTTCCCGCGCGTGACGGCGCGCCAGTTTGCGCGATTCTTCACGGTGTTCAGCCAGCTCTTCGGCTGAAACATGCAACCGTCGTTCGATATCGTCCCACGCCTCGGCGGCTGTCATGCCGACTTTGGTTGAGGCGGCGGTTACCTGCACGCCTTCGTGTTTTTCAAAGCGATGCAATGATGCACGACGGCGCATCTCGTCGGCGCACCGATGCGGCAGCTGCTCGTCCAGATAGTCCTCAATGGCGTCTGGCGTCAGAAAGCGTTCGCGGTCGGTCCATGCGTCCATCAACACACTCATCGCAACACGTGGTGCAGCCGGCGCGTCTGTGCCGAGACGGGCACTGGCCCGCTCCACCAGGGCATCGAAGCGTGTACGTACCAACTGCTCGAAGACACCTTCGTCACCGTCACGAAAAGCGTCGACCTGTGCAACCGACAGCGGTGTCACAATCGCGGGCATGAGGGCCTCCCGGCATCGAGATGCCGTTCGCGTGAAGCGCGCGCACGGGGCCGACAAATACGGCGTACCCGATTGACATGGCCTACGCGCGTACATCACCATGCGACAGAAATGCGCATCGCGCCAGTAGCAAACCATCCCTTTCCCCTACAGCGGAGTCTGCTGTGTCGCTGCTGATTTATGGCGTCACCGGCTACACCGGGCAGCTCATTGTGCAGCGCGCCTTTGATGCCGGCCTGCAGCCTGTGCTCGCCGGCCGCGACGCCGGTACCGTGCAGTCAGTCGCCAAGCCGTTCGGGTTTGCCACCCGTGCGGCCGCGCTGAACGACACACGTGCGATGGATGCGATGATGCGCGATGTGCAAGTGGTGTTGCACTGCGCCGGCCCGTTTTCGCACACCTACCGCCCGATGTTTGACGCATGTGTACGCCATCGCGTGCACTACCTCGACATCACTGGCGAGTTGCCGGTTTTCGAAGCACTGGCATCACGTTCATCCGAAGCGGCAGAGGCCGGCATCATGTGCATGCCCGGCACGGGATTTGACGTCGTACCGAGCGACTGTCTTGCGGCACATTTGCACGCACGTTTGCCGAGTGCCACATCGCTGTCACTGGGCTTTCGCGCACTGGGCGGAGTATCGCGTGGCACGGCGCTCACGATGATTGAAAATCTGGGCAAGCCCGGCTGCATTCGTGAAGGCGGCAAGCTGATTCCCGTGCCACCTGCGTATCACACGCGACGCATTGATTTTGGCGACGGAGAAAAACTTGGCGTCACGATTCCGTGGGGCGATGTGAGCACCGCGTACCACAGCACCGGCATTGGTGATGTGCGCGTGTACATGAGTGTGCATCCCAAGCAGCTCGCCATGCTCAAGCGATCGCGATACGTGGGGTGGCTGCTGCGCACCGGCTTCATGCAAAACCGATTGTCTGCAAAGGTGCGTGCGGCGCCCGCGGGCCCGAGCGCCAAGGCACGCGCTGCGGGAGCGAGTTTGCTGTGGGGCGAGGCCACGGCACCTGACGGTACCACGGTCACCTCGCGGCTGCGCGGACCGGAGGGCTATACGCTCACCGCCGACACCTCCGTGCGAATCGCACAGCGTGTACTCGGCGGACAGTTCACCCCCGGCTTTATGACGCCGTCGCAAGCGTATGGCGCTGATTTTATTCTGGAGACGCCGGGCGTTGAGCGCACTGATTTTTGACGAGCGCATGTTCCGGTAGCGCAGATGCAGATAAGGAGCTCCCCGGGCGGCAACCGCCGCTGCGCGCGGCGCGCCCACTCTGCCGCACAGGTGACAGGGTACCGCCGCGCTAAGTAAGTTGCGCCTTGCCGCACAGCGTCCTCATCCACTTCGGCCCGCCGATATGACCACTCCGCGCGTACCTGGCCCACCGAAGACGTCCAATACGTCGACGAGCGTTATTGACCCCGATCAGCTCGAAGAGCTCGATCCGGAGGCTGAGCTCGATGTTGGCACATCGCTGTGGGCGGTGGTTTTCGCAGGTGGCATTGGCACACGCTTCTGGCCGATCAGCACGCCTGATCGCCCCAAGCAAGTACTGCCGCTGGTAGACGCGCGTCCGCTCATCGCCGACACGCTGTCGCGTCTGTCGCCGCTGGTGCCGGCGCACCGTGTACTCGTGGTCACAAGCGCCGATATCGCGGAGGTGCTGCACGCCGCCATTCCTGATCTGCCGCGTCGCAATCTGCTCATTGAACCGCGTCCACTTGGCACCGCGGCAGCACTGGCGTGGGGTGCGCAGGAAATCAGCCGACGCGCCGGACCCAAGACGGTGTTCTGTGCGCTGCACGCCGATCTCGCGGTGGACTATCACGACGCGTTTCACGACACGCTGCGCCAGGCGGCACAGTTGGCATCTACCGATTCGTGGCTGGTCACGATTGGTGCCAAGCCCACGCGTTGCGAGCCGCACTTCGGTTATCTCAAACCCGGACTGCCGCTCGATTCGTTTGTCTCAATGGCCGACGGCGGCGCGTGTCATGTGGAGCATTTTGTCGAGAAGCCATCGCTCGCGCTGGCCGATACACTCATCGCCGATGGCGCGCTCTGGAACACCGGTGTGTTTGTATGGCAGGCGCAAACAGTGCTCGATGAACTCGCCGCACGTGTCCCGGAAATTTCACACGGTCTTCCCTATCTGTCTGCCGGTGAGCTGCCGCTGTTTGAAGAACACATCACCAGCACCATTTCAATCGATCGCGGACTGCTTGAACGCAGCGATCGTGTGGTGGTGATGCAGGCAGCCTTCGGTTGGGACGACGTGGGCACGTGGGCATCACTGCGGCGTGTGCGCGAACTCGACGACACCGGCAACGGTGTGTTCGGTCCGGCGCAGTGCATTGATTCGTCGGGCAATATCGTGCACAGCGAAAACGGCGAAATCGTGGTGTACGGCGTGAGCGGATTACTGGTGGTGAGCATTGACGGGCTCACGTTTGTCACCACGCTTGAACGTGCAGCCGAATTGGGTCCGCTCATCGCGCAACTGCCGCCACACTTGCGTGTGCGTCCGGGTAAGACGCCGCCGATCAGTTAACCAGAGCGCGAAGTCATGGGCATAGCGGCCCATGTGGTTGCCGTTGCGCCCGTGAGGTGTTTTGCTAAACCCCCCGAAACACCGGCATCCGCTTCTCACCAAACGCCGTCATCGCCTCGCGCACATCGCCGCTCACAAAGCACGTTTTGATGTGCGTGAGTTCAGTGCGCAAATGCGCTTCGAGCCCCGCCGACGCACTCTCGAGCAGCAGACGTTTGGTGAGGGCCAGCGCAATCGGCGGACCAGCGGCCAGCTGCGCGGCCAGCTCCTGTGCCGCCGACACGCACTCGCCGTCGGGCACCACGCGTGTGGCCAGTCCCATGCGTTCGGCTTCCGAGGCCAACACATCGCGTCCGCTGAACAGAATCTCCGCCGCGCGGCCGTGACCCACCAGCCGCGGCAGCCACCACGACACACCGGCATCGGGCGACAACCCCCGTCGCACATAGCCAGCCGTCATCTTTGCCCCTTCGGCGACCACGCGCAGATCGCAGGCCAGCGCCAATCCAAAGCCGGCGCCGGCCGCTGGTCCGTTCACCGCGGCAATCACCGGCTTCTCGCATGCCGCCAGCGCCAGCACCCATTTGCCCACCCAGTACAGCGGGTCCATGCGGTCGGCGCGCAGTCCCGCTGTGAGAGAGACGGGTTCGGACAGATCGAGACCGGCGCAAAAACCGCGGCCGGCGCCGGTGACCACCACCGCGCGCACTGCGTCATCACGCGCCGCCTGTCTTACCGCCAGCGGAAACTCGTCGGCCAGCCCCGGATTTACCGCATTCAGCCGATCGGGACGGTTGAGCGTGATGGTGCAGACGCCGTTGGACGAGGTGTCGAGCAACAGGTGCGCAAACGAAGGCGCGTGGTCGGACATGCGGACCTCTCCAGGTGTGCGGGCGGGGGCCAACAACCACAGAAAGTGTGGTCAGAGCTGCCACAACATCAGGCGCCGTCAGGGTCACGTCAACGCATCGGGCGACTCGTCCCACTACCGTTTGACCCCTGCCTCTGTGTAGATCACAGAAGCTCCCTCCCGACGTGCTCTTCAATCGCACCGCCGTCTGGTCCGTTTTTGGCTCACGTTCGCACCACCCGCGCATCATGTCAGGCACTCGAACCGCTCGCTCATCCAACGCGTCGCGCATGCTGCACGACGAAGAAGATCTCGCCCTCAACGCGCAGCCGACGGCCTGCGCCGATGCACTCGCCCGTACCGCCGATGAGTGCGCCCGTCAGCGCGAACGCTTGTCCAAGCTGATTTCGCGCAACGTGGGCCGCGCTGAGCTCACGGCTGCGCACGCCATGGTGGAAACGTGCGATCTGGCACTTGAAGAGGGTGTCGCGAGCTACGAAACCGCCTGCAAAACCGACGCGATTCCCGATGAGGCGCTGCGCAAGCAGGCCAGCAGCCTCTGGCACGCCTCGCGCGAGTATCTGCGCCGTCACTCCATCGCCGACCACGCCTCGCGCCTGATCAAGCAGCACGACGCCGAAGCGCTGGGCGACCTGCACTTCGAGTACGAACTCGAAGCCTCCGCCGTGCTCGCCCTGCGCCACGCCTGCGCGGCTTACTTCAAATCGCGTCCGGAAGCCGCATAAACACGGTGTGCTCCGGTGCCTCAGCGCCGGTGCCGTCCCAGCACCTCAGCGCCCACCCCAATGGACACCAACCGTCCCCTTCCGTGGACGTTTGTGCCGTAAAAACCGCCAACCGTCTACCGTAAACCCTTACGCGACAACGCTTTCAAACGGCCGTTGCAGTTCACAACTTCTGGCCTCCCCCTTGCTCTGGTAACCGACAGTGACTGTTTCCCTGTCCTCTTCCCGAGCTCCTCATGCGCCCCACAACACACCGTCTGCTCAACTCGGCGCTGGCAATCGCGCTGGTCGCCGGTACCGCGCTGCCCGCCATAGCCGCCGCCCAGGACCGCACCTGGCCGCCCCAGTACCGCCGAGACCGCGCCCAGTTCGCGCTCGAAGGCGCAGGCTCGCTGGCATCGCTGCGCGGTAACCCCATTGGCAACGCCACCGACGGCAGTGGCTTTGACGTAATGGCCTCGGTGGGTGTGAGTGTGCTCTCGCTTGGCGCCGGCTATCAGCGCTCCCAGCATCGCCTCGGCTCGGATGACGCTGTCGTGCAGGGCTTTTTCTTTGAGCCGCGACTCGCGCTGCCGTTGGCGGCGCGCAACTTCACACCGTTTGTGTACGGTCGCGTATCGCGCCTTGAGCGCTCGCTTGACAACGCCGTGGGGCGCACCAGCACCGGCACGGGATTGGGTGGCGGCGTGGGCACTTATGTGTGGATTGCGCCCAACGTACAGCTCAACACGACTGTTGGCTGGACCGATCTGCGTTTTGGTGCGTCGGACGATGTCAGTGTGTCGCCAATCGGCGGGCGTTCCACCGGTTCAAGCTGGGGCGTGCGCGCCGGCCTTACGCTGGGCTTTGATCGCTGGGGCCGGTAAGGGTCAGCTCCAGCAGTTTGCGCGCCGGTTGTGGATCGCGGGTGAGATACACCTGCAGCCGCTCCACCACGACCGGCGCCGTGACGCGTAGTGCGAGCAGTTCACGCTCCGTGGTGCGCGTGAGTGTGCGATAGAAGTTGAGTGTGCAGTGCGGAGTGAACAGAAAGCGCGCGGGTTTGAATACCAACCCACTGGTGGCAATGCGTTCGTGTAGAGTGCGCAGCGGTCCATGCGGATCGAGCGGCAGTGAGATGATGTCCGTTTGCATGAATCGCGTGGGTGCGCCAAACGACAGCGTCATGGGTGTGGTGGACGCCGCAATCGGGCCCAATGCCCGCTCCACATCGGCGGTGGGCGTATCGCTCGGAA
>JAABRT010000123.1 GCA_011390805.1 Gemmatimonas sp. | reverse complement strand
TCGGTGCTCACCGAGCCCGAGAAGTTCGGCGGCTCGCTTGATGATCTGTCCAGCGTCTCACAAGCCGTATCGATTCCGGTGCTGCGCAAGGATTTCATTGTGCATCCGGTGCAAATCTGGGAAGCACGGGTGCGCGGTGCCGCGGCTGTGTTGCTGATCGCGCGTGGACTGCACCCGGATCAGCTCGCAGCACTGTACGCCGAAGCGGAAGAAGCATCGCTTGGTGTGCTGGTGGAAGTGCGGGATCACACCGAGATCACCCGCGCCCTGGCTCTTGGCGCACCTGTAATTGGCGTCAACAATCGCAACCTCGAAACGTTGGTCATCGATCCGGCCACCGCGCCCGCGCTTATGGCAGCCATCCCGTCTGACCGCATTGCCATTGCCGAGAGCGGAATGACAAGCGTGCAGGATGCGATTCCAGCGCAAACTGCTGGTGCCGACGCACTGCTCATCGGATCGGCGATCTCAGCCAGCGCCGATCCCGCAGCTGCGGTGCGGGCGTTTGCGTCGCTGGCTCGCCAGCCGAGATCGGCGTGACCGATTTGCCCTCGCTCAACAGCGAGCGCCCTCACACACGTCCCCGCATCAAGTTCTGCGGCCTGACACGTGAGCAGGACGTCCAGCTGGCCGAGCAACTCGGTGCTGCCTACCTGGGTGGGATTCGCGCTGGAGGCCCACGATTGCTTTCCGCCAGTGAGTGGCGTGATGTCATGGGTCCGGCGCGTGAGGGTGTACTGCGTGTCGCGGTGGTGGGCACCATGTCGCCGCAAGAGCTTGTGAAGGAGGCCGCTGATCTCGGAGCTGACGTGGTGCAGTGGCATGGGGATCCTTCACCAACCAGTGTGCAGACAGTGCTCGATGCCGGTGTTCGCGTGTGGCCGGTGCTGCGCGTAGAAGGCACACGCCTCCCGTCGGAGGCCTGGTCACTGAGTGAAGGTGTTGAGGCCCTCGTACTCGATGCCAAGGTCACCGGGCAGCTCGGAGGTACGGGCGTTGCGCTGGATTGGACCGCCTTGTCCACTGATATTGCGACCTGGCGAACCGAAAGACCCGGCGTGCAGTTGGTGCTGGCAGGGGGGCTCACCGCAGAAAATGTGGGGCAGGCCGTAGCCCTGCTGAGACCGGATGTTGTAGACGTATCTTCAGGAGTGGAACGCGCACCGGGGATCAAGGATCCTGAGCGGATGCGAGCTTTTGCACACGCAGTTCGAGGGTTGCCGTAATGCAGACGACAGGTGGAGTACTGGCCGAGCGTGTTGGTGATCGTTTTGGCGGATTTGGGGGACGCTACGTACCGGAAACACTCGTGCCGGCGCTCGATGCGCTCGACGCCGAGTTTGACGCGGCCATGCAGGATCCGGCGTTCCTCGCCGAGTTGAACAGCATGCTGCGCGACTACGTGGGACGCCCCACGGCATTGAGCACCGCGCCGCGGCTGTCGGAAAAAGTTGGCGCACCGGTATGGCTCAAGCGTGAAGACCTTAACCACACCGGCGCGCACAAGATCAACAACACCGTGGGGCAGGCGCTGCTGGCGCGACGTATGGGCAAGAAGCGCATCATCGCCGAAACCGGTGCCGGCCAGCATGGTGTGGCCACGGCAACGATTTGTGCCCGATTTGGCCTTGAGTGCGTCGTATACATGGGCGAGGAAGACATGCGGCGTCAGTCGCTGAATGTGTTCCGCATGCGCCTCATGGGCGCCACCGTGATTCCCGTTACGGCCGGCACACGCACCCTCAAAGACGCAACCAGCGAGGCCATTCGTGATTGGGTTACCACGGTGCACGAAAGTCACTACATCATTGGCTCCGTGGTCGGTCCGGCCCCGTATCCGCGCATGGTGCGCGACTTTCAGCGCGTGATCAGCCGCGAAGCGCGCGCGCAGATGCTGGAGCGTGCCGGGCGTTTGCCCAAGACGGTTGTCGCTTGTGTTGGTGGCGGCTCCAACGCCATGGGCGCCTTCGCCGATTTTGTGGACGACGTTGACGTTGAACTGGTGGGCGTTGAGGCGGCCGGCGAGGGGCTCGGCACTGAGCGTCACTCGGCGTCGCTGTCCAAGGGGACTCCCGGCGTGCTGCACGGTGCGCTCAGCTATCTGCTGCAGGATGCATCGGGACAAGTGCACCCGGCGCACTCGATTTCCGCAGGTCTCGACTATCCCGGCGTTGGTCCGGAACACGCGTTCCTCAAGGACAGCGGTCGCGCCGAGTACGTGTCGGTTACCGATGCGGAGGCGCTGTCGGGTGTGTCGGTACTGAGCCGTTTGGAAGGCATCATTCCGGCGCTCGAAACAGCGCACGCAGTTGCCTGGATTGTGCGCGAAGCGGGACGCTGGTCGCCCGACGAACCCGTGCTGCTGTGCGTGAGCGGCCGTGGTGACAAAGACGTGGGCACAATGACAGAACACCTGCTGCCATCGGTGTGATCATCGCGTGACAACCGCTGCCGCCGCTCGGGTCGAGTTCAGCGAAGCATCCGCGACGTTGGTCGAGGATGCGGTTCGAGCGTTGGTCAAGGCGTTTCGCGCCTGGCAGTTGTATCTGCCCAACAACCCCATGCGCGAGCGTGCGATCGCCACGGCACGCTCGGCATTCGTGGCCTGCTGGAATGGTGAAGTGGATCGCATCGTGATGTCGGTGCGTGAAGCGGAGTTTGTCATGCGTGGACGCACGGTGCACCGGGAACAGGAGCGTCTTTCCGACGGTGTGCCATGGATTTTGTATCGCGATGGCATTCGCGAACTCACGCTGCTGCCCGGTTTTGAGAACGAAGGGCTGGAGCCGTTGCTCATGCTCTTTCAGCGGGCGCGTCAGGCTGCACCCGATGAAGATGATCTGGTCACCATGCTCTGGGTGGCGGACTTTGAAACACTGCAGTTTCGCTACGTGGACCTGGTTGGCACCTACGATCTGGCCGCATCCGGCGCGCTGACAAGTGGCGACGATGAAGCTGGCGCTCTGGGCGACGAGACGCAGCCGCCTATTGCCGCTGCTGCCATTGATGTACCGGCGCTCAGTGAGACCTCTACACCGGGACTCGTGCGTGTCGAGGACTTCGAGAGCACGCTCTTCTTTCTCGATCGGCGCGAACTCAACGCGCTGCAGGCGGAGGTACGCGCGGAGTTCAGCAGTGATCCCCGTCGCGCGGTCATGTCGGTGCTCTTTGACATTGTGGAGCTGCAGCGTGATCTCGACGCCCGACTCGAGGCGATTGGTCGTATCGAAGAAGTGATGGTGGACCTGCTGGCCAGTGGCACGTACGACGTGGCATCGTACGCGTTGGTTGAAGCCAACGCGACCGTGCGTCGCGCTGCGGAGTTGCCGACAGCAGCCAAGCAGCGGTTGCTCGCGTTCACCGAGCGTATGAGTGAGCCAGATGTCGTGCGCCAGCTGCTGCAGGCGGTGGACGACGGTACGCGTGCGCCTAATCCGGAAACACTCGAAGCGCTGGTTGCCGAGTTGCGTGGTTCGGCGTTGGCTCCGTTGCTGTCGTGGCTTACGCATTCAGCACCGGGCACTGCGCGGCAATCGGTGGAGCGCGCAATTCTCAAGCTCGCCGAGCGGCATACCACCGATCTGGTGCGACTGCTTGAGGTCGAAGACGATGCAACAGCGCACGGCGCCATGCAGCTGAGCGGCCGGTTGCGTTCGGCCGCTGCGGCGCCTGCGCTTGGACGCATCCTGCGGCATCCGCGCCACGATCGTCGTCTTGAGGCAACGCACGCGCTGGCGGCGATCGCCTCGCCCGGCGCTCTGCAGCTGCTGGATATTGCCATTGACGACACGGAGGCCGATGTCCGTGTGGCCGCGCTGCGCGCTATCGCCACGCACAAACACGCCGCCATGCTGCCCAAGCTCACCATCGCCATCAAGAAAAAAGACATCAGGAACGCCGACCGTTCTGAGAAGACTGCGTTGTTTGATGCCTACGGTGCGACGTGCGGTGATGGCGGCGTGGCGCTGCTTGACGGCTTGCTCAACGGTCGCTCGTTACTGGGACCGCGGGAGACGCCGGAAATACGTGCGTGTGCAGCACGGGCACTGGGACTCGTCGCAACGCCAAACGCCTACGCGTCGTTGCGCAAAGCCAGCAGCTCCGGTGATGCGGTGGTACGCAACGAGGTGGCACGCGCGCTGCGAGCCGGGGGTGCTGCCTGATGACCAGCGCAGGCCTCTCCAGTGCATCTGCCGCATTGCGTGGTGCCGGTGTGTCGAGCGCCGCCGAGGCGGCCCGCGGCTCCGGTCCCATGTACAGTGCCGACGAAGAACGCGCGGCGCGTGCGGTTGTCGTGGCCTTTCACGGCGCACTGCGCGCCGTGCGCTTGTATCCGGTTGAAAACGTCGCAGTACAGAATGCGCTGACTGAGCTGGGCAACGCCTGCAAACGGGTCATGGCGCAGGGTGACGGTTGCGAGATCCGTCGCTCGGGCGACTTTGTGTTCGTCAATGAAACGCGGGTGCGTTTGGCGCTCGACAACTACGCAGCGGTGGCGTACGTGCTCACGCTGTTGCGCGAGGCAGGCGTGGGGAGTTTCCGCGTTGGCGTGCTTCCTGAACCGCGCATGTGGGTCGTGCTGCTCGCGTTCCTGCAGGCGCCACCGCTGGAATATCCCGAAGAAGCGCGTCTCGGTCAGCTGGAGCAGCGACTTGCACAGGCCAACGTGACCGTGTTCGAGTTCGACCCACCAATTGGCGAACTCGATGACGACGATGATCTGGACGCGCGGGAGCGCGCGCGCAAAACGTATATGCGCTCACTGGATGTGACACGCGAGGTCATGACGGCGGCACGTCTTGGACGCAGCCCGAGTCTCAAGCGTGTGAAACGTGCAGTGCAAGCCGTAGTGGACGCCATCCTCACCGATCCCTCGTCGCTAATCGGCATGACGACGTTGCGGGAGTTCGATGAATACACGTTTGTACACAGCGTGAACGTGTGCATTCTGTCGGTATCGCTCGGCAGGCGTTTGGGGTTGTCCAAAGTACAGCTGCTGGATCTCGGCGTCGCGGCACTGTTGCACGACATCGGCAAGTCACGTGTGCCCACCGAAGTGCTGAACAAACGTGGGCCGCTGAGCGCCGAAGAACGTGCGATCATCGAAACGCATACGTGGCAGGGCGTGCTGTCGCTGTTCAGCCTGCCCATTGGTTCAGGGCGGCCATGGCGCGCCATGGTGGCGGCGCAGGAGCATCACATGCGCGTGGACCTGAGCGGTTACCCGGCCACGCAACGCACACGCTCGCTCAGTCTGCTCAGCAAGATTATTGCGGTGGCTGATGGTTTCGATGCCGCGACGTCCACCCGTGTGTACCAGGACACCCCGTGGTCGCCGGCGCACGTGTTGCAAGGTATGCGCGACAACACGCGACTGGGCTTCGACCCCATTATCGTGAAGGCGTTTGTTAACCTGACCGGAATTTATCCCGTTGGCACGGTGGTGGTGCTCGACAGCTTTGAGCTGGGGCTGGTGCACGCCGCGCACGCCGATGAAAAGGCGCTTTCGCGCCCCATCGTGCGTGTTCTGGCCGATGCACAGGGTAACTTGCTGCCGGACCCGCCGCTGGTTGACCTTATGGCGCAAGACGAGGCGGGGCATTATCTCCGAACCATCATCCGGACCGACGACCCCGATCGCTGGGGCATCCGCGTGTCCGACTATTTTGCGTGATTACTGCCTGCGGGCTGCACCCTTTCCGTGTCTTCTGTAATGCCAGCTACTCCCGTTGCGCCATCGAGCATCGATGCGCGCTTTGCTCAACTGCGCGCCGAAAAGCGCTGCGCATTGATTGCCTACATCACAGCCGGCCACCCCACGCCTGAAGCGGGTGTGCAACTCATGCGCGGTCTGGAAAAGGCCGGCGTTGATATCCTTGAAGTTGGTGTCGCCTTCTCCGATCCACTGGCCGATGGGCCGGTGATTCAGCGCAGCTCCCAGATCGCCATTGAGCACGGCATGTCGTTGGAACGCACACTGGCGATGATCGAAGAAGCCGCCGTGTCAATTCCGGTGGTGTTGTTCTCGTATCTCAATCCGATCATGGCTGGCGGCCCGGATGTGCTGCACCGGGCACGCCGGGCCGGTGTGTCGGGTGTGTTGGTCACTGACATGCCGGTGGGATCCGATCCAACCCGCGAAGCATGGTTTGGAGAAAGCGGACTCGATTTTGTGCGCCTGGTCGCCCCCACCACACCGTCCGATCGCATGGAAGAAATCGGAAAACACGGTGGTGGATTTGTCTATCTCATTTCGCGGCTCGGCGTGACCGG
Organism: Gemmatimonas sp.; assembly: GCA_011390805.1. Taxonomy (GTDB): domain Bacteria; phylum Gemmatimonadota; class Gemmatimonadetes; order Gemmatimonadales; family Gemmatimonadaceae; genus JAABRT01. The sequence continues at coordinate 517 of JAABRT010000123.1, read as the reverse complement.
TGAAAGTGCCACGCTGGCCGATGAGTTGCCGGCGTCTGTCGCGCGCCTGCGCGCCGCAACGTCACTGCCCATCTGCATCGGATTCGGTATCTCCACGCCGGAGCAGGCGAGGGCCGCGTCGCAGTTGGGTGATGGTGTCATTGTAGGAAGTGCGCTCGTGCGGGCCGCTGAGCAGTCGGTGGACGCTGCGATCGAGCTGGCAGCATCCCTTCGCGCGGCAATGGATCAGTAAACACCGTGTTGCCTCTCTCTGCGCCGGGAGCGCCGCCGGCCATGCCGGTGTGGACGGTCGCCTACGAAAAGCGTCGCGGCCACATCGCACGGGTTACGGCACTGCTCGATGGATGGAGCGAGGCACTCGGCCTCAACGCCGAGCAGCGGCAACAGTGGCACGATGCAGGGCGCTGGCACGATGCGCTGCGCGACGCGCCGGATGATGTATTGCGCGCACACGCCGACGACCCTGATCGGCCCATCGGGATGTTGCACGGCTCCGCCGCGGCGCGGTTTCTGGTGC
>JAABRT010000122.1 GCA_011390805.1 Gemmatimonas sp. | reverse complement strand
ACATCAAGCCCGAGAACATTTTGCTGCACGACGGCCGCCCCATGGTGGCCGACTTCGGCATCGCGCTCGCGGTAAGCGCGGCCGCTGGTGGGCGCATGACCGAGACCGGACTCAGTCTCGGCACGCCGCATTACATGAGCCCGGAGCAGGCCACCGCCGAGAAGGAGATTACCGCACGCAGCGACCAGTACTCGCTGGCGAGCGTGCTGTACGAAATGCTCGCGGGTGAGCCGCCACACGGTGGCGGTTCGGCGCAGCAGATCATCATGAAGATCATCACCGAGCGTGCGGCGCCGGTGACGACGTGGCGGAAGAGCGTGCCACTGAACATCGCCGCGGCCCTGTCGCGCGGGCTCGAGAAGCTGCCGGCCGACCGCTTCGCGAGCATCGCCGCGTTCGCCGAAGCGCTCGCCAATCCGGCGTTCCGTGTGGCCGGCATGGAGGCCGCCACGGCTACCGCAGCCGGGGCGCGCGGCGTGTCGCGACCGGTGTTCGCCGCTACGGTGCTCTCGCTCGGCGCACTCGCCGTCTGGGGGTGGGTGCATCGGCCGGCTGACACGGACAGCACGGCACCCGTGGCCTTCAGCGTGGACCAGACCGGGCCGTTCGGCATCGTGATGCCGACGATCGACGAGGTCCTCCCCCTCGCCCTCTCCCCCGACGGCCGCATGATCGCGTATGTGGTGCGTCCGAACGGCATTCCGATGCTCGCCGTCCGTGCGCTCGACCAGCCCACGGCGAGCGTGTTGGTCGGCACCGAGAACGTGCAGGGCGGCATCACGTTTTCCCCCGACGGCCGCGCGCTCGCGTTCGTACAGCAGGGTCGGCTGCGGCGCATCGCACTCGACGGCACGCCGCCCGTGGATCTCGCCGATCTGGGCGTCGTCTACCAGGCCTTGAGTATCGTCTGGCTTCCCGATGGCAACATCTATTTCGTCGGCTCAGGGACAGGACGCTCGCTCTATCGGGTGGAGGCCAGCGGCGTAAGCGCGGCCGTCGCCATCCCGTACCCGGACTCTCTGGGTGCATTGCTCGGGCTCAAGCCGATCCCGAATACCCCGTGGATGCTTACGTCGGGAACGCGGGGCACCCGTCCCGTGACGGTGGCCGTATCCATCGAGACGGGCGAGGGCCGCATCATCGACGTCGAAGCCTCCGGGGCAATGACGACCGCGGACGGCCGCGCGATCCTGCTCGTGAAAGAAAACGGAACCGTCACCATCGCACCCTTCGATCCGGCCACGCTGGCGATCACGGGCCCCGAAGTACCGGTGCTCCGGGACATCGGGGGCTCCCAACTCGGCAAGCAGTCGGCGCTCACCCTCACGCCGTCCGGGACGCTGGCGTACCTGCGCGCCGAACGCCGTGAGAATCAGCTGGTGGAGGTCTCGCGGTCGGGTACCGAGCGACCGCTCTCCGGCAAGCCGGACAGCTACAAAGACCCGCGCTGGTCTCCGGACGGGACGCGACTCGCCTTTACCATCAGTGACGCGGGCGTGACCGGGGACGTGTTCGTGGAGGATCTGCGCGCCGGCACGCGCACGCGCCTCATGACGGGCTCGCAGAACTGGTATCCGCTCTGGACCCCCGACAGCCGGGCCCTCGTGCTCGCCTCACTGCGTGAAAGCACGCTCGGCATCTGGCGGGTGCCGGTCGATGGTGCGGGGGAAGCGGTCAGGGTTTCGACCGGCGGCACCCTGCCGCAGCTGATCACACCGGACGGTCAGACCCTGCTCTACCGCGTCGAGTCGCGCGCCACCGGCACCGACGTGTACGCCACCCCCTTGGACGTTTCCGGCAGCACACGTGCGATCCTGAACACGCCCGCCAGCGAACTCGCCCCCGACCTCTCGCGCGACCAGCGCTGGCTGGTGTACGCGTCGGACGAATCGGGGCGGTCGGAGGTGTACGTGACCGCCTGGCCGGGCCTCGGCGCGCGCCGTCAGCTGTCCTCGGGTGGTGGCGAGGAGCCGCGGTGGAATCCGCGTGGCGGGGAGCTGTTCTACCGGAACGGTGACGCGCTCGTCGCAGTGACCCTCGAGGAGCGGGATGGGATGCCGTCGGCTGTCCAGCGTGACACGCTCTTTCGTGGCTCCTATAGCCGACAGCCCCGATGGCCGCAGTACGACGTGTCTGCCGATGGTCAGCGCTTCCTCATGGTGCGCGAGAGTGAGCGCAAGGAACCGGTCGTGGTGATCACCAACTGGCTTCCGAGTGCGCTGGAGCGGATGCGAACAGGGGCAGTTACGCCGTGACGGCGTGAGCGCTTGAGCAGGCCCACTATCGAGGCCGCCCACCATCGGGGAGCGTCAAGCGCTCGGCGTTAAGGTTGAGCTGACGCACGATCGGGCCAACGCGCGTATCGTAGTGCTCAGAGTGTGGTGCTGACATCTCATCGCGAGGCGCAACGACCATGGCGGGAAACGCAACGCACGATCCGACAGATGACCCGACGCCCGAAGCAACGCCACTTGTTGCACCCGACGCCAAGGAACACGCGCATCGATCATTCACGCGACGCGAGCTGCTCGGCGTGCTCGGCGGCGGCGCGCTTCTCACATTGCACGCGGCGTGCAGTCGCGCTTCGACGCCCGCACCGACCACCATCGTGAACACCGACGGCGTGCACTACACGAGTCTACGCGACGTGGCGCGCCTCATCGAGTCGCGCGACGTATCACCGGTGGAGCTGACGCAGTTGATGCTCAACCGCATCGATGCGCTTGATTCGCGATTGCACAGCTACGCCACGGTCATGCGCGATCATGCGCTCGCTGCAGCACGTCGAGCCGAGCGTGAGATCGCGGCAGGCAACTACCGCGGACCGCTGCACGGCGTTCCGGTTGCCGTGAAGGATTTGTGCTACACGCAAGGCGTGCGCACGATGGGCGGCCTGCAGGTCAAACGCGACTTCGTGCCGTCGTTCGACGCGACGGTGGTGTCGCGACTCGAACAAGCAGGCGCCGTGTTGCTCGGGAAACTCAGTCTCACCGAAGGTGCCATGGTCGGCTACCATCGCAGCTTTGACATTCCTGTCAATCCGTGGGGTGACACGTACTGGGCCGGTGTGTCGTCGAGCGGATCGGGTGTTGCGACTGCGGCTGGTTTGTGTTTCGCTTCGCTCGGCACCGACACCGGTGGTTCCATTCGTTTTCCGGCCATGGCCAACGGGATTGTCGGGCTCAAGCCCACGTACGGTCGTGTGAGTCGACACGGTGTGCTGCCGCTCGCGGAATCGCTTGATCACGTGGGCCCCATGACACGCAGTGTGGCCGATGCGGCGATCATGTTCGAGGCGATTGCCGGCTTTGATGCCAACGACGCCACATCATTGCGCGCACCGGTTCCGAACATGCGCGAACAACTTGCGCGCGGTGTGAACGGTTTGCGCATCGGCTTTGATCGTGCGTACGCACTCGATGGTGTGGATCGTGGTCTTGCGCGCGCCATTGAAGCGGCGGTGGAGCAGTTAAGGCAACTCGGTGCGGAGATCGTGGAGGTGCAGGTTCCCGACCTTTCCGAGGTGCTCTCGACGTGGCCCCTGATCTGCGCGGCCGAAGCGGCGGAGGCGCATCGCGCCGACTATCCGTCACGCGCAAATGAGTTCGGTGAATATTTTCGCGAGTTTCTCGCGATGGGCGCGAGTGTTGACGCGGGCACGCTTGCGGACGCGCGTGCGGTTCGTGAGGCGTTCAGCGCACGCTTCGTTGCTGTGCTCTCCACGGTTGACGCGGTGGTGAGTCCGGCGGCCGGTGCGCCGTTCGAAGTGCCCAGCGGCCTGCAGTACCAGTCGATGGCCGCGTGGAACACCGAGCGCGTACAGCGTTTTCAGCGATTTGGCATCACGCAGCCCGACACGGCCTTCACGTTTCCGCACGACCTCGCGGGCACACCGGCGCTGGCGCTGCCGTGTGGCGTCTCAGACTCGGGTATCCCGTACACCATGCAGCTTGCTGGAAGCGCGCTGAGCGAGGCGATGTTATGCCGTATAGGGCAGGCCTACGAGGACGCGACGCGGTGGCACACGCTGCATCCTCCGGTGTGACCGAACTCGCGCAAGCGCGGTGCCTGGCTCGCTCGCGCACGGTTACTCCACGAGGCACATTGCGCATGATGAACTCAGTGGTTCCCGCCCGCGCAGCGCTAGCGCCGACCCAGCCGCGTGAACGTCCACCGTTGGCCACTGACCTGACCGGTCTCGGACAACCCGACGATCGTGCCGCCACCCGGCTGGTCGAGCGCCAACGTCGCGTCGCCGATGTGCAGCCAACTCTTCAAACCGAAGCGTTCGCTGACGTACCATGACTCGCCACCGAAGGGGTTCGGCCCGGCCGGGTTCATCTGACATGGACCGCCGACGGCCGCCGCCTCGAGGTTGCGGGTATCACCAAACAGCTGATTGCGCAGGCGGACCCGCGCGCCAGCGCCGGAACGCTGGAAGTCCAGTCCGGGATGAGAGTCATCGTACGGTACTACGTACCAGCGCTGCTGCGGATCGTTGTCGTTGGTGGGCACAGTGGAGCACTGCCGTGTCACCTCGTTAATACCGAACGACCGTCCCTGAGTCGTCGTGAAATCGCTGCTTAACCGATAGTAGTACAGCTTGTCTACCAGCACCGTGCGGTATTGAAAGCTGCCGGGATTGCGAAGGGCCTTGCCATACACGTCGCGCAACAGATCGGTGTAGTAGAACTCGTACCGGGTGTCTTCCGTGAGCGGGTTCGACTGGTAAGTGATGACGTTGTCATCGACGGCAAAGAGTACGGATGGAAAGATGAGATCCGTGCCACCGGCCAGGCGCAGTCCGAAGTGCACGTTGCCCAACCCGGACGCTTCGACGGCGTTCGAAAAGGTGAGCGTGTGCGCGGTTTCAATGCTCACCGGCCCCGAATCCACCGGTGTGCGCGCTGAGAGCACGAACGCGGGCACGACCGGTTGCGTGACAGTGCCCGTGATGTTCTGGGGATTCTCTACCGGGACCACGCGCACAACTGCTTCCCGCACGCCACGTGGGCAGCTGTCGGCGAAACAGTATGACGCGGTGACCTCAATGGCGCCCGTCGAGCTGGAGGCCGGCGCGGCGTGCGCACACTCCTTGGTCTCGTTCTGCGCCGGATCCTGTCCGAACGCCGCGTTGTCACAGGCAATCGAACCTGTGGCCGTACGGTACGCGAAGTTTCCGCCGGCACCATATCGAACCAGCCGCTGGCCCGTAAAGGTGCACGTCTGTCCTTCCGTCGCGCAGGGCGTCCAATCGCTGCCCGGGGGCAAGCCCAACTGTCCCGTTTCATCGAAGAAGATCGCCTCCCGCCCTGACAGCACGTTGTTCTGCGCATCACGGAAGGTTGCGCGAATCAACCCCGATTCGCCGTGCGCCAAGTAAGAAGAGTCCCGGGTCACAGCAATGGATGCGACCGGAATTGGCGTGGCGTTGAATGTGGCAGCGCCACTCTGCCCCTCGCAGGTCACGGTGACCGTCACCGATGTCGTGCGCGCCAGCGCCGACACAACAGTCAGCGAACTGGTCATGCCAGTGGCGGTGACGGTGGCCACGGTGGGTGACGACGACGTCCATGCACACTCACGATTCGAGAGCGGTGCGCCGGTCGCGTCGAGGGGCACGACGGTGAGCTGCCGCGACGTACCACCCACGGTGTTGGGGATGGTGAACGGCTGAATGGATGCGATGGGAATGATCGCTTCGGTCACTGTGAGCGTGGCCGTCTGCACCACGGTACCCGAGGTGGCAGTGATCAGTGTTGTTCCCGGTGTGATGGCGGTGATGAGTCCCGCCTGCGTGATGCTCGCCACGCTGGCGTTGGCCGACGCGAACGCGATGCTCGCCTCCGGCACAACGGCACCGGTGTTGTCGCGCGCAACCGCCGTGGCCTGCGTCTGCTGACCCACCTGGATTGAACCGGACGCGAGGGAAAGCTCGATCAGCGAAACGGGACGGGCGCTCACCGTAATCACCGCTGTTGTCGACACCGTGGACTCCGTGAGGTCGCCCACCGTCGGATGCGTGCCGGTGATCGAGATCGTGGCCGAGCCGGGACTAACGGCGGTCACGAGCCCGTTCGACGCAACAGTAGCCACCGCGTTGGCGGACGACGAATACCTGATCGTCGCACTGCCGGTGGTCGCTCCGGGTCCGGAGAGATTCGCCTGTAGCGATCCCGTCTGGCCGACCTGCAGCTCGAGTGTGGTAGGTGAGACGGTGATGCCCGTAAGCGCGGGCCTGTTCCGCGGTTGCACGATCCCCCCGCCACCATCTCCACCGCAGGCTGTCACAGTGCCAAAAAACACCGTGGCAAGCAGCACGGTGATCCGGCGAGCCACGCGAGTTCCCGGCGGGGTGAACAAATCAGAGCGGAGATGAGAACGTGTGTGCATGTCGAAGTCAGGAAGGGTCAGGCACGATCAGGCGAGCGGCTCAGCGGGGAAAACCGAAGTTCAGCCCGATCTTGGCAGCGTACGTGGTGAACGGATTGAAGCCGCCGGGCGAGCCATCGTCAGTGAACGTGAAGTCGCCGAACTGCTGTCGCAGCAGCTGGGCGCCGGCATCGAAGTTGATCGTCGAGCTGAGGCGAATCACCAGCCCTGCTCCTGCACCGAACGCCGAGCCGGCCGACGCGGATCCGAAGTTACTGCTCTGGCGCATGAGGGCCACACGACCTGAGATGTACGGAAACACCCAGGTCGAACCGACAACGGGCACGAACCGTGGTTCGAGAAAGACACCAGTAAGGTTCAGCTCATCGGGTCCTGATGCGTGCGACGTGTACTGCGCACCGAG
>JAABRT010000121.1 GCA_011390805.1 Gemmatimonas sp. | reverse complement strand
ACGGTGCCGCGCGACCCGATGAGTGCGAGGTTGCCCGCTGCGTCCCATCCGTTGGGAACCAGCGAGTAGGCGTTGATGCCGACGTTCTTCGCAAAGCGGCCGTAGCTGACGTGGCCCTGTCCAAGCGCCACGGCAACCGTGTCAGGACGCACACCCATGTACGGATAGGCCGGCGCGGTGATCTCACCCGCCGCCGTGCGAACCGTGAGGTGATCGCCTTCCTTCACACCCATCGCCTTGGCGGTCATCGGATGGATTTCCACCCACGACTGCCACGCAATCTTTGTTACGGGATCTGGCAGTTCCTGCAGCCAGGGCTTGTTCGCACCTTCGCCGTCACCAAGTGTCGGGCTCGGGTACACCACCACAAACATGTCGCCTTCGCTGGCCGAAAGCGCTGGGGCGGGCGACGGGCGCGGTGGCACCGCGGTGTTGCCGCGCGACACCACGGCCGTTCCCGTTACTGTGGCCTGCGTCAGGGCGTTGGCAAAGGCATTCGCACCACCGTCGAAGTTGGCAATCAGCCACGTGCGGTAATCGGCCTGGGCAAACTGCGACGCGATGGCACCATCAGCCCGCGCTGCTCCGATCAGCACATCAGCGGCGCTGCGTGTGTCAAAAATTGCTTCGAGCGTGGGCTGCTGGAATGAGCGCTGACCGTTGACGACAAGGGCATCGCCCCACGTTTCCAACCAGTGACTGTCAGGAAGAATCAGGTCGCACAGCTCGCTCGTTTCATCGGGCATGCTGGAGAACGAGACCTTGAACTCCACCTTGGCAAACGCTTCGGCAAAACCGGCGCTGGCCGGCATGGAATAGGCGGGGTTCACATTGCGCACAAACGCAACGGGCACTGACCCGGCATTCATTTTTTCTACCGCGTTCACCAACTCTACATACGACGACAGTCCGCGATAGCTCGGCGAGTCTTCGGCTGGCTTGATCGTGGTGCCGACGCTGCCGTTGGCCTTGTTGATTTCGGCGACCATCGTGCCGCACTCAACCGCATCGGGCGTGGTCATGCCACATAGCGCCATCACACCACTGCCGGCCGCGCGCACAGCTGCGATCAGTGCCGTAATCGTGCTTTCATCAACATCAGCCGCCGTGGCAGCTTCGGCCGCCGTACCCTGACCGAGAATGGCGTTGCAGATCGCCATTTCGCTGCCGGGCTTGGCCGGAATCCACTGGTCGGCATTGAGGCCGGTGAGCGAGCGACGCGCGCCGATGTACACAAGCTTCGGAGCGTTCTCAAGCTTGGCGCGCGCATCGGCCCAGTCGAGCTGCTGCGGAACGCGATGTCCCCACGTATCGAGGAAATCGGCCGAGAAGCTGACGATCAGCGATGCCGCATTGAAGTCGAGCGCCGGCCAGGATGCACCGTACGCCTCGCGGTTGGCCGAAATCGTGGCGCCCGGTGCCATCGAATCGATGGACAAGTGAGCAGGCATGCCGTTGGCTGCCAGCCACTGATCAAGGAAGCCGGGGAAGCTGCCGGTTTCGTGTTTATTGAGGAACAGTGCATTGGGCGCACCGCCGCGGCTCTTCACTTCACCGAGCTTCTGCGAGAACACCTCGAGTGCACGATCCCACGTGACCGGCGTGAGCGTACCGCCCTCACGTAACATCGGCTGCCGATACCGGTCAGGGTTGTACAACCCCTGCAATGCCGACATGCCGGTGGCGCAGATTGCGCCCCGGTTCACCGGGTGATCAGGATTGCCCTCAAGTTTGATCGGACGCCCGTCGCGCACTTCAGCCAGCACGCCGCAGCCAGTCGCGCATTCCTTGCACGTCGTGGCGTAGAACTGCGACACGCCGGCCACCGTGTTATCCGGTGACGCAACGTAAGGGATCAGTTTCCCGACTTTTTCAGACGAGCAACCCACCACGGCTGTGGTGGCGCCCGTCGCGCCGAGGATCTTGAGGAAGTCTCGACGCTTGACGCCGCTTCCCGCTTCAATGCTCATGCAGTCACTCCGCTCCATGCGGCTGCCCGTGACATCGTATCGGGTGTTGCCCCGACCGACGCACGGGATAAAGGGTCAGTCGAGGATTAGTAATGGCAGGTAGAACAATCGTAGCGCGCTTTCTTGACCGGCTCGTTCTCAAGCGCTGCAACGACGCTGTCAGGCAGTCCCGCCAGACGTGCGCCTTCTGCCGGCTTGTAGCCTTGCACATGGCAGTTGATGCACCAGCCCATGTTCAGCGAGGCGTACTGTTCGACAGGCTTGTAGCCTTCGCCCACGCCCTCTGCGCCCTGATTCTGGATCTGACCATGGCAGGACTGACAGGTGACGCCCGCATTGACGTGACGCATGTGCGGGAACTGCACATAGTCGGGCACCTTGTGCACGCGATTCCACGGGATCGGCTCCTTGGCATTCCAGTATGCCTCGAGCTTCTTGATCTCTTCGCTGCCGTTGGCCTTTACGATGGTGTGACAACCCATGCAGTTGGCTACGGTCGCGTTACCCGGGTCCATCGCTTTTTGCGCCTGTGAATGGCAGTAGAGGCAGTTCATGCCCAACTTGGCCACGTGCGGCGCGTGAATGAACTTGATTGGCTGCTCTACGTACCGCCCCTGTGAAGAGGAGGCACCGCTGTATGCCGACAGCAACGTTGCCGCTGCCGCGAGAGCAAGAAAACCGGGGATTACTGTCCACTTCTTTTTCGTCGTCATCGACTCGACCGTGCAGGTGAGTTGGTGAAGCGTACGTGAGGGGCTCTCATCCGGTGAATGCGAACGAATGCACGAACAGCGTCACTCGTACTCATCCGACAGGCAGAGGCCGGTAAGCACAACCGCTTAGTATGACTGGGGGCGTATTTGTACGCAAGTGCAAACGCTACATGAATACCAGTGTTTTCACCACGCGTTGCCAATGTACACACACCCACGGCCATCAGCGGAAAAACCGAACGGTACACAGAATGGTTTCCACCGTGCTTTTACGGATCACGTCGGCGCCCGGTGAAGGAAAGCGACTGACGCAACAGTGCCGGGAGCAGCTCGTACAGTGCCCGGGACTGTTGCACCAACCGCAGCGGCCATTGTGAGCCCAGCACCCACGCTGACGGTTCGACGGTACGCGCCAGATGTGCGAAGTGATCATCGGGTGGTCCCCACACCCAGCCGAAATCGAAGCGCAGATACTGCTGCTCCTCAGGCGTGAGCCCCCACCAGACCTCTTCAATGAACTCCCGTCCTGCCCCGCTGATCACGAGCGTGCATCGCGTGCCCGCGCGGGCAACCGCCCGAACGCTGGCCGCCATCAGGTCGCCCGCACTGTCGAGCCGGTGGCGTTGCCGGACATCTTCAAAGCGCACCGTCAGATGCAGCGGCACACCGGCCTCTGAGCAGCCCCGGGCCAGCCGGGTGAGTGACTCGTCGCCTGGCGCGTAGCCCCACTGCGCCGGGTAAGCGCGGATACATCCCACCCCCATTTCCAGCTCGCGCGACAGCACACGCTGCCACCCCGGCCAATCCGGTCGCACCGCGGGTGCCGCCAGTAGTTGCCCGGCAAAGGGCGCCAACGCGCGCCGCAATCGTTCATTACCGGCACTGGGGTCACGGTGCCACACTCCGGGCAACCAGCCAACCCACGCCCGCTGAATACGCTCACGCTCAAGCACGCGCACCAGCACCTCCGGGTCCGGATGCGGTACATCGCGGAACGGGTACGGGCCAATCCACGCACTCACATCTACGTCGGCAAACCACTGCGCCTTGTGTGTCATGCGCTGAGCACCCTGTCGCCAACAGTGAACCTCGCGCGGGGAAACAGACGTACGCCGTTGCGCCAACGGATGTCCGTAAGCTGTGCATCAGTCAATCCGATCGCATCGAGTGCCCACGCCTTGGTGAGCCCCGTGCACAGTGTGAGGTCCGCCGCCCAGCAGACACGCTCTGCACCGAACGCCTCGATGGTGGCGTCCATCATGCCACGGTCGATGCCGCTCCCCGACAGATCCACGAACACATTCTGCGCATCGCGCGCCGCGTGCAGCGTATGGGCGTAATCACCGCCTCCGCCAATGTGGGCGAGCAGGAAACGCGTATCAGGATGTCGTTGCGCCAGTCGCACAAGCTCCACGCCATCACTGGCATCCTGTCCGGGCCATTCCCGGCGACGGTCCTGCCACACGTGATGCAGAATCGGCAGCTGATGTTCGGCAGCAAGACGCGCGATATCATCGAGCAGCGCGTCATCGGCCTTCCGGCTGGCCGCGATCTTTACACCCACGGCGCCGGCTGCGACGCCACGTGTAATCTCGTGCAACGCATGATCAGCGTAGTTGGGATTGATGGCCACGTACGAAAACAGACGCGGCTGTGCTATCCCCATCGCAAGCCGGTCCCGTTCGGCGAAGGCGCGCATCCAGTCGTTGGCGTGCGTGAGGTCGGCCGGCGACGAAAAATAGGTGGGCGACGTATGCCCCCATGAACCAAGAATCGACGCCACATGCGCGATCACACCAATGCGTTCACCTGCATGCAAGCGGGAGGCATTGTACGCGCCCCAATCGGCTCGCCCACTCAGATCGGAGTGAAAGTGTGCGTGCACATCAATGAGCGGCTCGTTCCCCGCCAACGGTGTCCCGTGCTCAGGCTCAACTGGCTTCACCTCTTTCATAGCTCCTCAGCGGCGCGAGCCACCGCGTGGTGAATGGTTTCCAGCGACGGCGCGTCATGCGCGAGCGATGGAAACTGATACGCGCCACGTTTGAGCAACACCCCTTCCAACGCGGCAGCCGCAACCAGGCGATCAAGCTGAGCGCCATCGCCGCCGGTGATGCGCCACATTACGGGCGGACCATCGGGACGAAATGCAGTGTGCGCGAGCGCCTCCGCCACCACCTGCTGCATCAGATTCCCTGTGCGCGCAAGCGATGCGCAGACATCTACCTGACTGTGCCGGTGGATCACGGCTTGGGCAGCGGCCAGTGCGGCCGTCTCCGATGCCAGGGTGGACGAAATCCACGCCGTGCGCGCTACATCCATGATGTCGCGTTTGCCCACCACCGCGGCAATCGGAAAGCCATTGGCCATGGCCTTGCCCAGGGTGGTGAGGTCCGGCGTGATCCCCAGCAGCTCCTGTACGCCACCGGTGCAAATGCGGAACGCTGTCTTGATTTCATCAAACACCAGCACCGCGCCCACGGCATCGCACGCGTCACGGGCCAGCTGCAACCACGCTCTCGACGCCACCTGATGAACCAATGGCTCAACAATGATTGCGGCCAGATCACTGCCTGCCCGCTGCACTGCATTGCGAAGCGAGACGACATCATCAAAGGGCACGTGCACAACATCGGCGTGCGCGCCCGCCGGTACCCCGACGCCGGGATTGCTCCAGTCATGCCAGCCGAAATACCCTGACGCAATCACCGTGCTGCGGCCGGTCGCCGCACGCGCCAGCTTCACGGCTGCAGCAGTCGCTTCCGCACCTGATTTCAGAAAGCGCACCTGTTCTGCGCACGGCACCACATCCACAATCTGTTCGGCCACTTCAACTTCGAGTCGTGGCGACAGCGCGGCCACATTGCCGAGTGATATCGCGTCGATCACCGCTGCGTTCACCTGCTTGTCGGCGTAGCCGAAGGCCACAGCACCGAGAGCCATGGTGCAGTCCACCAGTTCGCGACCGTCTACCGTTTCAATACGACACCCCCACGCACGAGTCATGTGGGTAGGCAGCACGGCCGCCGCCTCTGCACCATAGAGCACATCGGCGCGTTTGCTCCCCGTTGACGCGCCGCCGGGAATAACGGCAAGCGCGCGCGCGGACCAACTGCGCTCCGGAACGTGGTCCGACGCGCTCACTTTCAGCGGGCGTCCACGTCGGCTTCCGTCAGCCCCAGCTGCTTGAGCAATCCTTTGCGCTCGCGCTCGAGGGTACGCATCACTTCAATGGCCGCCGTGCGCAGCATCGTTAACTCGCGCGCGTCAGGGGTGGCCCGGAAGACCAGACTGCGGATACTGCGCATGATCAGCTCCGGATTGCGCGTCTTGAAATACGCGATCGATCCCAAGGCCGTCTGCACATCAACAAAGGTGCGTTCGATCTCGTCGGCGCTGGGCGGAGGCGCGGATTTGCGCGGTTTTTTCAACCGCCGCGTCGCGTCGCCCGCGGCAATGTGCAGCTCATACAATCCCAGCAGTGCGGCCTGTGCCAGATTCAGCGAAAAATGTTCGGTGGTAGGAATCGTGACGATCATGTGCGCCCGGTCTGCCGCTTCGCTGGGCAGTCCGTGATCTTCACGGCCAAACAGCAGCGCAACCGGCCCGTGTTCGGCTGCCTCCAGCAACTCTTCGGTCATGGAGCGCGGTGTGTGCAGCGCCCATCGCGCCGCGCGACGACGACCGGTAAATGCCGCCACGCGCACACAATCAGCCAGCGCTTCGTCGAGCGTCTCGTAGTGCTTGATGCGCTCCACCACATCCCGCGTATCATGCGCGATCTGCTCAATGCGCGTGAGGTCGTAGCGACACGGCCGCACCAGGCGCAGATCATTGGCGCCCATGTTTTTCATTGCGCGAACCACGGCGCCGATGTTCACCGGATCCTGCGGTTCGTACAGCACCACTTTGACAGCGGAAAGAATCGACTCGGTCATACCAGCGGTTGAGAGAGCAAACGTGAGGCCCGGGATGGTGCATAGCGCAGCACCCACGACCGGAGAAGGTCATGCCGGTCTCCACGAAGATACACGAACTCCCCTCGTGCACCGGAGAGCACCAGTTGACCGCGACGCCTCTCCCTCTCAGGCGGACGTTCATTCACGATGAGGTCAAAGTGAAACGGCGCCTCAGGCAAGATCCCATATGCGCTGAGGCGCAGCGCGATCTCCATGGTAAATCCTGCAGCCGTGTACTCACTC
>JAABRT010000120.1 GCA_011390805.1 Gemmatimonas sp. | reverse complement strand
GCAACGGGTCTGAACTGATCGCCCGTTGTCACGCTCAGGCTGATGGTGTCGTTTGGTCCAATGCCGCGTGTGCTGGCGTTCAGATCCCACGAACGCGGAAGATTGCGCGTGTCCACGTATACCGCATCAATGCCCAGTGCGAAGCGCGTGCCGAACTGTTGCTGCCAACCTATCGTTGCCTGACGGCTCATGGGCTGCTCGAGCCCCAGCGCAAACAGCTCGCGGATTTCGCCGGGAGGCAACTCATCGCGATTGAGCGTTGCAGTGCGCGGTCCCTGCAGATACGCTGGTGCATCGGCACCATCAAAGGTGACCGTCTGATTGCCTTCGGGACCAAACTGGATGGCGTCGGAATACACCGCGTACGGAAACTTGCCCGCATAAAGTCCGGCACCGGCGCGCAGCACGGAGCCCGGACCCACCAGCCAGTTCACCGACGCGCGGGGCTGCCAGTTGTTCAAATCGGGACTGCTCTGGCCGCGCGACGTCAGATCGTCGTAGTCCCAGCGCAGACCGAGCGTAAGCGTAAGCGCGGGTGACAGACGCCAGATGTCTTCGACAAATGCACCGACTAATGTCTGCGACAAATCAACCTGCTTCTGCGCTGCGTCTACGGTGTAGCTGAGTACGCGCACATTGGCCGGTACGTCGGCAAAGGCGTAGCGATTACCACGCTGCGGGATATTGCCTTCGTTGAGCACCACGTATGAGCCGGCCGGATTGGTTTGCGAACCGGTTAACCGGAACTGTGATCGCCATGCATCACCACCAATGCGAATCCTGTGCCGCTCTCCAAGCAATGCTTCAAACACATTGCGCACCTGAAGCTGCGTCTCGCTCTCGTCAAATACAAAGTTGCTGCTGCCCACAACACCCACCGACACCGTATCCTGTCCCTGCACCTCGCGAATGGTGACCTGGGGGATATCAAAGCTGCTTTGCGCCGGTGGGAAATCCCATCGGAATGTGCCCAGCTGCACGGCAAACTGGTTGTTCGCGCGCCCTTCGCGCAGTGTGGACCGGTGAATCAATGCCGATGCCGAACCAATGCGCTTGGTCACAATGTCTGCTTCCGGTGCCACGATGCCGCTGCCACGTCCTTCGCGATTGATACTGCTGGCGGCCACACGCAGCGTAGTGATTTGCGTGGGCGACCAGCCGTGATCGAGGCGGGCAAAACCCTTGACTGTGCCACGTACCTCGCGACCGGTGAATGTGGTATTGGCCGTGGACGCAATGCGATCTTCGTTTTCGTTGGTGTACTCCAGCGCGCCAAAGACAAACGTCCGATCGGTCTTGATTGGTCCACCACCGGCCACTCCGACCTGTGACCGGCGGAACCCTTCCTGTGCCCGCCGGAAATCGTCGGCATCCTGTCCCGCGGGTACGACTGCTGCGCGTGCATCGATCGGTAGTCCGGGGCGATTGTAAAAAAATGCCTCACCCTGCCAGCGGTCTCCGCCCGCACGCGATTCCATGTTCACCACGCCGTTGGAGCTGCGGCCGAACTCTGCACCATACGTGTTGGCCAGCACAGTGAAACGCTGCAGTGCAGACAGTGGCACCTCAACACGCGCGCCGCCCAGAAACCCTTCGTTGTTTTCCAATCCATCGAGCGAGTACTGCGTGTACAGCGCGTTGGAGCCGTTGATGGACAGCCGCGGTGCATCACCGAAAAAGCCGGTGCCGGTAGTCACGCCGGGAATCGTGTACGCCAGCGCGATCGGGTCGCGTGCATCGGTGGGCAATCGCTCAAGTTCCAGGCGCTCAACCGTGCCGCCGGTGGCGGCATCGGCAGTGTTGAGCAGCGGCCGCGGACGCGGCGCCACCACCGAAACCACCCCCAGCGACGACAGTGAACGCAGCGTCAGGGCAACACGTCGCGCCTCGTTCACACCTAATGCGGAAATGCCAACCGAGTCGGGGACAAAGCCGACCGCACGCACCACCAGAAAGCCCGCTGTTCCAGCACTAACCCGCAGGGAAAATGCGCCTGCCTGATCGGCTTCAGTGGTGGCTGTCGCACCACCTGCGTTAAACGCCACTTGCGCACCAGCCAGCGGCAACCCGGCCTCAGAACGCACGACACCACTTAATCGCGCCGTCTCACGCACTGTATCCTGTGCGATGGCCGCATGGACTGCCACCAGTGGTGACAGCAGCGATGCGGAGAAGAAAAACGTCAGAACTCTGGACATAACAAAAGGTGAAGGAAGTGGCGCCGCACAAACGCGTGCCACACATACGAAGGTCAATCGAATCACGGATCTCACCGGTTCATCAGAGCAGCCGGCGAGCCCTCAGTTAAGGCTCCTCTAAGGCTCCTCTAAGGCTCCTCGTAGCCGTCGGCACGCAACCGGGCGATCACGCGCTCACGCAGCGCGGCGGCCGGATCGACCGCCTGCGACTGTCTGGCTTGCGCAATGGCGTCGAGCACGACCTGACCGAAGTCGGCATGCGAAAAACAATGTGAACAGCGATTCACGTGCCGTTGAATCGCCTCGACTTCACGCGGTCCGAGATTGCCGTCGAGATAATCCCAGAGCATTCGTACTGCGGTACCGCAGTCAATCATTTTGCTCTCGTCCGCTGCGGCGTGACGTTGGTCGCTCATGGCTGTTCCTCCGGCCCGCGTGCCGGCACCAGGCCTGCATCCTGCGCGTGCTGCAACAACGCTGTCTGCAGCAGGCGCCGGGCCCGGAATAATCTTGATCGTACGGTGCCGACCGGAATGTTCAGCACCTCCGCTGCCTCGGCGTATGACAGCTCCTGCAACTCCACCAGCTGCACCACTTCGCGAAACGATTCAGGAAGGTCGGCGATGGCATGCGTGATTGCCGGGCCCAGATCAATCGACGCCAGCCGTCGCGTAATGTCCGACGGGGCTCCAAGCGGGAACTCGGCGTCGGACATGGCCTGTAATGTCTGCTCTTCCACGGCAACCATGCGTGCGTCGCGCGGTGCGCGTTTGCGCCACGCGTTGCGGGCGATGGTGAACAACCAGGCCCGCGGTTCACTGCCGGGAATGAAGGTGTGCCAGTGGCGCCAGGCGTTGAGATACGTTTCCTGCAGCAGGTCTTCGGCTGCCGTCGCATCACGTGTGAGTGATTGCGCGTAGCGCGCGACATCCGGAAGCCAGGGCAGCGCGAGATCGTGAAACTCCTGCTGTCGGCTGCTTGAGGTGTCAGTCACAGTAGTTGTGGGCGGGAGAGTCACCGGTACACGGTATCGAGCTATTCGCCGCGATGTCCGTCTCATGAACTGAACGTGGTGTGCGATCATGCGTTCGCCTTTGTTCCACGTACCTTGGCAATCATCGTGGGCAAAAACGAAAGCGTGAGCAACAACACCGACGCGATGATCAAATTAGTGCGCGCTGCGCTCGAGGCACCGGAAACACCGCCCACGAGACTGCCAGCGAAGTAGGTGTAAATAATGGTGCCCGGCAAAATACCCAGCCCGGTTGCCGCCACGTACGGCCGGATACCGATGCCCGAGAGCGCCGCTGTAAAACTGAGCGCATTAAAGGGAATCACCGGCAGCAGGCGCAGACGAAACAACGTACTGAAGCCGTTCTTGCCAGCCAGCAGATCGAGCCGGGCGGCCTGACCACCGAGCAGGCCGCGCAAGGCGTCGCCTCCGACAAGCCGGGCCAACAGATAGGTACCGGTGGCGCCAAGGGTTGCACCCAGCCAGTTGAGCAATGAGCCGAGTCCAGTGCCAAAGAGAATGCCGCCGGCAAGTGTGAACGGCGTGGCTGGCAGTCCGAATGTGGCCACAACGATGTACACCAGCACGAAAACAACGTGGATGTACGGTACCGCGCGCGCCGTATCGATTGCGGCCAGCAGCGTATCGGGGTCGCGCAAGTCAAGCAGTCCGGTGCGCGTGGCCACTACCGCAACAATGACGAGCACCAGCGCCAGCGCTGCAAGTCGCAATGCAGACTTCCCGCGCGAGGGATTTTCACTCATGTCGTCGCCTTGAAGAACGTGCCAAACACCCGCTTGGCCAACGGTGTGAGCTTGCCGCGATTGAACTGGTCAGCGGCGCGTCCGAAAATCGCTGCGCGGGTGGGATACGGATGAATCGTCTTGCTCAGTGATGCCAGCCCCTCACCGCGCCGCATGGCCGATACAACTTCGCCGATCATATCGCCCGCGCCTTCGCATACCAGCGTGGCAGCGACAATCGTGTCGGTACCCTTTTTCAGATGCACGCGGAAAAATCCTTCAGTGTCGCCCTCAAGAATGCCGCGATCGTTGTCGTGCATGGGCAGCGTGATCGTGTCCACCTGCTCCGGCTTGATGTCTGCCGGCGCCGCGCCCACGTGTGCCACTTCAGGCGATGTGTATGTGGTCCACGGAATCACGAGTGATGAACTCTTTCCGCCACCGATACCAAAAAAGAGTGCGTTCGGAACAACCAGGCGCGCCTGTGCATCGGCCGCGTGTGTGAACTGGAACTGCGACGACACGTCACCAATCGCGAACACCCGGCTGTTGCTGGTACGAAACTTTTCATCTACCTCAACGCCCTTCTTGTTGAACGTCACACCGGCCGTTTCGAGTCCGAGGTTGTCCACGTTGGGCTGACGTCCGGCAGCCACCAGCAAAGCGTGCGCAGCTACCTGTTGCTCAGCGCCACCGGCCGTAAACCAGAGCGTGGTTTGTCCGTTCGCCCGCTCAACGCGCGTGATCTTTACACCATGATGCATCGTCACACCGTCGGCGCGCAGTTGCGCATCGACGATGGCTGCCGCGTCAGCATCATCGCGCGGCATCGCACGTTCGTCGGCATTCAACACCGTAACTTTGCTGCCGAATCGCGCGAACGACTGCGCCATTTCGAGTCCGATTGGTCCGGCTCCGATGATCACCAGGCTGGCGGGCAGCTCGGTGAGCTCAAACAGGGTTTCGTTCGTTAACGGTTTGGCCTCGGCCAATCCCGGTATTGGCGGCAGTGCTGCGCGCGCACCGGTAGCAATAATGGCACGGCGAAAACGCAGCGTTTGTCCACCCACTTCTACACGATCAGTGCCGGTGAACTTCGCGTCACCGAGAAACACATCAATACCGAGCGATGCAAAGCGTGGTGCACCATCAATCGGTGCGATACCGGCACGTAGTCTGCGCAAGCGTTCCATGACCGCACTGAAATCACCGTGGCCGGTGGCTGACGGTCCGCCAAACTCTTCGTGCGCAGTGCGCGCCTGATGCCACGACCGGGAGGCGCGCAACAGTGCCTTGGACGGCACGCATCCGACATTCAAACAGTCGCCACCCATCAGCTGTCGTTCGATCAGCGCAACGCGCGCACCGAGCCCGGCCGCAATAGCAGCACTCACAAGGCCAGCCGTTCCCGCTCCGATTACCACGAGTTGATATCGCGCAGCTGCGGTTGGGTTTTTCCAATCTGGCGGATGCACGTGCGCGAGCAGCGCACGGTTGTGCACGTCGTCGGGCAGCAAGAGCGGTGCAGTAGAATCTGACACAGAACAAACGGGAATCGGGTAAAACAACAGGCGTGGCGACAGCGGGCGCAGCCCGGCTACTCTCTCGACTAGTCCATTGGTGGTGAGGAGTTCCCGCACTTCCCGCTGCAACAACGGTTCAGTGGCCGGTGCGGGTGGCGAGCCGCGAACTCAGACAGCGGGGAGTCCGAGATCGCGCCAGATCGCGAGGTCCTGTGGTGTGTCCACATCCAGGTCACCGTGTACGAGCGGGACTGCGCTTTCACTGCCGTCAAGCAGTGAGCGGGCACCACGATCGCCGGAGAGGGCCATCATGGCCGGCCAGTCGGAGCGAGGCCAAACTGCAGGTATACCATGCACACCGGCGTAGGCCGATGCCACGCGCCCGGCTTCGTGCGCGAAGCGCTCCCGCAGCGACTGCAAATGCTGCGTGGTCACGGCCGGCTGATCGCACGCCATGAGCAGCACGGCCTGCACAGGCTCCTGCATGAGTGCCCGCAGTCCGACGTGTATGGAAGTCGCCATGCCTTGCTGCCACTCCGCATTGTTTACGATTTGCACCGGCAGCGTCGACAATGAGTCACGCACCGCATCGGCGTTTGCGCCGAGCACTACAACAACAGGTGATAGCCCGGCAGCCAGTGCGCTTGTGGCCAGCCGTGTGATCAGCAGCGTGCCGTCTATGTCCCGCAACAGCTGTTTGGGTTCCCCCAGTCGCGACGATGCGCCCGCGGCCAACAGCAGCGCTGCGATTGGCGGAACCGTTGGCACGCTCACATCACTTCCTTGCGCGGTGCCCGTGATTGCCGCGAGGGAAGGGCACAGCTCACGTTGGCGATATCTGCAGTGGGTACAGGGGTAACGGTGCGCGTATGCAGTGGCATGTGGCGCTCGCGCAGCGATCCGGCCGGCCGCGCGTGAAGTACGGCGTGCATTTCGGCAATGCCCGAGAGCGCGATGGATTGCGGCGAGTCGCCGCCAAGGTCCAGCCCCAACGGCGCAAAGATGCGTGCCCGGTCGCGCGCCCGCAGTGCGACACCCGAATCCGCAAGCGCACGCAGCAGTCGCGCGGCCCGCTGCCGCGAACCAAGCAGCCCGATGTACGGCACGGTGGTGCGAAGCGACGCAGTTAACCAGTTGAGATCGTGTTCAAACGCATGCGTACAGAGCGCAATGCAGGTGCGCGTGTCATTGCATCCACGCTCCGCGGTGAGCAACTGCGCGGCTTCGTGGGCTTGTGCCGTGAGGCGTGTCACACCGTGCGGCAGGTCGAGCGCCTGCAGCGCCTCATCACGATGATCCACCACGGTGACTCGCCAACCGGTGGCCACGGCGATGTTCGCGAATGCTTCAGCTCCCCGTGACGCACCAACCACAAGTACGTGCGGCGGCGGTTGCACCGGCGCTGCAAACAGCTGTTCATCATGCTGCGTTGCGAGCAAGGGGGCGAAGGTACGCAGCACAGTGTGCGCAACCGGTTCGCCGGCCTCCGGCTGATGGGCTGCGATGAACGTGGTGTGTCCAATGCGTGCAGCGTCCGGCGACACGACAACAGTCTGCAGCACACCGCACTCACGCGACGCAGCGCAGTCAA
>JAABRT010000119.1 GCA_011390805.1 Gemmatimonas sp. | reverse complement strand
AGGAAAGAGCACGTTGTTGAGAATCAGCCGGTACGCCGGTGAGTTCGGATGCATGCTCAAGTCAGTGGGCGCGCTGCCGATTGCGTGCTGCGGATCTTCAGGGTCGTGTCCACCAAGAAATGTCCATGAACCCTGGCCCAGATCGCCGTGAATGTACTTCACCCACGGTGCGCCCTCTTCGGAGGCCAGCACCGTAACGCCGGGTTTGAGCACCGCTTTGTTGAAGCTCGTGGTCACACCAAAAAAGTCGCTGATCACGGTGCGGTGATTCTGCACCAGCATGGCGGCCACAGGATCGAGCTTGGCCGAAAAATCGAACAGGGCAAAGGTACCCAGCGGCTGACGGCGCGCGGGCACGTTCACCTGATGTCCGTCAATGTCGCTGAGCGCATTCACGTACGGTGACGCCTCAATGCGCGCGTTCTGGAAGGCAAAGCTGCGCGGCCAGTCCATGCGTGCATCTGCATCGGTATCGATTGGTGTACCGTCAGAGAACGGACCGGTGATGTCTACGGCAAATGCAGCAATCGCCAGGTCGAGTGACTCTGTCGCACCGCACATGGCAAACAGAAATCCGCCCTTATCAACAAATGTTCTGATGCCATCGGCGACTGCTTTTTTCAGCGCCGGTACATGCGGCAGGTTGAAACGCGCGGCCGTGGCTTCGTCGCGCTGACGCTGCGCGATAAACCACGGCGCATCACGATACGCCAGATACAGTTTGTTGAACTGTCCGGTGAAATCCTCGTGATGCAGGTGCACCCAGTCGTATTCGGACAGCTCGCCGTTGAGCACTTCGTCGTCCCAGATGGATTCGAAGTCGATGCCCGCATAGGTGAGTGCCAACGTGACCGCATCGTCCCAGGGTGGCTGATCCTTGGGCCGGTAAATCGCCACGCGCGGTGCGCGCTCAAGCACCACCGCGTCCATGTTGCCGCCGGCAATCTCGGCGCGAATGCGCGCGACATCACCATCGCTTACCGGTTCGGTGCGAATGCCATCGAGTGCCGCGCGACGTCGCAGGTCAGGTGCATCGGGCACCAGAAACGCACCGCCGCGATAGTTGAGCAACCATTCCGCGCGCTGCACGTTCTTGATGGCCTGGAAGGCCAGACCATATGCCTTGAGATGATTGGACTGCGTATCGTCCATGGGCACGAGCAACGTTTGCGCGCCGAGCGATGTATTCACGCTCAGCACACAAACCAGCACCGCCAACAGCCGGCGCCGCATCAGAGCGACTCCGGCACTTGGCCGCGTACACGTTCAAGTTCGCGCCGTGCTTGTGGTACCATGGCACTTCCCGGATGGTCGATAATAAGAGTTTCGTAGCGGCGCACTGCCGTTTCGGTTTCACCGCGACGCACCGCCGCACGCGCCAACTCGAGCAGCGCTTCGGGGACTTCAGGCGACGCGGCAAAGTCGGTCACAACACCATTCCAATATCGCACAGCACGCACGCTGTCGGCGGATTGCGTCGCTAAACGGGCGGCCGTGGCCAGCAACGCAGGTGCCGCGTCGGCCAGACTGTCGGCCACCGACGCAAAACGCGTGATTGCATCGGCCGTATCGCGCCGGGCCAGTGCAAGAAAGGCCAGCCCCAAACCCTGATGTGATGTCACCCGCGTGCGTGCCAGCACCGCCAGTGCATCAATGAGCGCCGCGTCGCGCTGCGTGGCCCGCACCAGACGCCGGCGCGCCAGGTCAAGATCGCCATCGTACAGCGCCAACCAGCCTACCACCTGATCGTCGTCGAGCGTGCCCGCGCTTTCTGCTGCGGCCCGTGCACGCTCCACATTGCCCGCGCGCAACCAGGCACCCACCAGCTCACGCGCGACATCCTCACGCAGCCCTTCGGTGAGCGACGCATTCACACCGTTCACGCGACGCGCCGCCTCCTCCGCCCGTCCAAGCTCGCTCAACGCCTGCACTTCAATGAGCAGCCACTGCGCGGTGCGCTCACTGGCCGGCAACGTGGCTCCGATCTCCTGCGCCAGCGCCAGCGCCTCGGCCGCTTCGCCCGACGACAGCGCCGCCATTGCCGCTCGACGTCCGACCTCCGGCTTTTGCGTGCGTTCGTACAGCGCGCGCCACACATCACGCGCCACGGAGTTCTGGTTCATGGCTTCGGCGCGTTCCCCGAACTCCTGCCACGCGACAATCACGGAATCGCCAGTGCGCACCGACGACAGCGCCGCCCAGCCGCGTCGTGCATCACCCCAGCCGGTTTCTACCGTGGCCAGCAGGCGACGCGCCGGCAACTCAACCGGTGGCGCCAACAACACGTCACGCACTGAATCACGCGACGCTTGCGGTGTGCCCTGCAACGAGAACGCCGCTGCCATTTCCATCCATGGCATGTCGGTGAGTGTGCTGCGCCAGGCGCGCGCTGCGTCGGTCCACCGCTCAAGTGTGGCGGCAATCTGTGCGGCCTCACCGGCAAAGGCGGCGTTTTGTCCCAGCGCCCGTTGCGCGTTGGCGAGCGCCGAGTCGGCGGCCAGCGGCCGTCCCATCGCCATTAATGTGCGAATGTACTCGCGCCACGGCGCCGCGTCGTCGGTTGCGGAACGTCGCCATTCCTCAAACGCAAGACGCACCTCAGCATCCTGCGCAGATGCGGCGAAGGCGCGAAACTGGATGCCGCGTGCAATCGGATCGCCCGGCCGCTGATTGAGCACAAGTTGTACCACAGGCAGCACCGAATCGCGCTGCGCGGCCATGTGATACACCCGCTCAAGTCCGAGCAGCGCGAGCGCGATCTGGTCATTGCCCTCAGGCGTGGACAACGCCTGCGCAAGCAGCTTGCGGTAGGCGACAATAGCCTCCGCGTGCCGACCCGCATCTTCATGCCCCAGCGCAGTGCTCACCAGATCCTGCGCACCCAATGTCGCACCGGGCGCAGCGGGCACTGTGAGCAGCGTGAGCAACGCCGCCGCCCACAGTGAACGCACCGCGGATCGCATCACTGCGGCGGAGGTCCTGACGAACTGCCTGACGAACTGCTTGATGAACTGCCCGGCGAGCTGTTCAAGCGCCGGAAATATTCGTACACAAGCCGTCTTTCATCAGCCGACAGTCCGCGCAAATCATTCCACGTGGGCGGTGTAAACCGCACGCCATCACGTCCCGTTACCGGGCCGGTTGCCCGTGTGGTACCGCGCCCGTCGCCCGCGCGCGCTTCACGCGGCCCCTGATCATCGCGCTGGTCCTGTTCAAGGAATCGTCCGGCATCAAGCATGCGACGGTACAGTTGCTGTTGACGTTCGGCCGTTGATGGATCGGGGCCACCACGGTCGAGCGACTGCGCAACCTGCTGCGCTTCGCGTGCCAGTGCTTCGAGGCGGCCGGTTGGATCAAGGTCGGCCACATCCTGCAGTCCTTCGGCCACACCGCGCTGCTGACGGGCCAATGCACGCGATTGCTGCTGCGCCTGCTGTCCCTGCGCACCACCGGGCAACATGGACAGTCCCTGCATTTGTCCGTTGAGCGACCCCTGCTGCTTGGCCAGCTCCTTCATCTGCTCAAGCATTTCGCCAAAGCCCGAGGCCGAGTTGGCGTTGTTCACGCGTTCACGATCACGCACGAGTGAGGAGAGCGCCTGATTGAGCGCTTGCGCCGCATCCTGCGCCGCACTCTGCGCCTGCTCTCCCCCCCCCGGCTGTCCGGCGCCGCTCATGGACTGCGTGGCCTGCTGCACCTTTTGCTGCGCTTCGGCCATTGCGCGCTGCGATCGCTGCGAGAGCAACGACGAACCGCGTCCGGCCTGCTCAAGCCGTTCAGCCGCTTGCTGCACACCCTGCTGCACCGCGCCCTGCTCACCCTGCATGCCTTGCGCATTGCCATCTTTGGCCCGTTCGGCGAGTTGCGACTGCTGCCGCGCGAGTTGCGCGGTTTCGTTGATGGCCTGATCCAGCTGCTGCGACAGATCCTGTTTCCACGCATCAACCTGCGCTTCGCGCGCTGCCGCAAGCTGCTGCGCCGCCTGGTCCATGGCATCGGCGGCGCGCTGCGCCTGGGCCGCCGCGCTCTGCTCACCGCCCGGCTGCTGACCACCCTGCTGCTGTCCCTGCTGACCGGGCTGCGGCTGACCCTGTTGGGCCCCCTGTTGTTGTTGGCCCTGCTGTTGGCCTTGCTGTTGGCCCTGTTGACGCTGACCTTGTTGTTGCTGCTGTTGTTGCCCGCGCTGCGCGCCCTGCTGCTGCCCCTGCTGCTGTCCCTGCTGCGCGCCTTGCTGCTGCCCTTGTTGCGCGCCTTGCTGCTGCTGCCCCTGCTGCTGCTCGCCCGCCGCCTTATTCTGCTCACCCAGCTGCTTGGCCGCTTCCTGCATGGCATCGGTGGCCGACTTCACCTGCGGCTGCGCTGCTTCCGTCCGATCGGCACCAGCCTCTGCTCCCTCGCGACGCAGCCGCTCCGTAAGCGCCTTCACCTCATCTTCAAGACGCTTGGTGCGATCGGCCAATCGCTTGGCCGCCGCCTGGTCGGACGCGTTTTGCGCGAACTCCGTGCCCTTCTCACCGCCCTCCGCTCCCTGCTTTTCACCAGGCTTGCCGCCTTGCTTCTCACCCTGTTGCGAACCCGACTTGTTACCGGCCTGCTGTTTGGCCAGCGACTCGGCCAGCTTGCGCTCTTCGGCCGACAGATCCTGCGCTTCATCACGCAGCGTTTCCATGGCGCCTTCAAGCGCCGCACGCTTGAGCATTTCGGCCGACTTCTCCAGCTGTTCGCGCATTTGCCGCTGCTGCTCCGCCAACTGCTCCAGCGACTGACGCACTTCGTTACCGCTCAACCGATCCGACGCCTTTTCGAGATCCGCCAACTTCTCCTGCATTTCCGGCGTCATGGCTTCCTGCAGCATGCGTTGCAGCTCGTTGAAACGCGCCGCCAGCTCCTTGTCCATCGCGCCGGCATCGTTGAGTCGCTGCTGCAACTCCTGCGCACCGTCGCGCAACTCATCCACGCGCGATCCGAGATCACGCTGCTGCTGCGCAAGGTTGCGCATCTTTTCCGCCGACTCGTACGACATGGCCTTGCCGGAGGGCGACTGCGGTTGCGATTGCGAAGCTCCGCTTGACGACGGCGCGCCGCTTTGCAACTCGCGTGAGCGCGAGGCGTCGCTGGTGCTGCGCTGCAATGCTTTTTCAGCCTCGGCGATCTGCGCCGCGCGCGACATGAGGGAGTCTGCCAACTCACGCGCCAGAATACGCTGCTCCTCGGCCGAGGGCACCCGCAATACCAGTCGACGGCTGTCGGTGACCTGACGCCACGGTGAGCCATCAATCGCCTGCGCGATCACAACCAGCTTGTCCCCCGCCTCCAACGATCGTCCGTCGAGCGTGAGGGCGTGTACGCCATCCCACAGCGGCATCGGGTCGTTGGAAAGCAACACGCGGGATGCCGCATCGCGCGTGCCGTCAGCGCGTTCGCGCTGCACCACCAGTGCCACCTGCGCGAGCCCGTGATCGTCGCGCGCGGCAACGGCCAACGACAGACGTCCGCTGGTGCTGATAGTCGTATCGGTCATGGGCGCCAGAATCACCACCTCGGGCGCCGCATCGGGAATCATGCCCACACGAATCGGCGGTGGCAGTTCCACCGGCAACGCGGTGCCATCATCACGCGGTGTGGCATCGGCCAGCCATCGCCATTCACCATCGGCGTTGACATCGAGTTGTGCCGCAATCGCCGACGCACCCACGTTGGTGAACTCAATGGAGTCCCCCCCCTGCCGCAACCGAATCGCGCGCGCGCCGGAATAGGCCACAGCTTGCACGCGCAGTTGCGTACCACGCGGCACGCGCATGACGCCGCCCAGCTCCAGCACTTCCGACGGCCGCGCCAAGTAGCCCGGATACACCGCCTCAACACGCACATCGCCAATCCAGCCGCGATCACCCACAGCAACATTGCGCTCAAGCACCGGAGCCCGACCATCATCTACGCGCACCAGAAGCGGAGAGCGTACCGGTCCGAGTTCGAGCACCGCCTGAGAGGTTGCGGCATTCACCGGCAACGTGTCCTGCCGCCAGGCTTCACCTTCGGCACGCACCGACATCACGATACGCGAGCGGCCCGGTGCATTCACGCGCACAGTGAGCGGCATGCCGCGCGGCATTTCCGGCGGCAATGAATCAAACGCCAACGGCGGCAACAACAGTCCGCGCCAGGCGTCAAGCGGATGCAGCATTGCCGCGACACCGTCGGTGACACGGAACGACGCAACAAGCAACAGTGCGCCCGCAACCGCGGCCGCGGCGGTGCCCACGGCAACCCGCTGCGTGAGACGACGCCGCTGCGCCGGCATCAGAATGTCATCACGACCCAGCAGGCGCTCAACATCAGCGGCCGCGCGTGCTCCCAACGGCCCGCTGTCCGCAACTTCAAGCGCTCCGCGCAATGCACCGGGACGCAATCCGCGCTCGCGTTCAATGCCATGCGCCACACCGGACAATGTGTCGGGTGCCCCAACGCGACGGCCCACTGCACGAAACGCCACGTACGCGAGCACCAGCAGCGCCAACCACAAGACAAACGGAACCGCGCGCGACAACGTGAGCCAGCGACCATCACCGAGTGTGAACGCACCAACGGTCAGCAGCACCAGCATCACTGCCGCCGCCGCAAACCCCTGCGCCAGCCGTTGACGCGTGCGCAGTGCGTGTCCTTCACGAGCAACGCGCTGCGAGAGATGACGATCCGGCTGAACACTCATGGCGTCACCCGGCTGGTGATTGCGTACATGAACAGGTTCACACCCATGCGCAACGCTCGTTCGTGGAGTTCCGGTGGATCACCGGGATGCGTGCCAACATCTTCCCACCCGTTGCCAAGGTCACTTGAAACGGTGTAGTACAGCGCCAGCCGATCGCCAAAGAACAAACCATAGCCTTTGGCCGGCGCGCCATCGTGTTCATGAATCTTGGGCAGCCCATCAGGCATGGCGTACACCACATTGTAAATGGGGTGTGAGAGCGGCACCTCGACAAGCGGACGGTCGGGAAACGCACGCGCGATCTCTTTTCTGAAGCTTTCGTCCAGTCCGTAGTTGTCGTCGACGTGCAGAAACCCGCCCTGCGCGAGATACTCACGCAGCGCGTTTATCTCAGCGTCGGACAAGCTGATGTCACCGTGTCCGGTGGCGTGCACAAACGGATAATGA
Organism: Gemmatimonas sp.; assembly: GCA_011390805.1. GTDB lineage: Bacteria > Gemmatimonadota > Gemmatimonadetes > Gemmatimonadales > Gemmatimonadaceae > JAABRT01. The sequence continues at coordinate 330 of JAABRT010000119.1, read as the reverse complement.
AAGAGTGCCGCATCGGTGAGCCTCACGCGCCCCTCGGTGCGCTCCACCGGAAGCCTGGTGCGCTCCGCAATCGCCGAGAGCAGGTTGGGCAAACTCGAAGGATTTGCGTACCAGTCGCCACCACCTTCGTATTGCAGACGCGCGATGCCCAGGCGGGAGACGTTGTTGGTCGCCTCGCCCACTGTGTGTTCATTCGCGTTGCCCGTGGGATTATCTGTCAGATTGCCCGACGCACTGAGCTCGCGCACTCCCATCACTACGCCGGCGCACGCCAGCACACACGCCAGGGAGGCGCGAACCACGCGCCGGTGGCGCGCCTGACTACGTGTC
>JAABRT010000118.1 GCA_011390805.1 Gemmatimonas sp. | reverse complement strand
TCACCTCGGGCAGCCAGTCTCTGGCACTCGGCGCGAGCGATCAGGTGGCCAGCATTGAAGAAGTGACGTCACGGGTGCGTGACTTTGCGCAGTCAGCGCAGCAGAACGCGCGGAGTGCCCAGGACGCGCAGAGCAGTGCCGCGAAGGCGCGTTCGCACACGGAAGAAGGCTCTACCCACATGCAGCGCATGACGCAGGCTGTCGTGGAGATTCAGCAGGCCAGTTCGGAAACGGCCAAGATCGTGCGCACGATTGAAGAGATCGCGTTTCAGACCAACCTGTTGGCGCTCAATGCCGCCGTTGAAGCAGCGCGCGCGGGAGATGCGGGACGCGGTTTTGCCGTGGTCGCGGAAGAAGTGCGTGCGCTGGCGCTGCGTTCGGCCGAAGCGTCAAAGAACACGGCGTCTCTCATTGAGAAGGGTGTGGAGAGTGCCGCGCGCGGTGTGGCCATCAATGCCGATGTCTTGCAGTCGCTCGAGCAGGTGAACGCGCAGATTGTGCGCGTGGCCGAAATCACGTCGGAGATTGCGCGCTCCGCGGACGGACAGGCAGTCGCCGTGGCGGAGATCAACACGTCTGTTTCGGCGATCAGCAACATCACGCAACAGGTGGCGGCCAACGCCGAAGAGTCGGCGAGTGCGGCCGAAGAGCTGTCGAGCCAGGCCAGTGTGCTGCGTGATACGGTAGGCCAGTTCCGGTTGGCGGAGAGTGCGCGTCCGGTGTCGCGTCACGCGCCGGTGAGGCGTCAGGCGACCAAGGCGCGGCCGCATTCGGAGACTCGTTCGGCAACGCGTGCAGCGACGCGTCTAGCGGCACATGCAGCGACGCATGCGCACGAGAACAGCGACGAAGAACTGTTGGCGAGCTTCTAAGGGCAGAACTCAGCTGTTTGAGCGCGGTGTGCGGCACGGAGAGTGCCGTGCACCGCGTTGTTCGTCACTGGACAAGACGAAGCGACGCTTTCAGCTTGCAGCGCATGAGGATGAAAGCGTGAGCGGTATGGATGCAACAGTGGTCGCCATACACGGGAGTGGCGAGGGCGAGGTGACCTTGCCCCGCCGGATATTCATGGTGGGCGCCACAGGCACCATCGGACGCGCAACCGTTGACGCACTGTTGCGGCAAGGGCATCAGGTCGTGTGCTTTGTGCGCGCCGGTTCGCCAAGCTCGTCCGCCACTGCGGCCTCGAACACGTCGTCACGTAGCTCGTCACGTACCAGCGCGCTGCCCGACGCGGCCGTTATTCGACAGGGAGACGTCACCGATCCCGCGTCTATCACACGAGACGGCTTTTGCGGTGAACACTTTGACGCTGTGGTGTCGTGCATGGCATCACGCACCGGCGCACCGCGCGACGCGTGGGCCATTGATCATCAGGCGCACATGCACCTCATGCAGGCCGCGATCAGCGCCGGTGTGAAACAGTTCGTATTGCTGTCCGCGATTTGTGTGCAAAAGCCCAAACTGGCATTTCAGCACGCCAAGCTGGCCTTTGAACGCGAGCTCATGCAGTCGCCGCTCACGTGGTCAATCGTTCGACCAACCGCGTACTTCAAATCGATATCCGGACAAGTTGCGCGCGTGCAACAGGGCAAACCGTTTCTCATTTTCGGCGACGGCACACTCACCGCCTGCAAGCCGATCAGCGATCGTGATCTTGGCGAGTACATCGCAGACTGTCTGCACGATGCTGAACGCTTCAACAAGGTGCTGCCGATAGGCGGGCCGGGTAATGCCATCACACCGCGCGAGCAGGGCGAACATCTGTTCTCGCTGCTCAAGCGCGAGCCAAAGTTCAAATCCGTTCCCGTCGCACTGCTCGACACCATCATTGCCGTACTCGGCGCACTCGGCAAAGTGATTCCGCCGTTGGCCGACAAAGCGGAGTTCGCGCGCATCGGGCGCTATTACGCTACCGAATCCATGCTGGTGTGGGACGCCGTGGCTAATCGCTACGATGCAGACGCCACGCCGTCGGCGGGTAAAGACACACTGTTTGACTATTATGCACAGTTGGTGCGCGGCGAATCGGCCGCCGAGCGTGGTGAACACGCGGTCTTTTAGCTGGCAGTCTGTGGGTCAAACACACTTATGAAACCTTACGAGCGTCTCGCCGAAACCACGACGCCCAACGGCTCCGTGCTTGCGCTGTACCGACACGACGGTGCGTATCTGATTCGCGCCGATGGTGTGGAGCTCATGTCCACGCGCCGTCATTTCAGCGAAGACAAGCTGGCCGAGGTGGCGTGTGCGGCGTTTGCTGACACACCGGCAGCTCGTGTGCTGGTTGGCGGACTGGGACTCGGATTCACGATGCGTGCCGCGCTGCAGCAGCTGCCGGGTGACGCTGAGGTGGTTGTGGCCGAACTCATGGAGGATGTGATCGCCTGGAACGCCAATCCGGAGTACGATTTGTCGGCGGCGGCCATGCAGGATGCGCGTGTGCGCATTGTGCATGACGATGTGGTCAACGTGCTCAAGGCCAATCCTGCAGGGTTCAATGCGATCATGCTGGATACGGATAACGGACCCGACGGCATGTTGATGTCGGAGAATGCTCCGCTCTATACCGCACGCGGTGTGGTAACCACGGTAGCCGCGCTGCGACCCGGTGGCGTGATTGCGTATTGGAGCGTGAGCAAGGATCCCAAGTTCGCGAAAACACTCAAGCATGTGGGACTGGAAGTGGAGACGTTGCATGTGCGGGCGCATGAGACGTCGGGGCCGATTCATACACTGTATGTGGCACGGGTTGCGAAGTCGTAGCTCTCGTTTGTGCAGCACCGTAGTTACTGCAACAGGAGACTGTCGTTCATGCACCTTGCTTCCCGCTGGTCGTCCGTTACCGGTGCGCTGACGCTGCTGCTTTGCAGCGCGTCCTTGTACGCGCAGAACGCGAGCAACGCGCAAACCGCTGGTGCAGTGGTCGATACGGCCGCGTCCATGAAGCGGCTGCGCAGCACTGTTGACTCATCAGTTGCGGCGCGGCTGGCTGAGGGGGTACCCGGCCTGGTAGTGGGTGTCTTTCGCGACACGGTGCCGTTGTATGTACAGAGCGGTGGACGCAGTGTCATGGCGACCGGTCGAGCGTACGACCGCATGCAGCCACAGCCGATTGGAAGTATCACCAAACAATTTACCGCTGTGGCGGTGCTTGATCTGGCCGAGCGCAAAATGCTGGCGCTCGACGACAGCATTGGTCGGTGGTTCGCTGACATGCCCGCGCCACTGACGCAGATCACGGTGCGGCAACTGCTCAATCAAACGTCGGGGCTTGGTCGCTACGAAGCACGCTTTGCGTTCGCGTCACCTTCCAGCGCCGATACTGTGGTGCGCACGATTGTTTCATTGCCATTGGCATTTGCACCGGGCTCGCGCTTTGCGTACAACAACGCCAACTACTATCTGCTCGGCGAAATCATTCGCCGAGTGACGGGTGATGCGTGGCACGAGCAGATGCGGCGCCGGTTTTTCGAACCATTGGGTATGCAGCATACGTCCCCCTGCTCGCCTGTTCCTGCAGATTCGCTGGTGGGATACATGCGCGCGGGCGGCACGCCGGCGGCACGTTTACCGATTCCGGAGCCGATGACCGGTGCGGCAGGTGCACTGTGCAGCACGGTGCATGACCTGGCTCGATGGGCTGGAGCGCTGCACGGCTCGCGGTTGCTTTCGGCGGAAGCATACCGGCTGTTGCACACCCCGGCCGTTCTTCCTGACAGCGCCGCCAACTCGTACGGCATGGGGATGGTGCGCGCAAACGCCGGCTCGCTGCCGTGGTGGTGGCACAACGGTGCGCTGACCAGCGGTTTTTACTCGCAGCTGGCGTACTATCCGGCTGACGGGCTCACGGTGGTTGTCCTGGCCAATGCATTTCCGGCTGAACTCGAGGCCGTGGACGCCGCCATCTATCGTGCGTGGCGTGGTCAGTGAGCATGCTGGAGCACAGACAGGGCTACCTGAGTGGCGACCGAGAGCGCCACGCATCCATATTTGAGTATGCCCAAACCTGAACTGCTGGAAAACTTTCCCAATCCGTACGCCGATCGCGATTATGAAATCGTGATCGAAACCACCGAGTTTACCTCGCTCTGCCCGCTTGGCGGCATTGAAAGCGACGCGACCGAGCTCGATCTGCTCAAGGGCGGCGCGCCGGACTTCGCGACCATTCGTCTGAGCTACGTGCCCGATGTGAACTGCATTGAGCTCAAGAGCCTGAAAATGTATTTCTGGAGTTTCCGCAACGACGGCATCTTTTACGAGCGTGCCGTGAACCGGATTCTTGATGATCTCGTGGCCAAATGCGCGCCGCGCCGTATGACGGTGGTGGGCGATTTCAATGTGCGTGGTGGCCTGAAAAGCCTGATCACCGCCAGCTGGCCGCCCGCGCCGCCGCGCGGCTAGACCGCCCACGTCGCCCAACCGCATCGCATGAACGCCCAGCCGCCCACCTACGTGGAGTTTGCGCCGGGCGCTGCGGTGCACGATCTGGCGCTCACGTATTGGGGGCTCACGGTACGCGAGCTGCCTCTGGGCGAAACCGAGTACGAGCTGCATCCGGACGGCTGCCTCACCGTCGCGCTGGCGCTGCGCGATGGCGAGGCGCACGCGACGCCGCTCGTGGGTCCCAGACGCACAGCCTGCTCTCTACCCGTGCAGTCGCACATGCAGTATTGGGGCGTGCGTTTTCGGCCCGAGATGGGTGCGTCGTTTATTGGGCGGCCGGCGCGTATGCTGCGCGACCAGATGGGGCCGGCGCACCATTGGATGGGTGCGGAACCACTGCGTATGCTCGCTCTCCGGGTGACGTCGGCGCTGCGCGATTTTCCGCCCCTTGCTGAGGGCCCGGATGTTCAGGCTGCGGTAGCACTGGCCCTTGACCGTTGGCTCTTTGATTCAGCCGACACGACGATGCCGCCCGACCAGGCGGTGCGCGACGCGATTCGCGCCATTGCCGCGACGGAAGGCCATCAACAGGTGGCAACCATCGCGTCATTGGTAGGCGTGAGCGCTCGTCACCTGCAGCGCTGCTTCAAAGAGGCTGTGGGGCTCACACCCAAAGAGTACGCCATGCTGCGTCGGGCTCGGCGCGCGTCTACCGACCAGCGACTGCTGGAGCGTGACGTGCAGCGGCTGATGAACGGTACAACGGAGGCACTCCGGCGCAGACTGGCCACGATTGGTGCGCCGGCGCTGAGTGCCTGAGCTACGTCAGGCTATCTTGTACGGGTGACTGACAACAATCCGACATCCGCCGGCGAGCCGACGCGCAGCTGGCTCGAGAATCCGAAATACATGCTGGTGCTCGCCGCTCTGGCGCTCGCGGCCGGCATCTACATGGCCAGCAATACCACGCGCGAAGCTGAAGAACGTGCGCTGTTGCCCGCGCGCCCCGATTGCGTGCGCTTTCCCGGTGCGTGTGAAGAGAATGTGCCGAGTGAGCCGCCGCCCGAGTTGCAGACCTTGCACGCCGATGTGGAACGCGTGGAGGCGCAGTGGCGCGTAACGCTTGAGCAGAACCGTCGCACCGGTGTGTTTCCTGACAAGGCACTCACAGCCATGCGCGATGCGTTGGTGGCCACGCAGTCGGCGATTGCTGATGCGCAGTTTTTGTTGGCGGAGGCGGAGGGGAACGCTGACGAACGTGCTATCGCGTTGGAAGTGTTGCGTGAGGCGTATGAACAGAAGTTGGCGTTGCTGACACGCGCTGTACGTCTGTTTGAAGGAGCGGTGTGATGATGCGGACATACGTCGCTCGTGCTTCGCGCACCGTTGCGCTCAGTGTGTTGTCTGCGCTGGGAGGCGCGTCGCTGTTGCATGCACAAACGCCGGTCGATGTTGGTGCGACAGTGCGTGCGAACTCCGTCACCCATGTGCGATTGCAGAGTGGTTCGGTGCGCATCACCGGATGGCAATACGACTCGGTGCATGTAAGCGGCCGATTGGCGCCGGGCGAGTCGTGGGTGATGCGCGCTGATGGCGACACAATGCGATTGCGTGCAGAAGGATTACCGCGCGGGTTGGCAGCGCCCAGTGAGCTGCAGATTTATGTGCCCATGTCGTCGCCGCTGGTGGTGCGTGCGGCGGCCGCGTCGCTGGTGGTGAGTGAGTTTGACCGTGATGTAGACGTGGCAACAGCGGCCGGCAACCTGCTCGTGGAATCGGTGCGTGGTGCGGTGCGTGGTGAGACCATGCAGGGCACGCTCACGGTGATCGGACCGGTGCCCAGTGTTGAAGCCAGCACGGCATCCGGTGCGTTGCTGGTGAGCGTGCCGTATGACACAATCAACGAAGTGGTGTACGCGCGACGTGTGAGCGAAAACGGCACGCCGAATGCGAAAGCATTTGGTCAGGTAGTGCTGCGTACGATCAGTGGTCGTATCACGTTTGATGCGCCGGTGGTTGATCGCGCGAGCATTTATGCGGTGCGCGGTGATGTGCGTGTGGTAACGGCGCCGAGTGCGGGTGGTGCGGTGAATGTGTCGGTGCACACGGGTCGCGTGACGCTCGGGTGGACGGAGCAGATGCGCTCTCGCTACACCGTGCGTGCAATGCGCGGCGTGGTGCGTGGTGAGCAGCCGTTATCGTCTGGTGCTGCATCGATGAGCGGCGGTGTTGGCACGCTTGATGTGCGCACTGTCCGTGGCGACATCGTGTACGAGCGTGTTACGGTGCAGCCGGCTCCGTAGCGTTACCGGTGCACCTGTCGTAGCGCTGACGCAGGTGTCGGTACGCCATGTGGTCGCACGCCGCTGGCGTGCCGCTCAAAAAATACGCACAATTGAGATCCACTTTACGGGGAGATTGCATGCAAGCACATCGCGGTTTGTTGGTGGTGCTCTTCGCCGCGCTGGCGTTGCCGGCGGTGGCCGCCGCGCAGGGTCGTCCGGCCGGCTGGCAGGTGCGTTTTGACAAGGGTGAGCACGCCGGTCACGGAGCCGATTCACTGGTGTTTGAGGACATGAAGCCCGGCTTTCATGTAACCACGGGACCGGCGGGCATCATGTGGCACCCTGACAGCGTGGCGCGCGGTGATTTCACGGTGGAAGCCACACTGCATTTGTTTGACACCAAGGGTCGCGACCGCGAGGGCTATGGCATGTTTGTGGGCGGTCGTGATCTGGCTGCTGACACCCAGGCGTACACGTACTTTCTGCTGCGTAACGATGGCAAGTTCATCATCAAGCAGCGGCAGGGCGCGGAGACACCCACGTTGCTGCCGTGGACTGATCACGCGGCGATTGCGAAGTGGAGCACCACCAGCGGTGCGAGCGTAAAGAACGTGCTGGCCGTAAAGGCGGCCGGTGCCAATGTGCAGTTTCTGGTGAACGGCAAGGTGGTACACACGCTGCCGCGCGCGGCGGTGAATCCTGACGGAATGTTTGGTGTGCGGGCCAACCACAGTGTGAACCTGCACGTGGAGAAGGTGGCACTCGCCAAGTAACCGTGCCGGAGGACTGGCAACGCGGCCTCTGGTGGATTAACTATTC